>NZ_JBSFDW010000008.1:0-137719 GCF_053594115.1 Streptomyces sp. NPDC001970 | reverse complement strand
AGCGGCTGGGTACGGCCGACCGAGGGGCGCGGATCACCGCCGTGCCCCTGGTGAGGTCGACAGTGGAGCGCGGGGGTGCGGCGTCCGGCGCGTCGTGACGGGCTCCAGCGGCTGGGTACGGCCGACCGAGGGGCGCGGATCACCGCCGTGCCCCTGGTGAGGTCGACAGTGGAGCGCGGGGGTGCGGCGTCCGGCGCGTCGTGGCGGAGGAGCAGAGCGGTCCGGCGCTCCTTGAGCTCGGACTGCTTGCCGGGGGAGAAGCTCGCATGGAGCTGCTCGAAGCCGGTGGCCGAGATCTGGCCCTGGCGGGCCGCGTTGCGCCATGGGAGGAGGCCGGAGCGGCCGGCCCGCAGCGTGAGCTGGTCGACGAGGGCCGGCGCCGTCAGCAGGATGACCAGGCCCGGCAGCGTCATGAACACCACGAATGCATGCGCGTCGCTCACTTCTGCCCGTAGGTACGGCTCAGCCCGCCGCGGAGTTCCCGGCAGGACGGAACAACTCCCCCGCGAGGGAGCGGAAGACGTCCTCCGGGTCCCGCGCGTCCAGCGGACCGTCCAGGTTGTGTGTGAGCAGCAGCGTCGCAAAGCCGTGGGCCAGCGACCAGGCGGCCATGAAACCGGTCCCGCCGTCGTCCGCCCGGGCCCCGCCGCCCGCTCGCGCGGCCACCGCCGTGCGGAGCAGATCCCGCGTCCGCCGTCTGGCCGCGACGAGCTCCGGGTCGTCGGCGCGCAGCAGCTCCGGGCGGAACATCACCTGGAAGTGCGCCGGGTGCGCCAGGGCGAAGCGCACGTACCGCACGCCCAGGTCGCGCAGGTCCGACGCCTCGATGAGAGTGGCCGCCAGGAGTGCGTGACCCTCGGCCGCGATCGCGGTGAGGAGCCCGGCGCGGTCCTTGAAGTGGTGCGCGGGAGCGGCGTGCGAGACGCCCGCGCGGCGGGCCAGATCGCGCAACGAGAGGGCCGAGGGGCCCTCCGAGGCGATGACGTCGAGGGCGGCGGTGAGGACAGCGCGCCGCAGGTCGCCGTGGTGGTACGTGCGCTCGGTGGTCATGGTCAGCAGGTTACGCCCCATCTAGGCATTGACAAGTTCAGGCATCGAACGCAATCTAGTCGACGACAAGATTGCTGGTGGTCGCGGAGAGAGGAACGTCATGGGCATCGACAACGGACGCGTACGGCAGATGTGGCACCTCCTGGAGCCCCTGCACGCCGTCCTCTATTACGCACCCGAGGTCTTCGACGAGGCCGGGGCCCTCGGCTTCGTCACCGCCGAGCGCTGGCCCAGCTACTTCGCCTGGCGCGCCGCTCCCCTCGGGACACCCGGCGCCCGCCAGGTGGCCTCCGCGTTCTACAGCTTCAGCCCGCGCATGGTCGCCGAGCACATCCCCGCCGCCTGGGACGTCGCCGCGCCCGCCAAGGTGCTGGACGCCCGGACGCGCGGCGTCGACCGGGCGTACCGCGCGCTCATCGGCGAGCGGACCGCCGGCGCCGAGCTCGCCGAGGCCGCCGCGCTCGCCCGCCGCGCCGCCGATGCCGTGAACACCGAGGGCCGCCCGCTCGCCGCCGCCAACGCGGCGCTGCCGTGGCCCGACGAGCCGCACCTGGTGCTCTGGCAGGCCGCCACGGTCCTGCGCGAGCACCGCGGCGACGGCCACCTCGCCGCCCTGCTGGCCACCGGACTGGACCCCGTGGAGGCCCTGGTGTCGTTCGCCGGGATCGGCGCGGCTCCCGCGCAGGTCTTCACGAGCCGCGGCTGGAACGAGGACGAGTGGGCAGCCGCACGCGACCGGCTCGCCGTCCGCGGACTGCTGGACGCCGAGGGCACGGCCACCGACGCGGGCCGTGCCCTGCGCACCGAGGTCGAGCGCCGCACCGACGAACTGGCCGCCGCCCCCTGGCAGGCCATCGGAGCCGAGGACACCGGCCGGCTCGCCGAACTCCTCGGCCCCCTCTGGCTGGAGGTGCTCGGCTCAGGCCTGCTGCCCCGCGAGACCACGCTGGGCATCGGAAAGGTCTGACAACTCCTGCCGCACGGGGACGCGTACGGTGATCGCGTCGAGCCGGATCGCGTAGGAAGCCGTGTCCTCGAGCGCCAGGGCGCCCGCCCGCTCCCTGCCCAGCGCGAGCGTCACGTCGAGACAGAAGGCGGTGACGTACGCACGGTCCCCGGTCTCCTCGTCCTCCAGCACGAACAACAGGTTGTACGTGTATCTCGTACTCTCCGCGCCCTCATCACGGAACGTCAGATGCGGCGCGCCCATCTGCCCGTTCAGGCCGGTGAAGGCACCGGCGAGCGCCCGCTCGGCCCGCTTCCAGAAGGCCGGGCTGGTGAACGGCCGCGCGAGGGCCTGCCGCACGGACTCCTTGAGCGAGCGCACCAGCACGCCGACCGACGTGGTCTCCTGCAGGCCGAACCCCGGGACGATCCTGACCAGCGAGCTGCCGGGAAGACCGCGCGCCGCCTCCTGTATGTCCGCAGCGCCCTGGAACGCGTCCTCGACGTCCGGTATCAGACTCCGCCGGGACGGGGACACAGCAGAGATCACGGTGAAGTAGGTCATGGCTGCTCCTTCAAGCGCCGGGTGAACCCTCAGGAGGGGGAGTATGGCGACCTAGGATGCGGGCGTGACTCCTCGTCTCATATCGCGCGCGGCTGCCGTCGCAGCCCTCTCCTTCGCCCTCCTCACTGCCTGCACACCGCACCCCGGCGACGACGGTGAGGCCCCCGCCGGAGCACCCGGCTCCGCGCTCGCCGCCGTGGAGTCCCTCACCGTCAAGGGCCGGGCACCCAGAACCGGATACGAACGCGAGGAGTTCGGACCGGCCTGGGCGGACACCGACGACAACGGTTGCGGGACCCGCGACGACATACTGAAACGCGACCTCGAGGACGTCACCTTCAAGGACGGCCACTGCAAGGTGACCTCCGGCACGCTCGCCGACGACCCGTACACCGGAAAGTCCGTGGTGTACGAACGCGGCCGCAGCAAGGTCGACGTCGACCATGTGGTCGCGCTCTCCGACGCCTGGCAGAAGGGCGCGCAGAAATGGGACCGCGACCGGCGGCAGGCCTTCGCGAACGATCCGCTCAATCTGCTCGCCGTCGACTCCTCCACCAACCGCCGCAAGGGCGACGGCGACACGGCGACCTGGCTGCCGCCGAACACCGCGTACCGCTGCGCCTATGTGGCCCGGCAGGTCGCGGTGAAGAGGAAGTACGGGCTGTGGGTGACCAGCGGGGAGCGGGACGCCATGAAGCGGGTGCTCGGCGGGTGCGAGAAGCAGCCGCTGCCCCGCTGAGCAGCACGTCGCGCGGGGCTCGTGCACCCGTGCGGAAATCCGGTTGGGAAGCGGGCAGTCCGCCGCTAGCCTGCGCCGAATGGACACGGACCGCAGCCCGGAGCTGACGATCACCACCCTCGCCGAGCGGCCCGAACTGCGGGCCCCCATGTGGCGGATGCTCGACACCTGGCCGGAGTTCATCCTGCACGACCCCGTGGGCTGGGCGAACATGGACCGTGTCGTCGCCGAGCTGCCCGAGTACGTCCTGGTCGCGACCGATCCCGAAGGCACCGTCGTGGCCCGGGCGTTCAGCGTCCCGTTCGCGCTGGACGTGGACGGGCGGCGGGAGCTGCCCGACACCGGCTGGGACCAGGCGCTGCTGTGGGCGTTCTCCGATCTGCGGCACGGCCGGGCCCCGGACACCGTGAGCGCGATCGAGATCACCGTGACGACCGGCATGCTGGGCCGCAGGATCTCCGCCCGGATGGTCGCCGCCATGCGGGACAACGCCCGGGCGCGCGGATTCAAGGAGCTCGTCGCCCCGGTCCGGCCGAGCGCCAAGCACCTCGAACCGGAGGCGCCGATGGCCGAGTACGCCTTCCGCACCCGCGAGGCGGACGGCCTCCCGCACGACCCGTGGCTGCGCGTCCACGTCCGGGCGGGCGCGGTCGTCGAGGCGGTCGCCCCGGCCTCCATGACCGTCTCCGGCTCACTCGCGCAGTGGCGCAGCTGGACCGGCCTCCCCTTCGACACGGACGGCCCGGTGCAGGTCCCGGGCGCGCTGCTCCCGGTGCACTGCTCCCTCGGGCACGGGTACGCGGTGTACGTCGAGCCGAACGTGTGGGTGCGGCACCGGCTCTGACCCGCCGGACTCCGCGCGGCACGGAGAGTGGAGAACGGGCAGCCGGGGAGGCCGCCCCCCTCCGGCGGCCTCCCCGGCTGTCCCCTCGCCCACGGTCAGTCGATGTCGGCGATGTCCTTCGCGGCGGGCTTCTCCGCCGGAACCGGCTTGTTGAACTCCGAGAAGGTGAGGGACATCGGCTCGGCGCCCCCGGCCACCTGGATCCTGAGCAGATACGGCGCGCCCTTCGTGGCCACATGCGCCGTGTACTTCTCGTTGCGGTACGCCTCGGTGAGCACGAGGGTCGGTGTGTCGTTCACCGTCGACTCCCCGGCCTTTCGGGCGATGGTGTCGTTGGCCCGGAAGCCGTCGAGGTAGCTGTCCAGGTCGCAGAAGTGCACCAGGTCCTTGGCGTCCGCACCGTCGGCCTCGTCCTCGACCCACTTGCCGAGCAGCATCTTCACGACGGCGTCGGTCTCGTCCTTCGGCCGGCCCTCGCCCTCCTTGCGCAGCATCGCCTCGTCGAAGCGCGTGTAGACGGTGTCGCCGGTCTTGATGAGCTCCGTGGTGCCGGAGTCGCCCACGGATATGGTCCCCGCGCAGTCCCCCTTGGTGTCGACGGCGAGATACGCCTTCATCGGCCCCTCGGCGGTTCGCATGGTGAGCTCGAGTCTGAGGGACTTCGCGGTCTTCGTCGCCTCCAGCCCCCTGTTGAGGACTTCCGGACCCGAGAGGTCCGCGTACGGTCCCGAGTCGGTGTTCTCCTCGCCCGTTCCGCCGTCGAGGGCGCCCAGAGGGCCGCACGCCGTGAGGGCGAGTCCGGCGGCGGTGCACAGGGCGGCGAGGGCGCCGCGCTTCAGGCGGGCGGGAGCGGTGACGTACATGGGTCATCTCCGGGGCTGTGGCTGCGGGGGGAAGGGAAGGAGCGCGGGAGGTCGTGCCGGGCCGACGGCCGGGTGGGTCAGAGCTTCAGGTCCCAGACGCTCGCGTTGTACTCGATGCCGGGGCTGATCTCGACGGTGAGGTTCTTGGCGTCGGCGGGAGCGTCGAAGGCCCAGGTGGCCGTCACCTTCTTGCCCGGCAGGATGGTGCCGGTGATCGGGTCGCCGACCTTGTCGTCGTAGATCTCCTCGGCCTTGACGCCGTCCTTGCCGGCACGGGCTTCCGCGGTGATGAGCGAGGCGTCGAACTTCTCCTTGCCGGCGTTCTCGACGGTGACCGTGATCTTGTACGCCTTGTTGCCCTTGGTGTGGCCCACCGCGTACTCGGTCGGGGTGTACGCCTTCGGCTCGGACACCGTGACGGTCAGGTCATCGTCGTAGACCGCCGAGTCGCCGGCCGCCAGAGCCTTCCCGGTCGCGTCCTCGCCGTCCTCCGCCTTCTCCAGGGGCTTGTCGCTCCCCGGCTTCTTCGACGCGGAGTTGCCGGACGTCGCCTTGTTGATCTCGTCGACCGCGTCGCCCACGGCCTTGAAGGTGATGACCGCGCCGACCACCGAGAGGATCAGCGAAACCAGACCGAGGATGACACCGGTCAGGGCGACTCCCTTGTTGGTGGCCTCGCCGCGCTTGACCCGGCCGCGCGCCGAGAAGCCGAGGATCAGCCCGATGAGACCGAGGATTCCGGCCAGCCAGAAGAAGAACGGAATCAGACCGGACAGCGCTCCGATGATCCCGAGGATCAGCGCGGCGGTGCCGAGGCCGTTGCGGGCGGGCTGCTCCGGGACGGGGACGGGCGGCTGGGAGAACTGGGGCTGCTGCGTGTACTGGGACATTCGTGTCCTCCGAGGACGTGGTGAGCGAACGCCGCTGGGACAACGCCGCTGTGACGTCGTCCTGTTGCCGGGACCGTTCACCAGCCCTCTGCAGCGACAGGGCAATCAGAACAGAGCCTGTGAACCGAGTCAACCTGGTTCACGGAAAACAGGTTCACTCACACTGTGAAGTGATCTGCCTCGCGCGCATCGGTATGCTCGGTGTCACATCAGCGCTGACAAGAACCGTCGACGGAGAACAGGAGGCCGCCCCGTGCCCGACAACGCAGCCGAGGTGACCGCTGCCGGAATCGCCCGGCTCGCGGGTGTGGGCCGTGCCGCGGTCAGCAACTGGCGTCGTCGGCACGCCGACTTCCCCAAGCCCGTCGGCGGCACCGAGACCAGCCCGTCCTTCGCCCTCGCGGAGATCGAGCGGTGGCTGCGGGACCAGGGCAAACTCGCCGAGGTACCGCTCCGCGAGCGCGTCTGGCAGCGGGTCTCGGGGCACCCCGACGGCGCGGTCGCCGCCCTCGTTCACGCCGGCTGCGCCCTGCTGCTCGTACGGGACCGCCACACCGCCTGGCTGGAGCTTGCCGCCGTCTCCGACGAGCGCATGGCGACGATGCTGCCCACGGCGATCGATGCGGTGCTGAGCCCGCGGTTCGGGCCGCCCGGCGAACGGGCCGTGCCCACGCCCGACACCTCGGCCCTGCACCGTTCGGTCCCGCTGCTGCGCGGCGCCGCCGAGCTCGCAGCCGAACTGGGCGCACGCCAGGCCTTCGAGTTCCTCGTGGGCCGGTACCTCGACGCCAACCCCCGCCAGTACACGCTCACCCCGCCTGGTCCTGCCGCGCTGATGGCCGCGCTGGCGGGCCCCGCCTCCGTCGTACTCGACCCGGCCTGCGGCACCGGCGCGCTGCTCAGGGCCGTCGCGCAGCCCGCCGTGCTGTACGCGCAGGAGGCCGACCCCGACCTCGCGGCGCTCGCCGCGCTCCGCCTCGCCCTGCACTCCGACGCCGAGGTGCACGCCCGCGCGGGCGACTCACTGCGCGCCGAGGCCTTCCCTCGGCTCACCGCCGACGCCGTGCTCTGCCACCCGCCGTTCAACGAGCGCAACTGGGGCCACGACGAACTCGCCTACGACCCGCGCTGGGAGTACGGCTTTCCGGCCCGCACCGAATCCGAACTGGCCTGGGTGCAGCACGCGCTGTCCCGGCTGCGCGCCGGCGGCACAGCCGTCCTGCTGATGCCGCCCGCCGCAGCGTCCCGTCGCTCCGGCCGCCGTATCCGCGCCGACCTGCTGCGCCGTGGCGCCCTCCGCGCGGTGATCGCCCTGCCCGCGGGAGCGGCGCCCCCGTACGGAATCCCGCTGCACCTCTGGGTGCTGCGCCGCCCCGCCCCCGGGGAACGCCCGGCACCCGAGCTGCTGTTCGTGGACACCGCCGAACTGGCGGAACCGGGAGGGGGACGCGACAAGCTCGACTGGCAGGCCGTACAGGGTGCGGTGCTCGACGCCTGGCAGCCCTTCGACCGGCACGGCACCGTCGAGGAACAGCCCGGCACCAGCCGGTGCGTGCCCGTCATCGAACTCCTCGACGACGACGTCGACCTGGCCCCCGCCCGCCACCTGCCGCCCCCGGCGGCCGGGGGCAGCGCCGCCGAACTCACCGGCGTACGCGAACGGCTCACCGACACCCTGCGCCTGACCGGGGACCTGACGCCGCCGCCCGCCGAGCCCGTCGCGCCCGGCCCCGCCCGCTGGACCGGCACCACCGTGGGCGAACTCGTCCGCGCCGGAGCCCTGGCGCTGCGCGCGGGCGGCGCGGGAACGGGCTCCGCCCCGGTCCTCACCGAGCAGGACGTCCTCACGGGCACCGCCCCGTCCGGAGCTCTCCCGGACACTCCCGGCCCCGGCGAGGACCACGTCGAACCCGTCCTCGTCCAGGCCGGCGACGTCGTCGTCTCCGTCCTCGGCGGGGGTTCGGCCGCCCGTGTCGTCGACGAGGCAACGGCGGGCGCCGCACTCGGCCGCAGTCTCCAGCTGCTGCGCCCCGACCCGGCCGCGCTCGATCCCTGGTTCCTCGTCGGCTTCCTGCGCAGCACCGCGAACAACCGCCAGGCCAGCAGCTACGCCTCCACCGCGACCCGGCTCGACGTCCGCAGGCTTCAGCTGCCCCGGCTGCCCCTGGCCGAGCAGCAGCGGTACGGGGAGCGGTTCAGGGCGCTCGCCGCCTTCGAGGACGCGCTGCGGCTCGCGGGTCGGCTCGGCGAACAGCTGGCGCAGGGGCTGTACGACGGGTTGACGGAGGGCACTGTCGAGGCGTGATCGGTTCAACAACGGTTCGGCACAACCCGGAGCGGGTTGTCGGTGTCGGTGTATACGCTCGAAACCTCGTCCGATCCCGTCAAGGGCAGTTCACCTCTCAGGAGCACGCATGCACGGCCACGGCTATGCGCCACCACAGCCAGGGCGCCCCGCCGACGGCACGCTGATCGCGCTGCGTGTGGTCTTCATCGCGCTGACGGTGCTGAGTTGCAGCTTCCTCGCGTGGACGCCCATGTTGCGGCTCGCCATCCTGACCCGCAAGGCGCTGGACTGGGCACTACTCGTCACCACGCTCCTGTCCAGCATCGGCATCATGGTCTTCCTGGGCGTCGCCGTTCCGGAGGGCGAGGAAGAGGTGAGCGACGCGACCGCCCTCACCTTCCTCGGCTGGGTCACCGTCGTCATGATCGGGGTCATCGCCTACTACGTGACCGCGGAGAGCCGGCACTACGAGCGGGTCGCCCCGCGGCTGCATCCGCAGCTGCCCCAGGTCACCGGCTACGGCTATCCGCCGGTCGCACAGCCGCCCGTACCCAACCCGTACGCGCAGCCGGTTCAGCCCCCCGTCCCGGGGCAGTACACGCCGCCCGCCCACCAGCCCCCGGCCGCCGAACCGCAGCAGCACCACCCCCGCATCGACCAGGTCCGCGCCGAGCTCGACCAGCTGAGCGACATCCTCCGCAAGAGCAAGGACCAGCGGGAGGGCGGTCGGTGAACGGACGGGTCATCGGCGGCCGTTACGAACTCTCCACGGTCATCGGCCAGGGCGGCATGGGCCAGGTCTGGACCGGGTACGACCAGCGGCTCGACCGCCGGGTCGCCGTGAAGCTGCTCCGCCCGGACCTCATGGCGGCCGCGACCGCGGCCGACGAGATGCGCCGCCGCTTCGTCCGCGAGTGCCGGGTCACCGCCCAGGTCGTGCACCCCGGTCTGGTCACCGTCCATGACGCGGGCAGTGACGGCGACGACCTGTATCTCGTCATGCAGTACGTCGAGGGCGCCGACCTCGCCGACCACCTGGCCGAGCACGATCCGTATCCCTGGCAGTGGGCCGTCTCGATCGCCGCGCAGCTGTGCGCGGTGCTCGGCGCCGTGCACGCCGTGCCGATCGTCCACCGCGACCTCAAGCCGCGGAACGTGATGGTGAAGCCCGACGGCACGGTCACCGTCCTCGACCTCGGCGTCGCCTCCGTGCTCGACACCGACACCACCCGGCTCACGCACACCGGCTCCCCGATCGGCAGCCCCGCGTACATGGCACCCGAGCAGGCGATGGGCGGGGCCGTCGGCCCCTACACCGATCTGTACGCGCTCGGGGTGCTGCTGCACGAACTGCTCAGCGGGAACGTGCCGTTCTCGGGCTCCACCGCGCTCGGGGTGCTGCACCGTCACCTCTACGAACCGCCGCTCCCCGTGCGTCAGGTGCGGCACGAGGTGCCCGAGCAGCTCGAGGCGCTCGTGCTGCGGCTCCTCGCCAAGGACCCGCAGCACCGCCCGGCCGGTGCGCAGGAGGTGTACGAGCACCTGGTCCCGCTGCTGCCGAGCCGTGGCACGCCGACCGGCCCGCTCGACCCGACGCGTCCCTTTCTGCGCCCGCACGCCCCCTGGCCGGACCGGGTGGGCGCGCACGCGCCGGTTCCGCATCAGGCCCCCGCGACCGTCGTGGTGGAGCGCCCGGATGTCGCCGGGGCCGTCGACGAGGTCAAGCGCCTCCTCGGCGAGGGCAGCATCACCCGGGCCGTGGACATCCTCGGCGGCATCCTCCCGGCCGCGGCCGCCGAGCACGGCGAGCACTCACCGGTCGTCAGGATCCTGCGCAAGCAGTACGCGACGACGCTGATGGACGACGGGCAGTACCGCCGCGCCCTGCCCGAGCTGCGCCGACTGGCGGACGACCGGGCGGCCGAGGCGGGGATGGGCGATCCGCAGACGCTGCAGTTCCGCTACGACGCGGCGCTGTGCCTGGAGCAACTGGGCGAGCCGGCCGCCGCGCTCGCCGAGTACCGCGCGGTGCTGCCGTACTACGAGAACCACCACGCGACCGGCGTCGCCGACCCGGCCCGTGCCTTCGACATCCGCCACCGCATCGGCCATCTGCTCCTCGCGATGGGCGACCACACGGCCGGCCGCCAGCAGCTCCAGAGCCTGCTCCACGACACGGAACGGCTGTACGGCCCGGGCCACCCGCACGCCGTCGAACTCCGGCGCGCACTGGACCGCCAGCGTCAGTTCCGGCCCGGCTGACGGGACGGCGCCGGGTGACCCGCACGGTGCGGGCTGCCCGCACGGGCAGCGCTCTGATCCGAACGGCCCGCCTCAGCCCGCGCGGAGGAACGCCGTGCGCGCGACCTGCCCGGCGAGCGTGAGCCGGGTGCCGTTCGCGAGGTGCTTCGCCAAAGCCTCGGCCACACCCGGGCGGGCGTCGTCGCCGTAGCCGTCGAGGACGACGACCGCGCCCTCGGCGGCGAGCTCCTCGGCCCACTCCAGGTCGGCGAGGACTCCTTGCACGGAGGGGTCACCGGCGATGACGACCACCCCGTAGCGGCGGTCGGAGACGGCGCCGCGGATGTCCGGGTCGCCGGAGGCGCCCTGCTGGATGCGCGCCTGGGCGCCCGAGCGGCTGCCGCACAGCGCCAGGTTGGCGCGCACGACGTCCTCGCGCACCAACGGGTCGACACCCGTCAGCGGGTCGGCACCTGTGAGCGGGTCGACGATCGTCAGCCGCGGCTCGGCGCCGGCGCGGTGGAGCATGCGCAGCAGCGCGGTCGCGAACAGCCCGTGCCGAGTGCCGATCTCCAGCACGTCCTCGTTCGGCGGCGGCATGAGCGGAACGGCCGCCAGCTTGCCGCACACATCGGAGGTGGAGCCCGCGATCCGGCCCACGCCGAGCGCCTCCAGCGCCACCACCGTGCGGTAGGCGACCGTCAGGTCGCGGCGCGCATGACCCTCGGGCGCCCCCGTCACCGTGCTCACCTCACGCACCAGCGTGTCCAGCTGGGTGGCGGTCGGCATCCGGTGCGCGTCCCGCCCGGCGTGGTCGAGCAGCAGCCCGAGTCCGTAGCTCTGACGCCGCAGGTCGGCCACCTCGTGGTGGAGGGCGTCGACATCGGCCTGGAGGGCGTTGGTGGCACGCTCCAGGCGCTGCTCGACCAGCGTGAACGCAGGACGCAGCACCCGCTTGGCCAGCCGGTTGCTCAGGAGGGAGGGCATGGCCGGGAGCGTACGCCGCGCTTCATGCTCAGGGGGCCACCAGCGGGTGCTGTGCGGGTGAAGTCTTGGTAGCCGTACGCTGACGCTCACATGCTCGAACCGTCCCCCGTCCCCCGTGCCCGTCGCCGTGCCGCGGGCAGGGCACCCACCAGCACCAGGACGAGCAGTGCAGCCCCGCCGACCGCCGCGCCGGCGCGCAGCCCCGGCGGCCGGAACGAGCAGTCGACGACCGTCGTCCTCCCGTCGAGCGGCACGGCGACCAGCCCCATGTGCCCGCCGGCCGGTGCGCCGTTGCAGCGCCAGCCTGCGATGCGCGGGGCGGCGAGCACGGCCGTACCGGTGGAGCCCGGGGGCAGCTCGGCCCGTACGCCGTTGTCGCGGACGTCCACGGAGACCGCGGCCGTGGACCGGAGCCCGGCGACCGCCGCGGCGAGCTTGCCGCGGTCGAGGCAGCCCGCGCTCCAGTCGGAGGGAGCCCTGCCGGTGAACGTGATCCTCGAGGCGGGCCCGTTCGACGTGCCGAGCGGGGTCATCGGCGCACGCCGCTTGGGCGGCCGGCCGATCAGTCTCACCGGCTCGCCGTCGCCGAGGCGGGCCGTCCCCACATGGTCGGGCGCCCAGAGGAAGACATCGGTGCCGGCCGGGCAGACACCGTCCACGGGTTCGCCGTACACCCGGGAGCCGAGCAGCAGCTCCTGGTTGCGGAAGGGCGAGTCGCCGTAGCGGAGTTCGGGTCCCCGCGGACGGACAGTCACGAGCGGCAGCACCTCGGCCGCCCGCACCACCCGCGGAGCCGCGCCCGTTGTCGCCGAGCGGACCCGTGCGCCCACCGAGAAGATCGCGTCCGTGACCGGGTTGTCCAGGCTCTGCACATTGCGGCCCCGTGAGGTCCACCCGGCGCCGAGCGCGGACATGGTGCGGGTGAGCACGTCGGGCGTGTGGCTGCTGTAGTAGCCGCCGCCCTCGCCGCCCACCAGCATCGGGTCGTTGCCGGTGAACTGCTCGTGCCCGGGGTCGGTCCGGTAGCGGGGCCAGCCGTCGGCCTCCGCGACAGCGGCGGCCCGGGCGCTGTGGTCCGCGCCCCAGGCCGGATAGTCGTCGAGCCGCGCGAGCCGCTGCCGGTCGGTGTACGCGGTGGTCGCGGCCGCCTGCCCGACCAGGGCGCCGGACAGCAGCACGGCGGCCACGACGACGTACCGCGGCCGCTGCTGCGGGGAGCGGCTCGCCAGCACCAGCCCGCAGCCCGCCGCGGCAAGACCGGCCAGGAAGAGCGGGAACGTCCACCCGGTGACGAGGTCGCTGGTCGCCGCGCCCAGTGCGATCACCGCCAGGACTGCCGTGCCGGCGAGCAGCGCCTGCCCTCCCGGCCACGCGTGTGCGACGCACACCCAGGCCGCGATCACCAGGATTCCGGCGAGCACGAAGGTCTGCCGGTACGGGCTGCCGTTGGGTGTGGCGAAGACATGCCAGGCCAGATGGGTCGGCTCCCACTGGAACGACACGGCGACCACCACCGCCAGCGCCGTCCACCACCGGCGCTCGCGCCGCGGCACGCCCCGGTGGAAGAGCAGCGCACACGCGAGCAGCAGTGCGCCCGTGCCGAGGAACAGGGCCGGGGTGGCGAAGCTGTACGTCGCCGGGAGCGTACGGGCGAGCACGTCCGTCCACACCGCGGGCCGGAACTCCCGGGTCACGCCCGGGTAGGCGTGCTTCGAACCGAGGAAGACGGGCAGCAGCACGGGCGCGGCGAGCGCGATCCCGAGCAGTGTGGTCGCGGCGGCCCGGACCAGCACCCGTAACCGGTCCCGCACGCCCGTCTCCTCGTCCAGGAGCAGCCGAAGGACCACGACCAGTGCGGCGCCGAGCGTCGCCATGTACGCGGTGTAGAAGTTCGCGGTCCACGCCACCGCGACGACGACCGGGCCGAGGACGGGCCGCCGCCCGCGCCGGGCCCACTCGCCGACCAGGCAGAGCAGCGGGAAGGCGATCAGCCCGTCGAGCCACATCGTGTTGTACGTCGCCTCGATGACGGACCAGCCGCAGAGCGCGTACGAGGCGGCGAGCACCGCGGCCATCCACCGGCGGCCCGCGCCGCGGTGCAGGGTCAGCAGCAGCCAGGCCATGGCCGCCCCGGCCGTCGCCATCTTCAGCACGGTGATCACGTACACCGCGAGGTCGATGTCCTCGCGCGGGAAGAGCCCGACGAGCACCGAGAAGGGGCTGGTCAGATAGGTCCCGAGGTCGGGAAGGAAGCTGGTGCCGTACCCGGACTGCCAGTTGAGCAGCATCCCGCCGCCGGCCCGGCCGTGCAGCAGGTCCCACAGATGGGCATGGAACGGGACGAACTGATTCCCCAGGTCGTTGACGCTGCGTGTCTTCGGACCGAAGGGGAAACTGCGGGCGGCGGCGTCGCCGGCGCACACGGCCACCGTGGTGACGAGTGCGGCCAGGGCGGACGCGCGCAGGGAGGTCGTCCGTCGCGGGTGTGCGGTCGCGCGGCTGCGGGCAGCGCTCTTCCGCGCGAGGTCCAAGGTCGGCATGATTCATCGAATATGCCATGACAGGGCGTCAATTCGGTCCGTGCGGGTTCAGTTCACGCAATGGTCGCCTGTCTGCCATGTGTCGAATCCATGGCGGACATATGGCGTCGCCTAAGGTCTTTCTGTGCTGATCTCGATTGTGGTCCCCTGCTTCAATGAAGAGGAGATCATCAACCGCTTCCATGAACATGTGACCAAGGAGCTCGCGCTCCTCGATCAGGAATTCGAACTGGTCTATGTGGACGACGGAAGTCGCGACCGTACGCTCGCTCTCCTCGAGGAGATCGCCGCGGCCGATTGCCGTACCCGCTACGTCTCCTTCAGCCGGAATTTCGGCAAGGAGGCCGCGATGCTGGCCGGACTCCAGCACGCCGGCGGCGACGCGGTGGTCATCATGGACGCCGATCTCCAGCACCCGCCCGAGCTGGTGCATCGTATGCTCCGCCTCTACGAGGAAGGATTCGACCAGGTCATCGCCCGCCGCACGCGCAAGGGCGACCGGGTCACCCGCACCGTCACGGCGCGCGCCTACTATTCGCTGATCAACCGGCTGGTGGACGTGGAGCTCGTCGACGGCGTCGGCGACTTCCGGCTGCTGTCACGCCGCACGGTCGACGCGATCCTCGGACTGAGCGAGTACAACCGATTCTCCAAGGGCCTCTTCGCCTGGGTGGGATTCAGCACCACGACCTTCGAGTACGAGAATGCGGTGCGTGAGCAGGGCCGTTCCAAGTGGAGCTTCGGCAAGCTGCTCAATTACGGCCTCGACGGACTGCTCTCCTTCAACAACAAGCCCCTGCGGGCGGCCCTTTACCTGGGGCTTCTGCTGCTCTCGGTCGCGATGGCGTATGCCGCCTGGATAGTCGGTGCCGCACTGGTCAACGGTGTGGACACGCCCGGCTATGTCACCCTTCTGGTGACGGTGGTCGCCCTCGCCGGTGTCCAGATGGTGATGCTGGGCGTGGTCGGTGAGTACGTCGGCCGTATCTACTACGAGGTGAAGCGCCGCCCGCACTATCTGGTGGCGGCGACCAACGCCGGCCTGCCGCGCCAGCCGCGGGGCAGGGCCGACCGGGGAGAAGAGCAGGGGGAGCTCGTACGGCGATGACGGTCCGGTGGCAGATATTCCGCTTCGCCCTGGTCGGCGTCGTCAACACGGGTACGTACTACGGCTGTTATCTGGTCCTGCTTGCCTGGCTGCCGTACATCGCCGCGCACGTCCTCGCGTTCGCGCTCAGCATGACGGGTTCGTTCTTCCTGAACTCGTACTTCACCTACCGCACGCGTCCGACGTGGCGGAAGTTCCTGCTCTTCCCGCTCACCAACGCGGCCAACTTCGTGATCACCACCGGTGGCGTCTATCTGCTCGTCGACGTGGGTGGCTTCAGCGACCGCTGGTCCCCGCTCGCCGCGGCCGCGGCGGCGATCCCGATCACGTTCGTGGTCTCCCGCACGATCATGCTCCGGCCCGAGCCGGTCCGCGGTCCGGGCCCGGAGCGCTCGCCGGTCGGCTGACCCGCGCACGTCTCATGGGCCGTACACGACCCGGACCTCGGTGAACCCGAGCGAATGCAGGAGCCCCTCCAGCATCCTCGTCGTGTTCTGTTCGGCCTGCGCCGTCAGCCGGCTGTCCTTCGCCGCGGTCGCGATATGCCGCACCGCCAGCTGCTGGACCGCCTGTTCGTTGTTGGGGTTGTCGGAGAAGAGGTCGCCGAGCCGGTCCAGCAGGCCGCGCTGCTTCGAGACGGCATAGGAGCGGTCGGGGTCGAGGGCGGGCTTGCCGAGGACGGCGTGCGGAAGCCTGATCGTCGCGGCGGTGCGCTCCTTGTTCACGGTGACGTCCTTCTCGTCGAGCGTCCCCATGTCGACGTACGCGTCCACGGTGCCGGCGCCCACATAGAGCACCCTGGTGCCCCGTACGGCGTCCGGCAGGTACGTGGTGTCCTTCTCCAGGTCCACGACGACCTGGAAGTTGCCCGCGGCCGCCTCGTACCGGCTGATGTCCTGGATGGATTCGAGCAGCGCGGGTCCCGAACGGTCGCGTGTCTCCTCGCCGAACAGGCCGCCGAGCCCGGGCAGCACGCTCAACCGCAGGCCCATCAGCACCAACGCGGCAGCGAGGGCGGCGCCGACCCCCGCCTTGACCCACCAGGACACAGCTTTCCGAGCGCTCATCGCGGTCCCTCCCTGCCCTACGGATGCCCGCGCCTGCGACGATCAGGCGTGTCGGGCCTGCCCGCATCGAGGGGACGTGGCGGACTGCCGGGTCCGGACGGTGCCGCACACCACCGCGCCCTCCCGGATCGTTGACCGAATCAGTGCCTCGAAGTAGTGGCCCACGCCACTCCGACTGCCTACCATCGATCACCGCAAGGTTTTTGTGATCCCGCCCGTCACCCGACCACCACCCCTCAACGAGGCGCTGCGCGCCGCACCCACTGTTCGCACAAACCACCGCACGCCGGGAGGCCCCTTTGCACCGCCGCCGTCGCACTGCGCTCGCCCTGTCCGCCGCGCTCGTCGCAGCGGCCCCCCTGCTGGCCGCCTGCGGCAGCGAGGCGCGCCCAGGCGCCGCGGCCGTGGTCGGCGGGGAACGGATCGAGGTGGCCGCGCTCCAGTCGCAGGTGAAGGACGTACGGGCGGCCCAGGAGGAGTCCCCGGACGCCGCGCAGATGATCAAGAACACCGGGCAGCTGACCCGGGCCAAGCTGCACGCCCTGATCCTGGACCGGGTTCTGGAGAAGGCCGCGGACGATGCCGGGGTCACCGTCTCGCGCAAGGAGCTCCAGGACGCGCGCGCCGCGGCCGTCCAGCAGTCCGGGGGCGAGGAGCAGCTCGAGGCGATGCTGCTCCAGCAGCGCGGGGTCGCGCCCGGGCAGATCGACGAGGCCGTCCGCGAGGAGGTCCTGCTGACCAAGCTGGCCCAGGCGCTCGGCGCCGACCTGGGCACCCCGCAGGGCCAGCAGAAGGTCGGCGAGGCGCTCACCGCCGCGTCGAAGGCCCTGGCCATCGAGGTGAGCCCGCGCTACGGCGCCTGGGACGACGCGAAGATCCAGCTCGGCGAGTACAAGGCCCCGTGGATCACCCAGATCACCAAGGAGCCGGAGGCCGTCCAGGCCGGGGCCTAGAGGGCCGGGCGGCGGGCGGCTCCTGGTCCCCGTCCCGCTCCGGCCGCGCCCCGGGGCCACGGTGCCGGCAGGAGGAGACGCACATGACCGCACCACGAGGGAACCCGGATTCCGTACCCGTCGTCCGCCGCCGGCCCGATCCGGCCGATCGCGTGGTCTGGGAGCCCGGCGAACGCTGGGTCCGCGGGACCAGGGACGGCGTCACCGTCGTCGACAGCCGCCGACCGCTTCTGGTCTGGGAGCCGGGCCGCCCCGTGCCGCTGTACGCCTTCCCGGCCGAGGACGTGCGGACCGATCTGCTGCGCAGGACCGAACGGCCTGCCTCGGCCAGGCGGCACGCGGGAGCGACCGTCTTCTACGACCTCGTCGTCGGCGAGCAGGTCGTCCGGGCCGCGGCCTGGACGTACCCCGGCGAGGAGCTGGCCGGTCACATCGGCTTCGAGTGGTTCGGGCGCGAAGTGCTGGACCACTGGTACGAAGAGGAGGAGGAGATCTTCGTACACCCCCGTGACCCGCACAAGCGGGTGGACGCCCTGCCCAGCACTCGGCATGTTCAGGTCGAGATCGAGGGCACGGTCGTCGCGGACACCCGGGTACCGGTACTTCTCTTCGAGACGGACCTGCCGGTCCGCTACTACTTCGCGCGCGAGGACGTCCGTCTCGACCTGTTCGCCGCGACCGGTACGCACACCCGCTGCCCCTACAAAGGCGTGGCGACCGAGTACTGGTCGTGGGCGGGCGGCGGTGATGTACGGCCCGACATCGCCTGGAGTTATCCCGATCCGCTGCCGGCCGTCCACGCCATCAAGGGCCTGGTCGCCTTCTTCAACGAGTTCGTCGACGTCATCATCGACGGAGAACGCCAGGAACGGCCGGTCACCCTCTTCTCGAAGCCGGCCGCCCCCTCCTCGAAGAAGGGCCAGGACCGGCCTGGAAGCGGAGCGACGTAAGGTCGAGACGTGAACGCTGAAGCCCCCGTCGAGCCCGGCCGTATCGTCCTGCTCACCGCCAGCCACCGCGTCGCGCCCGGACTGCTGTCCTGGCCCGCGTGGCAGACGCTGCACGCCGCCGACCGGGTGCTGTGCGCGGACGGCGGCCATCCGCAGCTGCCGTATCTGAGCGAGGCGGGGGTCGGCGTGGAGATCGCCGCGCCCACCGCCCAGGAGCTCGTCGACGCGTGCGCGGGAGGCCGGACCGTCGTGGTCGTCGCGGCCGGCGAGGGCGACCAGGCCCTCACCGACGGTCTCTCCCGCATGGCGGGCTCCGGCCGGGTCCAGATGCCCGACCTGGAGCTGCTGCCCGGCTCGTACGACCTGCCGGGCGCCCGTCTGCTCGACCTCGTCCAGGTCATGGACCGGATCCGCCGTGAGTGCCCCTGGTCCTCGCAGCAGACCCACAAGGGCCTGGCGAAGTACGGCATCGAGGAGGCGTACGAACTCGTCGAGGCCATCGAGGACGGCGACCGCGACGAGCTGCGCGAGGAGCTCGGCGACGTGCTGCTGCAGGTCGTCTTCCACGCGCGCATCGCGCAGGAGGATGCGGACGAGCCGTTCTCGATCGACGACGTGGCCGGGACGATCGTCGACAAGCTGATCCACCGCCACCCGCACGTCTTCGGCGACGCGGACGCCGAGACCCCCGAGGACGTCAAGGCCCACTGGCTGCGCACGAAGGCCGTCGAGAAGCAGCGGGAGTCCGTGACCGACGGCATCCCGCTCGGCCAGCCCGGTCTCGCCCTGTCCGCGAAGCTGGCGAGCCGCGTCCGGACGGCCGGGCTCGACGTGGAGCTGCCGACCGGCGACGGCGACCGCGGCGACCGCGGCATCGGGTACGAGCTGCTCGCCATGGCCGTACGGGCCGAGGCCGACGGGCACGACCCGGAGGCCGCGCTGCGGGCCGCGGCCCGTGCGTACCGCGACGCGATCCGGGCCGCCGAGGACCGGGCTAACGTCGAGGGGTGAACGACGCCGCCCCCGAACCTCCCGAACTCTTCACCTGGGAGTTCGCCACCGATCCCTACCCCGCCTACGCCTGGCTGCGCGAGCACGCGCCCGTGCACAGGACCCGGCTGCCCAGCGGGGTGGAGGCCTGGCTGGTGACCCGGTACGGCGATGCGCGGCAGGCGCTCGCGGACCAGCGGCTCAGCAAGAATCCCGCGCATCACGACGAGCCGGCGCACGCGAAGGGCAAGACGGGCATCCCGGGCGAGCGCAAGGCGGAGCTGATGACGCATCTGCTGAACATCGACCCGCCCGACCACACCCGGCTCCGCCGGCTGGTGTCGAAGGCGTTCACGCCGCGCCGCGTCGCCGAATTCGCGCCGCGCGTACAGGAGCTGACGGACCGGCTCATCGACACGATCGTCGCGAAACAGCACGGCGCGGCTCAGGGAGAGGCCGACCTCATCCACGAGTTCGCGTTCCCGCTGCCCATCTACGCGATCTGCGACATGCTCGGCGTCCCGCCGGAGGACCAGGACGACTTCCGGGACTGGGCGGGGATGATGATCCGGCACGGCGGCGGGCCGCGCGGCGGGGTCGCACGGTCGGTGAAGAAGATGCGCGGCTATCTGGCCGAGCTGATCCACCGGAAGCGGGAAGCGCCGGGCGACGACCTGATCTCCGGGCTCATCAAGGCCTCCGACCACGGCGAGCACCTCACCGAGAACGAGGCCGCCGCCATGGCCTTCATCCTGCTCTTCGCCGGCTTCGAGACGACCGTCAATCTCATCGGGAACGGTGTGTACGCGCTGCTGCGGCATCCGGAGCAGCGGGCGCGGCTCCAGGCGTCCCTCGCCGCCGGCGACTCCACGCTCCTCGAGACCGGCGTCGAGGAGCTCCTGCGCTTCGACGGCCCCGTGGAGCTGGCCACGTGGCGGTTCGCCACCGAGTCGCTGACCCTGGGCGGGCAGGACATCGGCGTCGGCGACCCGGTCCTCGTCGTCCTCGCGGCGGCGGACCGCGACCCGGACCGGTTCCCCGATCCTGACGTCCTCGATCTTGCGCGCCGGGACAACCAGCACCTCGGGTACGGGCACGGCATCCACTACTGTCTCGGTGCGCCGCTCGCCCGCCTGGAGGGGCAGACCGCGCTGGCGACGCTGCTGACCCGTCTGCCCGACTTGCAACTTGCGGTCGATCCGTCCGAATTGCGGTGGCGTGGGGGGCTCATCATGCGCGGATTGCGCACCTTGCCCGTTCGGTTCACTTCTCAAACGAGCTGACGGCCCATCAACTCTGTGACTTTCACGTGATCTCCGCTGCATCGACTTGTGACTGACGTTCGAATGCGGCTACGTTCACCGTCAACTCGGGACTCCTCGGTCCCCTGGGGGCTCACCGGTCCCCTGCAGTCACACGGAAGGTCACGCGCATGCTCTCCGGGAACGGTCGACACCGCCGCCCCCGCCAGGCTCCCGCCCTCGTCGTCGCCGCAGGAGTGACCGGCTCGGCCATCGCCATCCCGCTGCTGGGCGCGGGCTCCGCCACCGCCGCCGACGCCACCACCTGGGACCGCGTCGCGGACTGCGAGAGCGGTGGCATGTGGAGCGCCGATCTCGGCAACGGCTACTACGGCGGACTGCAGCTCTCCCAGGACACGTGGGAGGAGTTCGGCGGTACGGCGTACGCGCCGCGCGCCGACCTCGCCAGCCGTTCGCAGCAGATCGCGGTCGCCGAGAAGGTGCTCGCCGCCCAGGGCCCGTCGGCATGGGCGAGCTGCGCCGTGATCACCGGCCTCGCGATCGACGGCGGCAAGGCCAAGGTCGACCCCGGGCTGACGCCCGGCGCGAACACCAAGGGCGACTCGACCGGCTCGGCGGACGAGGAGGTGGACCCGCCGTCGTTCGGCGACGGGGCCGACGCCTCGACCCCGCCCTCCGGTCCGGCCTCGCCTGCGCCCAACCAGTCCGGGAAGCCCTCGGGCGGGGCGTCCACCGAGCCGTCCGCCACCCCCGAGTCGACGGCGTCCACCCGGGACGTGACCGAGGGCGCGGACGCCGAGGGCGGCTCCGGCAAGCACCGCGGTTCTGCCGCCGAGGAGGATCAGGCGGGCAATTCGGTCAATGATCGCGAATCCGGTCGACATGCCTCACGGGATGACGCATCGGCACGAGACGGCGCTGCTGCGGCAGATGGGTACACCGTCCGCCCCGGCGACAACCTGTGGGCGATCGCGGACGCGAACGAGGTGCCCGGCGGCTGGCCCGCTCTGTACGAAGCGAACCAGGAGACCGTCGGCTCCGACCCGGACCTCATCCTCCCTGGCCAGAGTCTCGATCTGGGCCTGAAGGAGAAGCAGTTGAAGAAGTAGTTAGGGTACTTATGTCCACTTCTGCGCAAGTGAGACATGAGTCTCTTCCGGTCAACTGGCGTGTTACGTCTGCCAAGTCCGGTCAACCCGCCTCCCACCTGCGAAAACGGACATCTGTCCAGGGCAGGTAAGGGCGTTTTCTCCCCGATGTTCGACTTTGAACATCGGGGAGAAGTGCGTTTACGGTCTGAACCGCTCGCCACCGCGGGCCCCGTCGACCGTCACGCCGAATCCTGCCGTCGGTCGAAGGGAACAGTCGTCGCGTCAAGCGCCGTAGGCAGGAGCGGGGGACCCAAGGTAGGTGCCGCGTCCGCCCCATGAGGGACGGTCACGGCTTGGGGTGAAGCCGCGCGCAATGGTCGCGCGTGGCCGGGCAACTCACTTGGCCCGAACCCGACAGCTCACCTCGTAGGCGTCGGTGAGGGGAAACTTCATGCTGCTTTCCGGCAAGGGCACGCACCGCCGCCCGTCCAAGGCGATCCGCCTCGCAACGCTCGCCGGTGTCACCGGTGCCGCGATAGCCGCGCCGCTCGTCGTGACCGGTACGGCGTCCGCCGCCACCGCCTCCGAGTGGGACGCGGTCGCCCAGTGCGAGTCCGGCGGCAACTGGTCCATCAACACGGGCAACGGCTACTACGGCGGTCTGCAGTTCTCGGCCTCCACCTGGGCCGCGTACGGCGGCACGGCGTACGCGGCCTCCGCCGACCAGGCCTCGAGGTCGCAGCAGATCGCGGTCGCCGAGAAGGTCCTCGCCGGCCAGGGCAAGGGCGCGTGGCCGCACTGCGGCGTGGGCCTGTCCAACGCCGCGTACACCGGTGGCGCCGCGGAGGCCGCCCCGAAGCCCGCCGCGCCCAAGGCCGAGACCCCCGCCCCGGCGCCGAAGCGCGCCGAGGCCCCGACCACGCGCTCCGCTCGCGCGGCCGCCCCGGTCAAGAAGGGCGACGGCGAGTACACGGTCAAGGCCGGCGACACGCTCAGCAGGATCGCCGGGACCGAGAACGTCAAGGGCGGCTGGAAGAAGCTGTTCGACCTGAACAAGGACGTCATCGACGACGCGGACGTCATTCACCCCGGCCAGAAGCTCCACCTGAGCTGACGGCCCGGCTCCGGGACCGATCCCGGCTCCGGGGCTCCCCGACCCGGACTCCCGGGACGCCCGTAGTCCCCTAGGGGCTCCCTTACCCCGGTGGACCCGGCGGACCACCGGACGCACGCACCCCCGTCCCCCAGCCACCCCGGCCCGGCGCACCTTCCCCCCGTACGCTCCCCCGCAGCCCTGCGGGCGCGGGAGGTGCCCCCAGGCCGGGGTTTCTGTCTGTTTCCTTCCCTTTTTCGTCCCACGGGGCGGGCACCGACCGGCCGATGCCCCCGGGCCGGATAGGCTCATGTCGCAAGGCCGAAGCGACCCTGCACCGCTTGCGTCACATTCAGCGTCACATCCCAGAAGGAGATGCTCGTGCCGTCCATCGACGTCGTCGTAGCCCGGGAAATCCTGGACTCCCGAGGCAACCCCACGGTCGAGGTCGAGGTCGGCCTCGACGACGGCAGCACCGGCCGTGCTGCTGTGCCCTCCGGCGCCTCCACCGGTGCGTTCGAGGCCATTGAGCTCCGTGACGGAGACCCGAACCGCTACCAGGGCAAGGGCGTGGAGAAGGCCGTCCTCGCCGTCATCGAGCAGATCGGCCCCGAGCTCGTCGGGTACGACGCCACCGAGCAGCGCCTGATCGACCAGGCGATGTTCGACCTGGACGCCACCGACAACAAGGCGTCCCTCGGTGCCAACGCCATCCTCGGCGTCTCGCTGGCCGTCGCCCACGCCGCCTCCGAGGCCTCGGACCTCCCCCTCTTCCGCTACCTGGGCGGCCCGAACGCGCACCTCCTGCCGGTGCCGATGATGAACATCCTGAACGGCGGCTCGCACGCCGACTCCAACGTGGACATCCAGGAGTTCATGATCGCCCCGATCGGCGCGGAGTCCTTCTCCGAGGCGCTGCGCTGGGGCACCGAGGTCTACCACACCCTCAAGAAGGTCCTGAAGGAGCGCGGTCTCTCCACCGGTCTCGGTGACGAGGGCGGCTTCGCCCCGAACCTGAACTCGAACCGCGAGGCCCTCGACCTCATCCTCGAGGCCGTCAAGCAGGCCGGTTACGCGCCCGGCAAGGACATCGCCCTCGCGCTCGACGTCGCCGCCTCCGAGTTCTACAAGGACGGCAAGTACCTCTTCGAGGGCAAGGAGCGCTCCGCCGCCGAGATGACCGAGTACTACGAGGAGCTCGTCGCCGCGTACCCGCTCGTGTCGATCGAGGACCCGCTGTTCGAGGACGACTGGGCCGGCTGGAAGGTCATCACCGACAAGCTCGGCGCCAAGGTGCAGCTGGTCGGCGACGACCTGTTCGTCACCAACCCGGAGCGCCTCGCCCGTGGCATCGAGGACGGCGCCGCGAACGCGCTGCTGGTCAAGGTCAACCAGATCGGTTCGCTGACCGAGACCCTGGACGCCGTCGAGCTGGCCCAGCGCAACGGCTTCAAGTGCATGATGTCCCACCGCTCCGGCGAGACCGAGGACGTCACCATCGCCGACCTGGCCGTCGCCACCAACTGCGGCCAGATCAAGACCGGCGCCCCGGCCCGTTCCGAGCGCGTCGCCAAGTACAACCAGCTGCTGCGCATCGAGGAGATCCTCGACGACGCGGCGGTGTACGCGGGCCGCAGCGCCTTCCCGCGCTTCAAGGGCTGACACCCCCGCTTCCGTACGTCCCCGCACCCGGTCCCGTACCGTGTGCGGGGACGTACGTACGTAATGGGGAGGCGCGCACATGGCCCGGGACCGGTTCTCCACCGCGACCCGACTGCGGCTGCTCGGCGAGCAGACCGCCGCCCGCGTCTACCGCTCGCAGAACCGCCGCCAGGCCCGCCGCTCCCGGCTCACCGGCCGGGCGGCCTTCCTCGCGCTGGTGGTCTGCTCTCTGATCGTCGCGCTCGCGTACCCGATGCGGCAGTACGTGTCGCAGCGGAACGACATCGCCGAGCAGGAGCGGCTCGCCGCCGCCGCGCGCGTACGCGTGGAGCAGCTGCGCGACGAGAAGGCGCGGCTGCAGGACGACGCGTACATCATGCGTCTGGCGCGCGAGCATCTGCACATGGTCCTGCCGGGCGAGACGGGCTACACCGTGATCGACCCGCGGGCCGGCCGGCAGCCCCGCGCCGAGGACGGCGGCGCCGCCCGTCCCTGGTACTCGAACGTATGGGACGGCGTCGACCACGCGGACGCGGGCCGCTAGCGAAGTCACGAAAACGAACGAAGAGACGTACGGACACATATATATGGACACGCCCCCTCCCACGACGGAGCACACCCCGCCCACCGAGGCGGACATCACGGCGTTCGAGGCCCAGCTGGGCCGGCCGCCGCGCGGTCTGCGGGCGATCGCCCACCGCTGCCCCTGCGGCAACCCCGACGTGGTCGAGACGGCCCCGCGGCTGGAGGACGGCACGCCGTTCCCGACGCTGTACTACCTGACCTGCCCGCGGGCGGCGTCCGCGATCGGCACCCTGGAGGCGAACGGGGTCATGAAGGAGATGACCGAGCGCCTTCAGGCCGACCCCGAGCTGGCGGCGGCGTACCGGGCGGCGCACGAGGACTACATCGCGCGGCGCGACGCGATCGAGGAGCTGAAGGGCTTCCCGAGCGCGGGTGGCATGCCGGACCGCGTGAAGTGCCTCCACGTCCTGGTCGGCCACTCGCTGGCGGCGGGACCGGGAGTGAACCCCCTCGGCGACGAGGCGATCGCGATGCTCCCGGAGTGGTGGGCGAAGGGCCCTTGTGTCGCGCCGGACGCGGACGAAGCCTGAGAAGTCCCCCCTCGCCCCCTCCCGTGGCGCTGCCCCAGACCCCCGGTACCGCCCGGTGGGCCGTGTGCCCGTCCGTAATCGCCGGACGGGCTCGGAATCCCAAGGAGCCCCCATGACCCGCGTCGCCGCCGTCGACTGCGGCACCAACTCCATCCGCCTGCTCGTCGCCGACGCCGACCCTGCCACCGGCGAACTGGCCGAGCTCGACCGCCGGATGACCATCGTCCGTCTCGGCCAGGGCGTCGACCGCACCGGCCGCCTCGCGCCCGAGGCGCTGGAGCGCACCTTCGCCGCCTGCCGCGAGTACGCCGAGGCGATCAAGGGGTACGGCGCCGAGAGGGTCCGCTTCGTCGCCACCTCCGCCTCGCGCGACGCCGAGAACAGGGACGACTTCGTCCGGGGCGTCCTCGACATCCTGGGCGTCGAGCCCGAGGTGATCAGCGGCGACCAGGAGGCCGAGTTCTCCTTCACCGGCGCCACCAAGGAGCTGCCCGGCCACGAGGAGCGCCTGGTCGTGGACATCGGCGGCGGCTCGACGGAGTTCGTCGTCGGCCACGACCACGTGGAGGCCGCCCGCTCCGTGGACATCGGCTGCGTACGGCTGACCGAGCGGCACTTCCGCAGCGATCCGCCGACCGCCGCCGAGGTCGCCGCCGTGCGGGCCGACATCGCCGCCGCGCTCGACCTCGCCGGAGAGACCGTGCCGATCCGCGAGGCGCAGACGCTCGTCGGCCTGGCCGGTTCGGTGACGACCGTCGCCGCGATCGCGCTGGGCCTGGAGCGGTACGACTCCACCGCCATCCATCACTCCCGGATCTCCCGCGAGCAGGTGGCCGAGGTGACCCGCCGGCTCCTCTCCTCCACGCACGACGAGCGTGCCGCGATCCCCGTGATCCACCCCGGTCGGGTGGACGTGATCGGCGCCGGGGCGCTGGTCCTGCAGGAGATCATGGAGCGCATCGGCATCGCCGAGGTCGTGGTGAGCGAACACGACATTCTGGATGGAATCGCCTGGTCGATCGCCTAGCGCCGCCGCCTCGGCATCCCGCCGCGAAAAACTTCGTGAAGTTCTTCACAAGGAAAGGGGCCCGGTTGGCCGTCGAATGTGTCCTTCGACGGCCCTCCGGGCCTCTTTTTGTGCCCAACTCCGCCTGTGGGCCCACGGTCCGGCATGTGCCGGACGTGTTACGTACACATGAAGCGGGGCGGTGGTTCACCTTGCGCGCATGGGATGGGGCCAGCTCAGGCGGCCTTGGCAACGTCCTCCGTTACACCGTGGTTCCCCTGGCCTGCCATGACCTCGGTCACGTGGGCGGCGGAGTGTAGCAGAAGGTCCGAGAGTGCTTGTGAAGGGGCTCACGAGCGACCCCCTCCGGCGGGGTGGATACTCGATGGCATGAGCACCACGGAGCGTCCCAGGATCCTCGTAGTAGGCGGTGGGTACGTAGGCCTGTACGCAGCTCGTCGCATTCTGAAGAAGATGCGGTACGGGGAGGCGACCGTCACGGTCGTCGACCCGCGGTCGTACATGACGTACCAGCCCTTCCTCCCCGAAGCCGCCGCCGGCAGCATCTCGCCGCGGCACGTCGTCGTCCCGCTGCGACGCGTGCTGCCCAAGGCAGAGGTACTCACCGGCCGGGTCACCACCATCGACCAGGACCGCAAGGTCGCCACGGTCGCGCCGCTCGTCGGCGAGGCCTACGAGCTGCCTTTCGACTACCTGGTGATCGCGCTCGGCGCGGTCTCCCGCACCTTCCCGATCCCCGGCCTCGCCGAGCAGGGCATCGGTATGAAGGGCATCGAGGAGGCCATCGGCCTGCGCAACCACGTCCTCGAGCAGCTCGACAAGGCCGACTCGACGACCGACGAGGAGGTCCGCCGCAAGGCGCTGACCTTCGTCTTCGTGGGCGGCGGCTTCGCCGGCGCGGAGACCATCGGTGAGGTCGAGGACCTGGCCCGCGACGCGGTCAAGTACTACAGGAGCATCAAGCGCGAGGACATGCGCTTCATACTCGTCGACGCCGCGGACAAGATCCTTCCCGAGGTCGGCCCGAAGCTCGGCAAGTACGGCAAGGCGCACCTCGAGGGCCGGGGTGTCGAGATCTACCTCAACACCTCCATGGACTCCTGCGTCGACGGCCACGTGGTGCTCAAGAACGGCCTGGAGGTCGACTCCAACACCATCGTGTGGACCGCCGGCGTGAAGCCGAACCCGGCGCTGGCCCGTTACGGCCTGCCGCTCGGCCCCCGCGGCCACGTGGACACCCAGGCGACCCTCCAGGTCCAGGGCACCGACTACATCTGGGCCGCCGGCGACAACGCCCAGGTGCCGGACCTCGCGGCGCGCAAGGCCGGCGTCGAGAACGCCTGGTGCCCGCCGAACGCCCAGCACGCGCTGCGCCAGGCCAAGCTCCTCGGCGACAACGTCATCTCAGGGATGCGCGGCTTCCCGCAGAAGAACTACGAGCACGCGAACAAGGGTGCGGTCGCCGGTCTCGGCCTGCACAAGGGCGTCGCGATGATCGTCATGGGCAACGTCAAGATCAAGCTCAAGGGCCGGCTCGCCTGGTACATGCACCGTGGCTACCACGGCATGGCCATGCCGACCTGGAACCGCAAGATCCGCGTCTTCGCCGACTGGACGCTCGCGATGTTCCTCAAGCGCGAGGTCGTCTCGCTCGGCGCGATGGAGTCGCCGCGCGAGGAGTTCTACGAGGCCGCCAAGCCGGCCCCGGCGGTGGCCACGTCCGCGCCGGAGAAGGCCAAGGCCTCCTGACCCGGCCGGCACGGCCGTAGCACTCCGCAGTACCCGAAGTCCCCGAAGGGGCCGTCCGCCATCCGTGGTGCGGGCGGCCCCTTCGGCGTTCCCGTTCGCCGGGAAACATGGTGAAGACATCTATTTTGCCGTCCATTTGCGTGCTCAGGGGACTGCATCGAAACGCCGACGGTGTTTACGTGGTGTTGGGCATTTCCGGAAACCGTCATCACGGAGGTGTGCGCCATGGCCGATGCCGCATCGCGGCTCACCACTCTCGCCGAGACCCTGCTGGGGGCGCCGCCCCCGGTCCGTATCCGCGCCTGGGACGGGAGCGAAGCAGGACCTGCCGATGCTCCCGTCCTCGTCGTCCGCCACCGGCGCGCCCTGCGCCGGATGATCTGGAAGCCCGGTGAACTCGGTCTCGCCCGCAGCTGGGTGGCCGGGGAGATCGACGTCGACGGGGATCTGTACGAGGCCCTCGACCGGATCGCCGGGCTGCTCTGGGACCGTGGCCCCGACGAGGGCCCCGGCTTCCATCCGGTACGCGATCCACGGCTGCGCGCCGCGGCGAAGGAGCTGCTCGAGCTGGCCGGGCCCCGGGCCTGGCTGCCGCTGCCTCCGCCTGCCGAGGAGGTCCGCAGGCGTCAGGGCCCCCTGCACACCAGGGGCCGCGACCGGCAGGCGATCAGTCACCACTACGACGTGGGCAACGACTTCTACGAGCTGGTGCTCGGCCCGTCCATGGTCTACTCGTGCGCCTACTGGGACGACGGGGACGACCAGGACGGCGGGGACGGCGGGACACTGGAGGACGCCCAGCGCGACAAGCTCGACCTCGTCTGCCGCAAGCTCGCGCTGAAGGAGGGCGACCGGCTGCTGGACGTGGGCTGCGGCTGGGGCTCGATGGCGATCCACGCGGCCAAGGAGTACGGCGCCCAGGTCACCGGCATCACGCTGTCGCGCGAGCAGGCCGCGTACGCCCGTAAGCGCGTCGCCGAGGAGGGCCTGACCGACCGTGTCGAGCTCCGCGTCCAGGACTACCGGGACGTCAAGGACGGGCCGTACGACGCGATCTCGTCCATCGGTATGGCCGAGCACGTCGGCTCCGAGCGCTACCGGGAGTACGCCGATGTCCTGTACGGGCTCCTGAGGCCCGGCGGCCGGCTGCTGAACCATCAGATCGCCCGCCGCCCCGCGCCGGACGAAGAGGCCTACCGCGTGGACGACTTCATCGACGCGTACGTCTTCCCGGACGGGGAGCTGGCGCCGCTCGGCAGGACCCTGTCGATCCTGGAGGAGGCCGGTTTCGAGGCGCGGGACGTCGAGTCGATCCGCGAGCACTACGCCCGCACGCTGCGGGCGTGGGTGACCAATCTGGAGTCCGGCTGGCAGCGGGCGCTGCGCCAGGTCTCGCCCGGGCGGGCGCGGGTCTGGCGGCTGTACATGGCCGCGTCCGCCGTGTCCTTCGAGCGGAACAGGATCGGGGTCAACCAGATCCTGGCGGTGAGGACACCCGAGGGAGGCGTATCAGGGATGCCGCTGCGGGCGCGCAGCTGGAGTGAGCCCGAGCGCCGCTGATCCGGACGCGAAGCGGAAGGGCCGGGCTTCCCCGCCACGGGGGAGCCCGGCCCTTCCACGTCGGACCGCGGCTACTCGGTCTTGATCGCGTTCAGCATGTTCAGCCTCGCGGCGCTGCGGGCCGGCCACATCGCGGCCAGTACGCCCACCAGCGCGGCCACCACCAGGAAGAGGGTGATCCGGTCCCAGGGCAGGACCAGCGCATAGCCCGGGATGCTCGACCTGAAGGTCTCGCCGATCGCCCAGCCGAGGAACGAGCCGAGGCCGACGCCGACCAGCGCTCCGAAGACCGAGATGACCACGGCCTCCAGGCGGACCATCCGCTTCACCCGGCGCCGGTCGAGACCGATCGCGCGCAGCATGCCAATTTCGTGCTGACGTTCGAAGACCGACATCGCGAGGGTGTTGACCACACCGAGGACCGCGATGATCAGGGCCATCGCGAGCAGGCCGTACATGATGTTCAGCGCGATGTTGATGAAGCCGCCGAACTGGTCGCGGATGTCCTGCCGGTCCATCACCGTGATGGCCGGGTTGTCGCCGAGGGCATCGATCAGCGCCTTCTCGTTCGCCAGGGTCTGACCGCCGTCCGTCTTCACGTAGATCTGCGGGATGAACGGCTTCACCTGGTGGGGGTTCACCACCTTCGTGTCGACGAGGACGGGCGAGAGGAACTCGCTGTCCTTGAAGACCGCGCCGACCGTCAGGGTGCCCTTCTTGTCGTCGCTGAAGGTGACGGGGACGCTGTCGCCGACCTTCCAGCCCTTGCCCTTCGCCGTCTTCTCGGCGACCGCGATCCGCCCCTTGGCCAGCGTGTCGAGGCTGCCGCTGACGGTCTCGACGTTCAGGACCTGCTCGATGGCGCCCGGCGTGACCGCCGACGCCGACACGAAGTCGTCCTTCTCGAGCTCGAAGTGGACGGCCTGCTGCGGCGAGACCGCCGTGACGCCGTCGGCCTTCTCCAGCGCCGTCAGTGCGGACTGGTCGAGGGCCCCGCCGTTCGCCATCGAGACCATGTAGTCGGCCTTGATGTTGTCCGTGGTCATCTTGTCGACGGCCCTGCCGACCGTGACGCCGAGCACCGACAGACCGGTGACCAGGGTCAGCCCGATCGCCAGGGCGGATGCGGTGGCGCCGGTACGGCGCGGATTGCGGACCGCGTTCTGGCCGGCCAGCTTGCCGGAGATCCCGAAGGGGCCGACGAGCAGCGGACGCACCAGCGCGATGACGGGCCGGGACAGCAGTGGGATCAGGATGATGACGCCGATCAGCGAGAAGAACGCGCCCGCCCCGATGAGGATCCGGCCGTCGTCGCCCGCGACGGACGCGCCCGCCACGATTCCGGCCGCCCCGAGCCCGGTGATGACCGCACCGATGGAGTTGCGCAGCACCAGCGACTTGGTGGTGGCCACCGCGTGCACGCTGTTCATCGCCGCCACCGGCGGGATCTTCGCGGCCCTGCGGCCCGGCAGCCAGGCGGCGAACATCGTGATCAGCACGCCCACGCCGAGCGCGGCGAGCACCGGCGTCGCCGACAGGACCAGCGGCCCGCCCGGCACCTTCATGTCGAAGGCGGCCATGCCCGAGCGCAGCCCGATCGCCAGACCGATGCCGAGGACGAAGCCGATCACCGAGGCGACCGCGCCGACCACCGCGGCCTCGATCAGCACGGAGCGGGTGATCTGCTTGCGGGACGCACCGACGGCACGCATCAGGGCGAGTTCCCTGGTGCGCTGGGCGACCAGCATGGTGAAGGTGTTGGAGATCAGGAAGACGCCGACGAAGAGAGCGATGGCGGCGAAGCCCAGGAGCATCTGCTTCAGGGCGCCGAGGCCCTCCTCGATGTCCCGTGCCTGCTCGTCCGCGATCGCCTGGCCGGTCCTGGCCTCGGCGATGTCCGGCAGCAGCGGCTCGACCGCGTCGAGGATCTTCGCGTCGTCGGCGCCGGGGGCGGCGGTGAGGCTGATGTCCCGGTAGTAGCCGGGCTTGAGGTACTGCTTCTGGGCGACGGCGGTGTCGAAGAGCACCAGGCTGCCGCCGGCGTTCACGGCGCCGTCCTTGGTGGTGAAGATGCCGCTGAGGGTGAACTCCCGCACCGGCCCGTTGGTCGCGACCCGCACGCGGTCGCCGACCCGGTACTCGCCCTTGGCCGCGGAGGCCTCGTCGAGGGCGATCTGATCGGCCTTCAGCGGGCCCGAGCCGTCGGTGAACGTGTAGGCGGGGTCCTTGCCGTCCTTGCCGGGGGCGAAGTTGGAGCCCTTGTTGGACCAGCCGACGCCGATGAGCTTGCCGTCGGGGTCGGCGACCCCGGCGAAGCCGTCGACGCGGCCGTACGCGGCGCCGACGCCGTCGAGCCTGCTCAGCTTGTCGAGGGTCTGCTGGGAGAGACCGGGTTCGGCCTTGGGGTCGTTCTCGTCGGCGTACGAGGTGACGGCGACGGCGACGTTGTCGTAGCTCTTCGCGGACTGGTTGCGGAACGCGTGGGAGAGGGTGTCGGTGAAGACCAGGGTGCCGGAGACGAACGCCACGCCGAGCATCACGGCGAGTACGGTCATCAGCAGCCTGGCCTTGTGCGCGAGCACGTTGCGCAGGGCGGTTCGGAACATGGTGTCAGTGATTCCTGAGGTGGAAGTCGTGTGGGGAGCCGGGGCTCAGCTGGTGCGGCCCTTGGCGTCGAACGCCTTCATGCGGTCCAGTACGCCGTCAGCCGTGGGGGCGAGCATCTCGTCCACGATCCGGCCGTCCGCGAGGAAGATGACGCGGTCCGCGTAGGAGGCCGCCACGGGGTCGTGCGTCACCATGACGACGGTCTGGCCCAGCTCCCGTACCGAGTTGCGCAGGAAGCCCAGGACCTCGGCGCCGGAGCGGGAGTCCAGGTTTCCGGTCGGCTCGTCACCGAAGATGATCTCGGGCTGCGAGGCGAGTGCACGGGCGACGGCGACGCGCTGCTGCTGACCGCCGGACAGCTGGGCCGGCCGGTGGCTGAGCCGCGCGGACAGTCCGACCATGTCGATGACCTGCTGCAGCCACTGCTTGTCGGGCTTGCGGCCCGCGATGTCCATGGGCAGCGTGATGTTCTCGAGCGCCGTCAGGGTCGGCAGCAGGTTGAACGCCTGGAAGATGAATCCGATCTTGTCGCGGCGCAGCTGCGTCAGCTGCTTGTCCTTGAGCGAACCCAGCTCGGTCTCCCCGATCCGCACGGAGCCGCTGCTGAAGCTGTCGAGACCGGCCACGCAGTGCATCAGCGTGGACTTGCCGGAGCCCGAGGGCCCCATGATCGCGGTGAACTCGCCCTGCCGGAAGTCCACGGTGACCCGGTCGAGGGCGACCACCTGGGTCTCGCCCTGTCCGTAGACCTTGGACAGATCCATGGCGCGGGCGGCCACCGAGGTGGCGCGGTGGGCGATGGGGGTGGTGGTCACGAGACGACTCTCCTGTCACGGCGTTCTTCGGGGACCACCCCATCGTGCTGCCCGCCAGGCGCCGGATCGTCCGTCCCGGAGCCCGTTCCCGGGGCCCTCTCGGGTCTGACGGCGCGGCCCGTCCGTCCTCCTTTGGTATGACGGCGTCCCCCGGATGCCCTCGGGGTGCCGCCGGTGTCCCCGGCGCGGGGACGGGGCGGCGGCGGGGCGGCGACTTTCCGTCATTCCCGGGTACGGGGCCGGGCCCGCGAGGGCCGGTCCAGGGCAGGTGGAAACTGCCGGTTACCTGGGCTGACATACCCTCAGGAGTCAATAAAATAAGACAACATCGGGTCGGTGTTCCGCTGTTCGAGGGATCTGCCCGGATAGGCTCATGTGCCAACGCAGAGCCGCGCGCCAAGCCCGGATGGTGGAATGCAGACACGGCGAGCTTAAACCTCGCTGGCCTTCGGGCCGTGCCGGTTCAAGTCCGGCTCCGGGCACCAGACTGCATCCACGGTGGGGCCCGTACGGGAGCGCCGCAGTCGGAGCGGTTCGACGATGAGGTCTCGGCGGAGGTCTTCAGAGGGGCCGTCGACGACCACGGACAGCAGTGGCGGTCCGGCTGGGTGAAGGGCAAGGGGCACATCGACCCGACGGCCGGCGACGACGAGTGGTTCGTGTTCGCGACGTATGCGCGGGAGTCCGTGAGGAATCGCACCGGTGTGGAGGCCCGGTACCACGACGCGATCATGAAGGAGCTGGAGACCTGCATCCTGCCGGCCTCGCGTACGGCGACGTCAGGTCTGTGGAGCACTTCCCCGAGCCACGGTGAGCGCCTGGGTCGACCATGGCCGTCACGAAGGTGTGGCGCGGTTCGACACACAAGGACATGAGCCCGAAGACGCTCAAGAATCTCCACGGCCTGCTGTCGAGCATCCTCCGCGAAGCGACGCTCGAGGAACCTCCGCTGCGCGCCCGAACCCGTGCGACGTGGCGAACCTTCCTTACCTCGACGACGAGGACGAGGACGATGAGGACATGAGCTTCCTCCTGCCGGAGGAGGTGCCCGCGCGCCGCGCCCTGCACCGCGAACCCCAATCAGTGACGTATGTCACATCTGGCTCGGAGGCTCTGCCCTGAGCGGGGGTCCACCGGGTTGAGGAAGTCGACGGGGTGTTTCGCCCCCACGGCCATGTCCGATCGACACGATGGAACGATGTGACTCCCCTTCTCAAGATGCGTAGTGCCCTGCCGGTTGCCGCTGTGGCCGGTGTGCTGGCGCTCGCCGGGTGCTCCCAGGGCGGCAACAACTCCGTCGGCCCCGAGGCGGCCTCCTCCGCCGGCGGCGCCTCTGCCACGGCAGCCGCCAAGAACGGCGTGCTGACGATTCCTCAGGACGCGGATGAGGAGACCAAAAAGCAGTACGTGTACCAGAACGCCCTCGCCGCCTGCATGCGGGCGAAGGGCTTCACCTACACACCGCACGTGGAGGACGACGAGGTCACGCAGCTCCCGATCGACGGTCAGGACTACGACGCAACGAAGGAGTACCGGGGGAAGTACGGGTACGGCGTCGCCTACGCCCCGGTTGTCTACCCGAACGACCCCAACGTCACCGGCCCGGAGGTGGAGCCGAATCCCGACCAGGCGTATCGGGACGCGCTCTCCCCGGCACAGCGGCAGGCCTACGAAAAGGAATTGGGCGGCGCGGCACTCGTGAACGGAAAGAAGACGGAGCTCCCGGGCTGCTACAAGGACGCGCGGGTGAAGGCTTACGGGCCGGAGAAGTCCAAGGCCGAACTCGAACGTGAAAGCGCCGCCGCCGCGGAGAAGGATCGCGCGGCGCAGCAGGCCCTGGACGGGGACCCGCAGCTGGTGTCGCTGGCGCAGGAATTCGCGTCCTGCCTCCGCAGTGAGGGGATCGCCGTCACCACCACGCAGCCGACCTCCATCGGGGACATGGTGAAGTTCCAGGTGAACAACCCGGCACTGGCGGACGGCTGGGACAGGGGGGACAAGGAGACCGCGAGGGCCAAGCTCGCCCAGGAGATCAATATCGCCCTGAAGGATCTGGAGTGCGGCAAGGAGTTCCGGGCCGCGTACTTCCCGAAGCTGGCCAAGAACCCCTTCGTCGGAGTGGGCGGATGAGCCGCCTCCGGAGCGGTCCGGCGCGCCGCAGCAGGCAGGTTGCCATCATCGTCGGCGTGGTGGCCGTGGTCGGCACGGGCGGCTGGTTCACCGGTATGCAGATGCAGTCCCCCGCTGATGCCGCGGCCGCGCACCAGCCGCCGAAGGCCGGCCCGGTGACGGTCGCGGTGGCGCGGCAGAAGCTGACCGCGACCGTGGTGGCCCAGGGTGAGGTGAAGTTCGGGGCACCGCAGGGCATCTCGCTGTCAGGTCCCGTGGGCTCCTCCGGGGACGACGAGACCGCCCAACGGGTCACCAAGCTGCCGACCGAGGGGCAGACCCTCGACGAGGGCAGTGTCCTGATGCAGGTCAGCGGCCGCCCGGTGTTCGTGCTGCGCGGCTCGGTGCCGATGTACCGCTCCCTCGGTCCGGGCGGTTCGGGCGACGACGTCCGGCAGTTGCAGAGCGCCTTGCGCAGGATCGGCCACGACCCGGGTGCCGTGAGCGGGAACTACCGGGAGGGCACTGCGGCTGCGGTGGGCCGCTGGTACGAGAGCAAGGGCTACGAGCCGCAGAGCCCCAGCGTCGCCGACCGGCAGCAGCGCGCCGATCTGGAGTCGGCGGTGTCGACGGCCCAGCTGGAGCTGGTTCAGGTGCAGTCGGGCGGGGGCGACGGCGGTACGGCGTCCGCCCCGTCCGCCGAAGCCGAGGCCCTCCAGCTGCGCTCCGCCCGGCAGCGACTGGACCAGGCCAATGCGGCCCTGAACGCGTTCAGGGTCACGTACGGCACCAAGGTCCCGGCGGGTGAGGTGGTCTTCCTGCCCGACCTGCCGGTCCGTGTCGACAAGGTCAAGGTGAAGCTCGGCGACTCCCTGGACGGCGAGGTGGCCACCGTGACGAGCTCCGACGTGGTGGTGCAGGCCACGGTGCCCGGAGCGGACAGCGCCGCACTGCGCAAGGGCATGGAGGCGCGGATCGAGACGCTGGACGGCCGCGAAGTCCGCGGTGTCGTGTCACGGGTCGGCGGTGTGGGTGCCGCTGCCGGCCAGGGTGGGGACAAGGACGGTGCCGGGTCTGACGGCGGCGACGAGCCCGGCGCCGCGACAGGCGACGGCGGAACGGGCGACGAGACCGGCGCCGAATCCGGCCCGGCCGATCCCACGGCACCGGTGCCGTTGGAGATCTCCGTAGCCGACCCCGGACCGCTCAGGAACCAGTCGGGTGGCGTCGCCAAGGTGACCATCGAGGTGGGCGCCTCCAAGGGATCCGTCCTGGTGGTGCCCGTGGCGGCGGTCCGCACCTCCGCCGACGGGAAGGCCCGGGTGCAGGTGCGGCGCGACGGCAGGACCGTCACCGTCCCCGTCACCGTCGGGCTCGCCGCCGCCGGCCTCGTCGAGGTGACCCCGGACGGCGGTTCGCTGGACGAGGGTGACCAGGTGGTGGTCGGCCAGTGAGGCGACGGCCCGCGGCGGCGGTCACGCCAGAGGAACCGCCGGACGCGGACACCGTGATCGAACTCCGCGCGGTCGGCCGGACCTTCGACTCCGACCCGCCCGTGCACGCACTGCGCGACGTGGACCTGACGGTCCACCGAGGGGAGCATCTGTCGATCGTCGGCCCCTCGGGGTCGGGGAAGTCCACGCTCCTCAACACCCTGGGCCTGCTGGACCAGCCCACGTCGGGGAGCTACTGGCTCGACGGCGTGCTGACCAACGCCCTCGGCGACCTGGAGCGCACCGCGCTGCGCGGAAGCCGTATCGGTTTCGTCTTCCAGTCCTTCCACCTGCTGCCGTACCGGACCGTGGACGAGAACGTCATGCTCGCCGAGACGTACCGGGCCCCCCGGCCGGGCCGCGGGCGCCGCACCCGGGCCGAGCGTGCCCGGGAGACCCTTGCACGGGTCGGCCTCGGGCACCGCCTCGGCTTCCTGCCCGGTCGGCTGTCCGGCGGCGAGCGGCAGCGGGTGGCCATCGCCCGTGCCCTGATGGGCGAGCCGGCCCTGCTCCTGTGCGACGAGCCGACCGGCAACCTCGACAGCGAGAACACCGAGTCGGTGCTGGCGCTCTTCGACGAGCTGCAGTCCCAGGGCATGACGCTGCTGGTGATCACCCACGACGACTCCGTCAGCCGGCGCGCGAGCCGGCGGGTACGGATCCGTGACGGCCGGCTCAGTCAGGAGAGCGCATGAGGAGTCGTACCCGTTCCGTCGAGGACCCGGGGGCGCAGCCGACCGCGCCGGGCATCGAGCACCAACCCGTGTGGCCCGAACACCCCATGGACGGTGTGGACGCGGGACAGCCGCCGGAAGCCCGGGCCACGCGACGCCACCGCGCCGAACACCGCCGGTCGCGCCGCCGCGACCAGCCCGAACGCCCGCGGATCGACCCTCGCGACCTGTGGTCGGAGGCGCTGGCCGGAGTGCTCGCCCGCCCGGTGCGCTCGGTACTGACGACGCTGGGCACCGTGCTCGGCATCGGCACCCTGGTGATCACGATCGGCGTGGCATCGACGGCGGCGAACCAGATCGTGGGCCGGTTCGACGCCCTCACCGCCACCTCGGTGAGCGTCACGGTGCCGTCCCCGCGGCCGGGCTCGGACGACCCCCCGCTGGTGGACTGGTCGGGCGTCGGAGCGGTCGAGCGCCTCGCCGGAGTCGTGTCGGCCGAGGCGCTCGCCGGCTCCGACGGCACCGCGAACGTACAGGTACGGGCCAACGACGTGGTCGCGCCCGGGGAGCTGACCTCACAGACCCTGGCCGTCGTCGCGGCCGGCCCGAACCTGCCCGCGGCGGTCCGCGGCACGATGGTCACCGGCCGCTTCTACGACGCGGGCGACATCGCCCGCCACGACCGGGTGGCGGTCCTCGGGGACCAGGCGGCCCGGCTGCTCGGCATCGGTGATGTCCGGGACGCGCCCGCCGTCTTTTTCCAAGGCCAGTCGTTCACCGTGATCGGCGTGCTCGGCGGCTTCCAGCGCGAGCACCGCCTGTCCACGTCGGTGATCCTGCCGCCGACCACGGCGGCGGACCGGATGGGCCTGGCGAACGTGACCCAGGTACTGGTCAACACCTCCCTCGGCGCGGCCGGGCAGGTCGCCCGGCAGGCGCCGATCGCCCTCTCGCCCGGACACGAGGACGGTCTCACCGTGGTCTCACCGCCCGACCTGTCCAAGGCCAGGAAGGGCGTCCAGGGCGACGTCAACGGGCTGTTCCTGGTGCTCGGGCTCGTCTCCCTCATCGTCGGTGCCATCGGCATCGCCAACGTCACCCTCGTCACGGTGATGGAACGCATCGGCGAGATCGGGCTCCGGCGGGCCCTCGGCGCGTCCAGACGCCAGGTGGCCGGCCAGTTCCTCGCGGAGTCGACCACGATCGGCCTCCTCGGCGGAGTCATCGGCGCGGCCCTCGGCATCGTCGTCGTGGTCTGCGTGGCCGGCGTCAAGGAATGGACCCCGGTACTGGACCTGCGCCTCGCCCTCGGTGCCCCGGTGGCCGGCGCCCTCGTCGGACTCCTCGCGGGCCTCTACCCCTCACTGCGCGCCGCCCGCATGGAGCCCGTGGACGCACTGCGGGCACCCTCATGACCCGCCACGCACGAGGCACCCGCCACGCACGAGGCCCGGTCCACAGCCCTCCGCCCGGGTGGCTGCCGCAACACCTCGATTCGGTGAATGCGATGGACTTCCAGGAACACCTCACCGCCCGCAGTCCAAGGGGGGAGCCGCGAGACCGGAAGACACAGGTCCCGCTCATTCAACGAGACCTGGCAGGTGTGTGCGCAGGGGACGGATGTCACAGCGGCGTCACCGGTGAGGAGAGGGCCTGGGATCCCACCGACCAGTCGGTGGAACCGCTGTGGGGGTCGACTGTCGAAGCGGACGCCGAGCTTCGGAACTCTGTGATGTGTGCCACGTCGGGCAACGTCTCTGGTGTGCGAACTGGTTCAGGTTGCGTGAGAGCACCCGGCGCACATAGACGGACGGTACGAGGACGGCATGCGGAGCGGTTGGACGGAGTTCGAGGAGTTCGTGGCCCAGTGCGGACCGCGGCTGCTCCGCTCGGCCTGGCTGCTCACCGGCGACCGGCACCTCGCCGAGGACCTGCTGCAGACGGCCCTGGCCAGGAGCTGGCCCAAGTGGCGGCGCATCCGCGACGAGCAACCCGAGGCCTACGTGCGGCGGGTGATGATGAACGTGCACGCCTCCTGGTGGCGGCGGCGCTGGCGGGGGGAGGTGCCGCACGCGTCGCTTCCCGAGTTCGCGGTGCCGCGGGACCGGTACGGGGAGGTGGATCTGGAACGTACGGTGCGGCAGGCGCTGCGGCGCCTGCCGGCCCGGCAGCGGGCCGTGGTGGTGCTGCGGTACCTGGAGGACCGCAGCGTGGAGGAGACCGCGGCGCTGCTGAACTGCTCCGCCGGAACGGTCAAGAGCCAGGCGGCCAAGGCCTTGCGTACGCTGCGCGGCACTCTGCCGAATCCCGTCGGTCTGCGGAGGTGATCAGGTGAACATCGGTCAGGATGAGCACGGGCCGGAGGTCGAGCTGCTGCGAGCGGTACTGCTGGATCGTCCAGTGGATCTCCCGGCACCGCCCGACCGGATGGCAGGGGTACGCAACCGGTTCCGCCGTACCCGTCGGCTGCGGACCGCGGCGACCGCCGTGCCGCTGGCGCTGCTGGCGGCCGTTTTCGTGCCGCAGCATCTGGGCCCGGGCCGGACCGCCGATGTCGCCGGCCCCCCGGCCACGCCGACATTGTCGCCGGGGACTCCGAGCCTGCAGAACCTCCTCTACGGCCTGGAGTTGCCTGTTCCGCCCCACTGGAGCCAGCTCACCGTCCCATCACAGCGCGACGGGGCCTCATCGGTGCGGTTCATCTCCGTCAACCCGCTCGCCATGCCGCAGAGATCCTGTCCCGACTTCCGGGTCGGCGACTGGACCGACCCAGCCTGCCTGCCCGTGTCCGGGCCCGATGCCGGAGCCCTCGTGGCCTTCCAGATCGAGGACGACCCCGCGGCAGCGGCCAAGGCCGAGCGCCACACCGCGGCGCAACCGGTCGATGTCTCCCCCGGCTGCCGCTCCCTGTCCGGGACCAAGATGTACATCGTGCAGCGGGCAGTGGGCCCCCGGCACCCGAACGCCGTGCTCACCGGGACGGCATGCGTGGGCGAGGCCACTCCGGAGGCCCGGACCGAGCTGATGGCCATACTCGACAAGGCTGTCTTCCCGCCGCTCTGACCCGGGCCGCCGGAGCGACCCGCAGGACAGCGGCGCGTATCGACGTGTCCCGCCAACCCCGGTTGCCTTGCCATGCTCTGCTCCTCGACAGGAGTGACCATCGTGGCCGGGCGACGGAAATGGCGGAAGAGGCGTCACCCACCATGACCACCGAAGACCTGCGGTTCCGCTCCGGTTCGGGTCCGGCTCCGGGCACGCCTTTCCGCCCACCGCAGGGGGCCGGCCGCCGACGCCGCAGACCGGTCGCGGCGGATGGCAATTCCGGCCTGGACAGATGTGTTCGGCAGAGGGCCGCTTCCACCGTCAGCGCGCGAGGAGCATGTACGTGTTCTGCAGGTCGTCCTGCACGACGTGGGCCTCGCCGCCGACCGTGCGGACGACCAGATCGTCCTCCGGGACGAAGGGCCGGTACTGCCAGCCCTGCGGGAGGCTCAGCCGCTCGCCGAGCGTGGGCAGGGAGTCCAGGGTCAGGCTGTCGTCCACCAGATGGGCGTACGTCTGCATGACGTAGGTGCGGTCGCCCGGAGCGACCAGGGCGTAGGCGGGCCTGTCGGCGGACAGGACGTATTCCGTGTCCCGCTCGACCGTGGTGTCGACGTAGTGCTGCTTGGACGTGGCCCCGGTCGGGTCGAGCTGCTCCGGGGGGATGCGGACCTCGGCCACCAGCCGGGCCGCCAGACCGTCGAACTCGGCGACCTCCCCCACCTTGAACGCCTTGATCTCGTCCACCACCCAGAAGCGGGGCCCGTTCAGGAAGACCAGGGGGACCTGGAACCGCTCCGCGAGGGCTGGGGGATCGAGCGCGTTCCACTGCTCCGGTGGACAGTCGTTGAGGCCGAGCGTGTTGTAGACGGCCCCCTTGAGATGTCCGTCCTCGTCCGGGGTGATGAGCAGGATCTCGCCGTAGCGGGCGTTCCTCAGGCCGTCGAGGTGCCGGGCCGCGTGCTCGGTGTGAGGCATCGGTCCTCCTTCTCGCGGGGTCCTCGTGCTGTGGCGGAGACCGCCTGTCGCAACCCGTCGGAGGGGACTGCGGACGGTGACGTCGGACGGCGTCCGGTGGACCGGTCGTGGTGAAGGGTGTCCTCCGTTCCACCATACGGACCACCCGGAGGAGTACCAACGCGAAGCGGTGCGGGACGAGGTGGCGCGACGCCGGCGGCTCCGCCGCTCGGTGCGTGGTGCTCGGTCGTACGGGAGTGAGCGGCTTCTCGGTCCAGTGGTGGGCGTGCGTCTCGTTGTTGAAGGCATCGACCTCCGCGCAGCCCGACGGCCGCCGTGAGGGCTTCGTTCGTCTGCTGGAGGTTGCGGCGGCCGAGCCCCGGACGACGGGCGGAGGCGGCGACCCGCATGCGCTTGATCAGGGTGGGGCCTTCGTCCTGGAACTTCAGGGCGCCGCAGTCGACAGGCTCGCTGTGAGCGGTTTGCAGGAGCGAGGCCGCCGGCTCGTCGCCGCGCGTCTCGCCGATCGGCCGGTCGCGGTCGAGGAAGCGGTGGTGGAGCGCGGCCACGGACTCCGTGACCGTCCGGTCGACGGCCTCATCTGGGCGATGAGCTCCTCTTTTGATTCTCCGACCATGGTCGGAGAATCAACCCGGGCCGCCGGGCGTCGCAGGGCCGTCTTCAGGGTGCCGTCAGGGTGACCGGACCGTCACGATCGAGGAAAGATCCTCCCTCAGCACTAGGCCGATCTCTTTGCCCCCGCATTACTCTTGTGTCAAGGCCGCGCAGGGTGGCCATGGAGGAGTGAGATGAGGAGCAGTAACCCGGTCTTCTCGCGACGGGGGTTCAGCCGCGACAACGGCCACGCGGGCTTCAACACCGCGCCGCAGGCCGGGAGCCCCGCCGCCGGAGCCGACCCGTACGCCCAGGGCGCCGGCAACCCGTACGCCACGAACCCCTACGCACCGTCGGACGCCCAGGTGGGCGCGCCGCCGCAGGCTCCCGCCCGCACCGGCGTGATGACGATCGACGACGTCGTGGCGCGTACCGCCATGACGCTCGGTACGGTCGTGCTCACGGCCGTCCTGTCGTGGGTGCTCCTGCCCGTGGACCCCGCCAACATCGGCAAGTCCTACGGCATCGCCATCGGCGCCGCGCTGGTGGCGTTCGTGCTGGCGATCGTCCAGTCCTTCAAGCGCAAGGCCTCGCCCGCGCTGATCCTGGCGTATGCCGCGTTCGAGGGTGTCTTCCTCGGTGTCATCTCCAGCGCCGTCTCGACGTACATCTCGGACGGTGTCGTCCCCCAGGCCGTGCTCGGCACCATGGCGGTCTTCGCCGGTGTGCTGATCGCGTACAAGATGCGCTGGATCCGCGTCACCCGCCGTTTCTACGGCTTCGTGATGGCGGCCGCGATCGGCTTCATGCTGCTGATGGCGGTCAACCTGCTGTTCGCCGTCTTCGGCGGCGGTGACGGCCTCGGCTTCCGCAGCGGTGGCCTCGGCATCCTGTTCGGCGTCATCGGCATCATCCTCGGTGCCTGCTTCCTCGCCCTGGACTTCAAGCAGGTCGAGGACGGCATCGCCTACGGCGCTCCGCGCGAGGAGTCGTGGCTGGCGGCCTTCGGCCTCACCATGACCCTGGTGTGGATCTACCTGGAGATGCTGCGTGTGCTGTCGATCCTGCAGGGCGACGACTGACGTCGGTGCCGGTGAGGACTGACGACGAAGGGCCCGTTCCGGCACTGCCGGGCGGGCCCTTCCCGTTGTCGGATGCACGTCCGTCCTAGAGCAGCTTTCGCGCCGCCCGCCTCAGGTCGTACTCATGGATGATCGCTTTCGCATGTCCGTACGCGAGGTTGTGCTCGCTCCGGAGCCAGCTGACCTTCTCCTCGAAGCGGAAGAGAGCGGGGCCTTCCTCTACGGTGCGAAGCCAGTCGGCCACTTCACGACCGGTGCAGTGAGGGATGCGGGAGAGCAGATTGCGGTGGGTCTCTTCGGAGAAGACTTGGGACATCGGCGCCTCCGGACGCTTTGCGCGTGTGGTCCTTCACGCCACCGTGCCTGAGCGTTCGCGTATTGGCAACAGTCCCGCACCGGCGCGTAGGGTCGCGGCGTGCTTGATACGACACCTCTGACCGCCGCGGTGGAGCGGATCGCCGACCGGTTGCGGGCCGCCCCGCAGAGCCGGCTGCAGCGTGGCGCGGCGGCCGATGGGCTGGCGCTGGCCAGGGAATTGGCGCTGCGGGCCCAGCGGATCGAGACCCCGGAGGACGAGCCGCGGATCATGCCCGACGCGGGCCTCTTCGCGGTCGCGGACCAACTGGTCGTGGCAGGGACGGATTTGGCCGAAGCCCTGCGCATGGCGGCGGCCTCGCCGAAGGAGCTGGGCGAGGCCGTGAGGTTCGTGGAGGATACGGGGGCGCGGCTGAGGCCGTTGCTGTAGCGCGTCCGCGAGTACCCACGGTCCCCGCGGGGGGCGCGTTGGAGCGTGGAGGGCGCCTCCGGGGAGCGTCGCTGTGGCGGCGCTCCGGCAGTCGGCAGCGAGGCCGGCGCGAGACGCCCGGCGCGACGGCGCCGAGAGCGATGGCGCCTAGAGCGAGGCGATCACGCGGTCCGCGAGGATGTAGACGCTCTCGCCGGAGCCGCAGGAGAAGGTCAGGGCGTACGCACCCGACACGCCCGAGCCGCCCAGCAGCACCGGTGCCTCGCCGTTCCGCAGCGCCTCGGCGAGCCGCTCGGCGGTCTCCCGGTGGCCCGGGGTCATGCAGAGCGTCGTGCCGTCGGCGAAGACGTACACGTCGAGGGTGCCCAGCGGGCCCGGCCGTACGTCGGAGAGGGAGGTGCCGGTCTCGGCGAGCTCCTCCAGGCGGGCCACGGTCCGCTCGTGGTCGGTGACCACGGGTGTCTGGACCGGGACGAAGTCCGGGTGCGAGGGGTGCCGGCGGCGGGCGGCGGCGAGCTCGGGGGAGTCGTCGGCGAACTCGGCCGGCGGCTCCGCGGTCTCCGCGACCTCGGCAAGCTCGGCCAGACCGGCGAGCCTGTCGAGCTCGTCGAGGGCCTCGACGGCCTCCAGGTCCATCGCCTCGAGCCCGACGAAGTCGGCCTGGCGCGGTATGAACAGCGGAGGCAGGTCGTCGCCGAGGCCGCCCGAGCCGCCGAGCAGCGTCGGGGCGTCCGCGGCGTCGCGGGCCTCCTGCGCGGCCCAGAAGGCGCGCGCCTCGGCCAGCTCGCGCTCACGCTCCTCGGCGAGGGCCTCGGCGACGGCGACGCGTATCTCGTCGGCGGGGGCGGTGCGGGCCTGCGGGACGGCTGCTGCGAAGGAGCCGGTGGCGGCGCTCGTGGCGGCGGACAGCTCCGTACGCAGGGCCGTGACCTGCTTGCGCAGCCCGTGAGCGGCGTGCAGGGCAGCGGCGCCGACGGCCGTGGCAGCGGCCGTCGTCAGCAGCAGGGCGAGGGACATGGCGCTCACTGACATACTCCCGGTTTCAAAGGATTCCCCGACTTACTACATCAGCTTGTCGTGATCCGATGCCAGGTGTCAGTGCATTACGTCACGAAATGGACAGGACTTTGAGGTGGATGTTCAGCACCAGAGCCGTCTGACCTGGGTAAACCATCTCCCCCAGGAGATAGGTCACATCCTGGGGGAGATTCGGTCACGGCTGGGACGCGAGGGGATTGAGAAAGCCCTTGCGGAGGGATGCCGAACCTCCCGATCGGGCAGGTCGGCGGCCCTGAGGCGGCGGCAGGGAGGCCTGCCGCCGCGGTGTCAGCTGAGGCGCTCGATCACCATGGCCATGCCCTGGCCGCCGCCGACGCACATGGTCTCCAGACCGAACTGCTTGTCGTGGAACTGCAGGCTGTTGATCAGCGTGCCGGTGATGCGGGCGCCGGTCATGCCGAAGGGGTGGCCCACGGCGATCGCGCCGCCGTTGACGTTCAGCTTGTCCAGCGGGATGCCCAGGTCGCGGTAGGACGGGATGACCTGGGCCGCGAACGCCTCGTTGATCTCGGCCAGGTCGATGTCGTCGATGGTCAGCCCGGCACGCTTCAGCGCCTGCTTGCTGGCCTCGACCGGGCCGTATCCCATGATCTCGGGGGAGAGGCCGGAGACACCGGTGGAGACGATCCGGGCCAGCGGGGTCAGGCCCAGCTCCCGCGCCTTGGTGTCGGACATGATCACGAGGGCGGCGGCGCCGTCGTTGAGCGGGCAGCAGTTGCCGGCGGTGACCAGGCCGTCGGGGCGGAAGACCGGCTTCAGGCCCTGGACGCCCTCCACGGTGACGCCGGCGCGCGGGCCGTCGTCCTTGCTGACGACCGTGCCGTCCGGGAGCGTCACGGGAGTGATCTCGCGCTCCCAGAAGCCGTTCTTGATGGCCTCCTCGGCGAGGTTCTGGGACCGTACGCCGAACTCGTCCATGTCCTGGCGGGTGACGCCCTTGAGGCGGGCCAGGTTCTCGGCGGTCTGGCCCATCGCGATGTACGCGTCCGGGACCAGGCCGTCCTCGCGCGGGTCGTGCCAGCTCGCGCCCTCGCTCGCGGCGACGGCGGCGGTGCGGGCCTCGGCCTCGGCGAAGAGGGGGTTGTGGGTGTCGGGCAGACCGTCGGAGGTGCCCTTCACGGAGCGGGACACCATCTCGACACCGGCCGAGATGAAGACGTCGCCCTCGCCCGCCTTGATGGCGTGCAGCGCCATGCGGGAGGTCTGCAGGGAGGAGGAGCAGTAGCGCGTGATCGTGCAGCCGGGGAGGTGGTCCATCCCCATCTGCACGGCGACGACACGGCCCAGGTTGTGCCCCTGCTCACCGCCCGGCAGACCGCAGCCGAGCATCAGGTCGTCGATGTCCTTCGGGTCGAGCTCGGGGACCTTGGCGAGCGCGGCCTGGATGATGGTCGCGGTCAGGTCGTCCGGCCGCAGGTCCTTCAGCGAGCCCTTGAAGGCCCGGCCGATGGGGGAGCGGGCGGCAGAGACGATCACGGCTTCGGGCATCACGGCTCCAGAGGGAGTGCGGCGGTCAGGGAGGACTGTCTGGGAAGTTACCCCTACGTATCGCTCGGGTCACCGTACGGACCGTGTGATGAGGGCCTCTTTTCTAAGCGCTCGCTTACGGGTGGCGCGTGGCGGCGCGGACGGCCCGGTGGGCGCGGGCGCGGCCCGCAGTGCGGAGGGGACGGGCATGGGCGGTGCGGCCTGTGCGGGACTCGTTCCCCGCTCCGCCCCGTCCCGAACCGGGGCTCCGCCGCGGACCCGTTTCCGGGCTTCGCCCCGGCCCCGGGCGGGTTCGCCTGCGCCGCGGCCCGTCCCGCTTCGCCTCGGCGACGCGCGGCTCCGAGCCGTACCGGACCGTCAGTCCGAGCCGTGGATCTCGGCCCGCTGCGCCGCCGAGGGCTCGGGTTCCGGGGCCACCGAGGCCGGGAGGCGGCGGCGCCTGCGGTGCTTGAGCAGGGGCCGCCCCGCCCCGTCCCGAACCGGGGCTCCGCCGCGGACCCGTTTCCGGGTTTCGCCCCGGCCCCGGGCGGGCTTGCCCGCGCCGCGGCCCGTCCCGCTTCGCCTCGGTGACGCGCGGCTCCGAGCCGTACCGGACCGTCAGTCCGAGCCGTGGATCTCGGCCCGCTCCGCCGCCGAGGGCTCGGGTTCCGGAGCCACCGAGGCCGGGAGGCGGCGGCGCCTGCGGTGCTTGAGCAGGGCCCAGGGCGCGCGGGCGCCCGTGACCTCGGTACCGCCCTCCGAGGCCGCCTCCGCCGCCGCCTTCGCCACCGGCAGCATCCCCTCGTCGCGGTCGGCGTCCAGCCGGTCCGTCTCCGGCCACAGGCCGAGGACCGCGCACAGCGTCGGCAGCACCGCCATCGCCGCCGTCGCGTACCCCTCCGCGGAGGGGTGGTAGTTGTCCACGCCGAACATCTCGCGCGGGTTCGCCGCGAACTCCGGGCCCAGCAGATCGCCGAGCGAGACCGTACGGCCGCCCTGCTCGACCGCGCCGATGGTCTGCGCGGCCGCGAGCTGCCGTGAGACCCGGCGGGCCAGCCAGCGCAGCGGTTGGTACACCGGCTCGATGGTGCCGAGATCAGGGCAGGTGCCCACCACGACCTCGGCGCCCGTCGTGCGCAGCCTGCGCACCGCCGCGGACAGATAGCGCACCGACTGCGTCGGCGGCATCCGGTGTGTGACGTCGTTCGCGCCGACCATGATCACGCAGACGTCGGGGGCCCGCCCGGGATCCAGCAGTGCCATGCCGACCTGTCGCTCCAGGTCGTCCGACTGGGCCCCCGGCTCGGCCACGATGCGCAGCTCCACCGGCTGCTCCGCCACCGCGGCGAGCCCCGACGCCAGCAGTGCGCCCGGCGTCTGCCCGGCTCGCCGCACCCCCTGGCCGACCGCCGTCGAGTCGCCCAGGAGCACGAGCCGCAGCGGGTCGGACGGGCCGTACGACGCCGTCCCGTACAGGCCGTCGGGGGCGGGCGGGAGTGGCGCCGTACCACCGCCGACCGATTTCTTCGCCAGCTGTACCTCGGCCAGCACCACACCCACGGCCGCCGCTCCCAGCAGGCCGATGCCACCGCCGCCGTATGCCGCGCCGGCCGCGATGCGCCGCGCCACCCTCGCCCTCGACACAGTCCCCGCCACCTCCGCGTAGCCGTGCTGCCGTACAAGAGCTAACTGCCCCGTAACGGCCGTCGCCCAATCTCGCCCCGGTACGGCATACGCTGACGGAACCACTACGGAGATCCCGGAGACTTACGGTGCAATTCCACGACTCGATGATCAGTCTGGTTGGCAATACCCCGCTGGTGAAGCTCAACAGCGTGACCGCGGGCATTCAGGCGACGGTGCTCGCCAAGGTCGAGTACTTCAACCCCGGCGGCTCGGTGAAGGACCGCATCGCCCTGCGCATGATCGAGGCCGCCGAGCAGAGCGGCGAGCTCGAGCCGGGCGGCACGATCGTCGAGCCGACGAGCGGCAACACGGGCGTTGGCCTGGCCATCGTGGCCCAGCAGAAGGGCTACAAGTGCATCTTCGTCTGCCCGGACAAGGTGTCCACGGACAAGATCAATGTGCTGCGCGCCTACGGGGCCGAGGTCGTCGTCTGCCCGACGGCGGTCGACCCGGAGCACCCTGACTCCTACTACAACGTCTCCGACCGGCTCGTGCGTGAGACGCCGGGTGCCTGGAAGCCCGACCAGTACTCCAACCCCAACAACCCGCGTTCGCATTACGAGACCACCGGTCCCGAACTGTGGGAACAGACTGAGGGGAAAATCACCCATTTCGTCGCAGGCGTGGGCACCGGCGGCACGATTTCCGGCACCGGTCGCTATCTGAAGGAGGTCAGCGGCGGCAAGGTGCGCATCGTCGGCGCCGACCCCGAGGGCTCCGTGTACTCCGGCGGCTCCGGCCGGCCCTACCTCGTCGAGGGCGTCGGTGAGGACTTCTGGCCGACCGCCTACGACCCGAACGTCACCGACGAGATCGTCGCCGTGTCCGACAAGGACTCGTTCCAGATGACGCGCCGCCTCGCCAAGGAGGAGGGCCTGCTGGTCGGCGGCTCCTGCGGCATGGCGGTCGTCGCCGCGCTGCGCGTGGCCGAGGGACTCGGCCCGGACGACGTCGTGGTCGTGCTGCTCCCGGACAGCGGTCGCGGCTATCTGTCGAAGATCTTCAACGACGAGTGGATGAACGACTACGGCTTCCTGGAGCAGGCCGGCGACGAGCCGCGGGTCGGCGAGGTGCTGCAGCACAAGGAGGGCGCGCTGCCGTCTCTCGTGCACATGCACCCGGAGGAGACGGTCGGCCAGGCCATCGACGTCCTGCGCGAGTACGGCGTCTCGCAGATGCCGATCGTCAAGCCGGGTGCCGGGCACCCGGACGTCATGGCCGCCGAGGTCATCGGCTCGGTCGTGGAGCGGGAACTGCTGGACGCGCTGTTCACGCAGCGCGCGTCGCTGAACGACCCGCTGGAGAAGCACATGAGCCCGCCGCTGCCGCAGGTCGGCTCCGGTGAGCCGGTCGGCGACCTGATGTCGGTGCTCGGTCAGGCGGACGCGGCGATCGTGCTGGTCGAGGGCAAGCCGACGGGTGTCGTGAGCCGTCAGGACCTGCTGTCGTTCCTGGCCAGGACCGGGACCAAGTAGCCGCGGGGCGGGAGATCCGCAGCACGCGAGATGCCGTGCGCGGGGACCGCCGCACCCCCGGCGAACCGGGGGGCGGGACGACGGCGGTCCCCGCGAGGGACGCGGGCCGGGTCAGGGCCGACCCCGCGTCCGGGCGTCCATGGAGGTCCGGGAGCCGCTCCGGAGGTCCTTGACGCCGACACCCCTCAATGTGCCGGACGCGTGTTAAGCGTGTGCTGCGCCAACGTGTCGCGCTCGTACCACTTTTGAGAAGCCGCGGCCGAACCGGGCAGTGCCGGCCGCTCTGCCGTCGGGGCCCACCGTGGGGTACGCGATCGGCTTGATCCCTTCGTCTTCTCCTCGACCCGGTGGTCGGCCCGCAGTCGCCGGAAGTCCTCGCTCGTCACCGGCGGCTCCCCGACCAGCTCGTTGACCCACAGATCCTCGGGGTGGCGGCACGCGGACAGGCGCGGGAACGCGACGGTCTCGGCGGCGACCGCGTCCCGATCCGGGCAGAGGTCGCGGCGCACGGGACCGACGAAGGCGGCCGCGGCCCCGATGGTGTCGGGCGGCAGCCCTACGCCCGGGCGCACCGGCTCCGACGCGACCTGCGGCAGGTCGTCGTCCTGCCGACGCGACAGGCCTGAGCCTTTTCGGACCCGGCGGCCTTCGGACCCGGCGGCCTTCGGATCCGGGCGTGCTTCGGATCCGGGCGTCCTTCGGACCCCGGCGTCCTCGGGCCGCTCAGCCCTCCCACTCCGCATCGGGCTTCGCGCGGCCGTCGAGCCGTATCCGGTCCCGGAACGCATGCATCGCGTTCACCCCGACGATGCCGGCCCAGGCGACGATCAGGCCCTCCAGGCCGGCGTGCGCCGCGCCGATCGCCGAGAGCGGGATCGCGAGCACGGTCGAGAACATCGCGAAGCCGAACCGGTCGGCGAAGCTCCCGAAGCCGTCCCCGGACCGCCCGGGGCGCCCGCCCCGGGCGGCGGCCATCTGCTGCTCGGCCAGATGGCGCCGCACACGGCGGTCGATCGTGTCGTCCATGCGCCGCTCGATCTTCTCCAGGAAGGACTCGATCAGCGCGGACTCGTACTCCGTGCCCAGCTCGCGGCGGGCGTGCAGGGTGGCGTCGAGCTCCTTCGTGAGCTCATGGTCGCGGGCTTCCATGCGCTCCACGGTAGGGAGTGCGGGCAGGGGTGTCAGTGGGGCTAGCCCCCCTGTTGTGCGGCGAGTCCGTTTGCCGCGGCCCAGGCGTTCGCAACGTCCTCCGGGTCCTTCTTGTCCTTGTCGACCTGACGGTTGAGCTCGGTCAGGGCCTCGGTGGTGAGGGCGTTGCCGAGGCGGGCGAGGGCCTTGCGGACGGTGGAGTCGGCCTTGCGGTCGGCGATGAGGGGGACGACGTGCTGGCCGGGGACGAGGTTCTTGGGATCCTCCAGGACGACCCAGCCCTCGGCCTTGATGTCCGTGTCGGTGGTGAAGAGGTTGGCGACGTCCACGTCGCCCTTCCTCAGCGCGCCCTTGACCAGCGGGCCCGAGGAGTCGAGGGACTTGAACTCCTTGAACTCGACGCCGTACACGTCCTTCAGGCCGACGACGCCGACGACGCGCTTCTTCACCTCGGGTGCGGCGCCGATGACCAGCCTGCCGTTCTGCCTGGCGAGGTCGCCGAGGGTCCTCAGGCCGTACTTCTCGGCGGTGGCGCGGGTGACGGCGAAGGCGTCGGAGTCCTCTGCGGCGCCGTACGGGAGGATCTGCAGGCCCGCGGGCAGGGCGACGGCGAGGGCGTTCTGCATCTCGCCCTCCTCGGTGGCCTCCGCCTCGGGGTCGAGGTAGTGGAGCAGGGCGCCCTGGTACTCGGGGAGCAGGTCGATGTCGCCGCCCTTGAGGGCGGGGATGAGGATCTCGCGGGTGCCGAGGTTCGGGCGCACGGTCGTGCTCACCCCGGCCGCGCCGAGGACGGCCGCGTAGAGGAAGCCGAGGACCTGGTTCTCGGTGAAGTTGGCGGTGCCGATGGTGAGTCCGTCCTTGCTCGACCCGCCGCCGCCGATGGCACCGCCCTCGCCTTCGAGGGAGGTGATACCGCTGCTGCAGGCGGCGAGCGCGGGGACGGAGGCGGCTGCGAGCAGGCCGCCGAGCAGGGTGCGTCGGTTCATGGTTACGTCCTTACGCGATGCGCGTTACGCGGGGCGGTGCCGGAAGAGGGCGCGGTACAGGGCGGCGAGCGCCAGGTCGAGTACGACGGCGACGACCGCGACCAGCACGGCTCCGCCCAGCACCTGGACGAGGTCGCGCTGGGCGAGGCCGTCGAAGACGTACCGTCCGAGGCCGCCGAAGCTGACGTACGCGGCGATGGCGGCGGTTGCCACGACCTGGATGAGGGCGAGGCGCAGCCCGGTCATGATCAGCGGGAGCGCGAGCGGGATCTCCACCCGGAGGAGCACCTGGTGGCCGCGCATGCCCTGGCCGCGGGCCGCGTCCTTGACCTCCGGGTCGACGGCGGTCATCCCGGCGTAGGTGTTGGTGACGATGGCGGGCACGGCGAGGGCGACCAGCGCCACGTACACCGGAGTCATCGAAAGCCCGCCGGCCAGGAAGACCAGCACGACGAGCCCGACGGTGGGCAGGGCGCGGCCGAACGACGCGAGGTTGATGGCGAGGAAGGCACCACGGCCGGTGTGCCCGATGAGCAGGCCTACGGGGAGAGCGATCACGGCGGCGATGAGCGTCGCGAGCAGCGAGTACTGAAGGTGTTCGGCGAGCCGGTGCGCGATGCCGTCGGTGCCGGACCACTGGGTGCCGCTGGTGAGCCAGACCCCCAGGTCCTTGAAGAGCTCGTACATGTCAGGCCCGCTTCCTTCGCCAGGGGGTGAGCGCGTACTGCACGGTGACCAGCAGCGCGTCGGCGGCCAGCGCGAGCAGGAGGGTGAGGACGACTCCGGCGATGACGGGGGTGGGGAAGCCGCGCTGGAAGCCGTCCGTGAAGAGCTGTCCGAGCCCGCCGTCGCCGATGTACGTGGCCACGCTGACGAGCGAGATCGACATGACCGTCGCGATCCGCACCCCCGCCATGATCACGGGCAGCGCCAGCGGCAGTTCCACCGTGAGCAGGGTGCGCAGCGGCCGCGTGCCCATGGCCCTGGCGGCCTCCTTGGTCCGCGCGGGGACCGAGTCGAGGCCCTCGACCGTGTTCCGGAGCAGGACGACCAGGGTGTAGATCGTCAGGCCGATGACGGTGGTGGTGCGGGTGAGCCCGGAGACCGGCAGCAGCAGGACGAACACGGCGATGGACGGGATCGTGAACAGGACGTTCGACATCCCGAGCAGAAAGCCGCGGAGCGGCCGTACGCGGTGCGCGACGACGGCGAGCGGAAGGGAGATCACGAGCCCGAGCGCCACGGCGGCCAGGGCGGCCTGCAGATGGGAGACGGTGAGCGCGGCGAGATCGCCGGTGTGATCGGCGAGCCAATTCCAGTCGACGGTCATTCGGCGACCGCCGCCGCGTGCGCCGCGCCCGCGTGGGAGTGGATGTCGTCGCGGGAGGTGACTCCGGTGACGACGCCGTCCGCGTCGACACGGGCGACGAGGCCTGTCGGGGAGGCGACCGACTCGTTCAGCGCCGCCAGCAGCGAGTCGCTGTCGTGCAGCGGACGTACGGGACGCAGCGGGGCATCGTCGCCGGCATCGTTGTCGCGCCAGCCGAGCGGGGCCCGCGACTCGTCCAGGACGAGCTGCCAGCGGCCGTCTTCGGGGGCCGGTGCCTGTGGCACACCGGCGAGTGTGCTCAACGACAGGAGCTTCAGGCCCCGTTCCGCGCCGAGGAAGTCCGCGACGAAGTCGTCCGCCGGCCGGGCCAGCAGTTCTGCGGGCTCGGCGTACTGGACGAGGTGGCCACCCGTGCGGAACACGGCGATGCGGTCGCCGAGGCGCACCGCCTCGTCGATGTCGTGGGTGACGAAGACGATGGTCTTGTTCAGCTCGTGCTGGAGGCGGAGCAGTTCGTCCTGGAGCTGGGTCCGCACGACCGGGTCGACCGCGCCGAAGGGCTCGTCCATCAGCAGCACCGGAGGGTCCGCGGCGAGCGCCCTCGCGACGCCGACCCGCTGCTGCTGGCCGCCGGAGAGCTGGTGCGGATAGCGCTTGGCGGTCTCCGGGGCGAGGCCCACGGTCTCCAGGAGCTCGGCCGCCCGTGCGCGGGCCTTGCGGCGGCCCCAGCCCAGGAGCAGCGGCACCGTCGCGATGTTGTCGAGGATCGTGCGGTGCGGGAAGAGCCCGGCCTGCTGGATCACGTACCCGATGGAACGCCGCAGCTCCGCCGCGTCCTGCTGCTGCACGTCCGCGCCGCCGACGTGGATCGTCCCGGACGTCGGTTCCACCATGCGGTTGATCATGCGGAGCGTGGTGGTCTTACCGCATCCCGAGGAGCCGACGAGGACGGTGATCCCGCCCTCCGGCAGTTCCACGGTGAGGTTGTGCACCGCCGTTGTGCCGTTGGCGAAGCGCTTGTCCACTGCGTCGAATCTGATCACCGGAGTCCCTTGCCCGGCCTGCATATAGTCATGCAGAGTTCTGTGTAGCTGAATAAGTTGTCAATGCCCCGGGGTAAAACGCTGGTTACCGATGGCCGCACGGCGAGACGGGGCGTCCGGACAAGGAGGCGTTCGCGCATGATGTCGTCCCACATGATGGACACGCCCCCGCACGTGTCCCGGCCCGTGCCCGCGCCCACGGGCGTCGTCGTCCTCGACGGCCGGAGCCTCCCGGTCGCCGACATCGTCCGGCTCGCCGACGGAGCCGTCCGCCCCGTCCCCGACGCCGACGCGATGAAGCACGCCGAGCACTCCTGGGACACCGCCCGCCGACTCGCCGCCTCCGGACGCGTCTACGGCCGCTCCACCGGCGTCGGCGCCAACCGGAGCGAGGACATCCCCACCGAGGCCGCCGCCGACCACGGCCTGCGACTGCTCCGCAGCCACGCCGGGGCGATAGGGGATCCGCTCCCCGCCCGCGAGGTCCGCGCCATGCTCGCCGTCCGCGCCAACCAGTTGCTCGCGGGCGGTGCCGGACTGCGCCCCACCGTGATCACCGCGCTCTGCGAGGCGCTGGTGACGGGCGCGTACCCCGTCGTCCACGAGTACGGCTCCGTCGGCACCGGCGACATTGCCGCACTCGCCCAGCTGGGCCTCGCCCTCGCCGGTGAGCACCGCTGGCAGGGGCCAGGGCCCGCACCCGCCCCCCAGGCCCTCGACAACAACGACGCCCTGGCCCTGATCAGCAGCAACGCGCTCACGCTGGGCCAGGCCGCCCTCGCGCTCGACGAACTGCGCCGCCTCGTCACCGCCACGGAACTCGTCGCGGCGCTCTCCCTCCTCGCCGTCGACGGCTCGTACGAGGCGTACGCCGAGCCCGTGCACGCCGCTCGCCCGCACCCCGGCACGACCGCCGTCGCAGGCCGGATGCGCGAGCTGCTCGGCGCGCCCGGGCGCCCGACGCCACCGCTGGGCCGGATCCAGGACCCGTACGGCTTCCGCTGCCTTCCGCAGATACACGGTCCCGCGCACGACGCGGCGGACGCCCTGGAACGCACGCTCGCCGTCGAGATCAACGCCGCCGCCGAGAACCCCCTGATCTCCCCCGACGACCTGGCCGCCTACCATCACGGCGGTTTCTACCTCGCCGGACTCGCTCTCGCGCTCGACCACTTCCGGCTCTCGCTCACCCAGGTCGCCCGGCTCTCCACCTCCCGGCTCGCGGCCCTCAACGAGCCTGCCTACACCCGCCTGCGGCCGTTCCTGGCGGGTTCCGAGCCCGCATCGTCCGGCGTGATGATCCTCGAGTACGCGGCCGGGGCCGCCCTCGGCGATCTCCGGGCCTGCTCGGCCCCCGCCTCGCTCGGCCACGCGGTACTGTCCCGTGGCGTCGAGGAACAGGCCAGCTTCGCCTCGCTCGCCGCCCGCCAGACCCTGCGGGTGAGCGAGCCCTACCGGCTCGTCGTCGGCTGCGAACTCGTCGCCGCCGTACGGGCCCTGCGCCAGCGCGATCTGCGCCCCGACCCGGAACTGCCCGTGGGGCGGGCCTTCGCGCTGGCCGAGGCGGTGCTCGACGTCGAGCACGCCGACCGGCCGCTGACCGATGATGTGACGTCGGCGGCCGCGCTGCTCGACACCTTCGGCACGATGACGTTCGGTGAACTGGCAAGAGTGACAAGGGGGACGGCATGAGCGAGAACCACAACAGCCCTGCCGCACGACTGCAGCAGCTGTTCGAGGGCCACCGGCTCACCCCCACCCAGCGCCGTATCGCCCACTGCATGGTGCGTCGCGCGGGCGACGTGGCGTTCCTGTCCAGCGTCGAGCTGGCCGAGCTGGCCGGGGTCAGCCAGCCCTCGGTCACCCGGTTCGCCGTCGCACTCGGGTTCGACGGCTACCCGGCGCTGCGCCGTCATCTGCGCGAGATCACGCCTGCCGAACCTGCCGCGGACAAGGACACGTTCAACGAGTACCAGCAGGCCGTCCACGCCGAGATCGAGAACCTGCGGCACCTCGCCGAGTTGCTCGCGGACCCCGCCCCCGTCGAGCAGGCCGGCCGGATCCTGGCCGCCTCCCGCCCGCTCCTGGTCCTCGGCCTGCGCGCCGCCTCGTCCCAGGCCCGCGGCTTCGCGTACTTCGCGGCCAAGGTCCACCCGGACGTACGCCTCCTCGACGAGGGCGGCACGATGCTCGCCGACCGTATCGACGGCGCCAGGCGCGCGGGCGCGAGCGCGCTGCTCTGCTTCGCCCTGCCGCGCCACCCGAAGGAGGTCGTGGAGGCGCTGGCGTACGCGCACGAGGCCGGGCTGACCGTCGTCACGGTCGCCGACTCGGCCTTCGCTCCTGTCGCCGCCCACAGTGACCTGCTGATCCCGGCGGCGGTCGGCACGGGCCTCGCCTTCGACACGGCCTGCGCGCCGATGCTGCTGGGGCGGGTGCTGCTGGAGGCGATGTGCGACGACCTGCCGGACGCACAGGCGCGGCTGGAGGAGTTCGACGCACGGGCGGCGGAGCGCGGGCTGTTCACCGAGTAGCCGCCCCAGGGCGGCGGGCGGTCCTCGGCCGCGGGGCCGCTTCTCAGCCGCTCTTCAGAAACCCCGACTACCCTCCGCGCCCGAAGGAGCATACGTGCGAAGGGAGTGCGGAACATGGGGCGCGGAGGGCACACGCTGGCGCGGGTGGCGGTGATCGTACGGGCCGGTGCGGCCCCGATGGTGTGGTCGGGCGTCGTCGCGGGGGGTGCCGGGCTGGTGCCGGAGGGGCTGACGGGGCGCCGGGTCGGACTGTACGCAGGGGCCGCGTTGTTCCTCTTCGCGGCGGCCGTCGTGGCGTCGGTCCGCCGTGGCCGCTACCGGGCGCTGGAGGCCGCTGCCGGCAGGGCCGCCAAGGGCGACTTCCTCCAGGACCGCGCCGTGACCCTGCGCAACTGGCGGCGCGCGCACCGATGGTGGCTGCTCCTCGCGTTCGCCGCGGCCGTCGGGAGCGCCTTCGCCGTTCCGGCGGCGGGCGGTCTGCTGCTGGCGGGCGCAGGGACCGGACTGTGGCTCAAGGCGCGCCTCATCGGCGGCCGCGAGCGAACGGCGGACAGCCTGTTCTGGGTGCGGGGGGATCTGGTGGCCCGGGGTCGGCCTGCGGGTGCCGCGGTGACGGACTATCGGACGACCGGGCCCGTCGCCGGCGACGCCGCGCCCGGCGGGGCGCGGCGCCGCTGAGGAAGGGCGACGGGAACGGGATAGTCAGGAGCCGGACGTCGGACGACGGGGCGTCAGACCTCCAGCTCCGCCTCGATCTTCTTCAGCTGGTGGCGGGCCATCGCCAGGTTCGCGCGCTTGGTGTCCAGGGCCAGGTACAGGAACAGCCCGTTGCCGCCACGCGCCTTGAGCAGACGGATCAGGTGGTACTGCGTGCCGAGCGAGATGAGGATGTCCTCGATCTGGTCCTGGATGCCGAGCATCTCCATGGCGCGCAGCTTCGCCCGCACCACGTCGGTGTTGCCCGCCGCGGCCACGCTCAGGTCCAGTTGCTTGCCGCCGCCCAGCGTGCCGAGCGCCATGCCGCTCGTGTAGTCGACGAGCGCGACGCCGATGACGCCCTCGATCGAGGTCATCGCTTCCTTGAGGGCGGTTTCGGTGTTGGCCATGGTGGTGCCTTTCCTTCTCGATGGACTCATCTGGGTTGTGTGGTGTTGGGGTCATGACGGTCATGGCGGTCGAGCGCGCTCTCGACGAGTTCGCCTATGCGCGCCCCCGCGCGGCGGGCTTCGAGGTGCAGTCGCCCGACGTTGACGCGCGGTTCCGCGGTGACGGTGAGCACGGCCGCGGCCCCGGCCGCGTACGTCGCCACGTATCCGCTCTCGCCGCGCACGAGCAGTTCGCGGAACCCGCCCTGGCCGGTGGCATCGGTGAGGCGCACGGCCACGCCGAGGGCCGCCGCGGTGAGCGCGGCGACGGTCTCCGCCTCCGCTTCCGGGGTGTCCCGGGCCAGGACGAGGCCGTCCACGCTGGCCGCGAGGGCGCCGGTGAGCTGCGGTAACCGGGTCCTCAGCCGCTTGAGTTCGTCGAGGACTCCGGGGCTCGCGGTCATCAGCTGTCTCCTCTCGGCGCGCTGCCTCAGCGTGCGCATCACAGCGTTGCCTCCAGGGCGTCACGCAGTCGGCGGAGCAGGGCGACGTCCGGGTCCGCGGACATCTCCATGACCCGTGCGACTTCGGGTGGCGGTTCGGGCGGGGCGGCGGTGGCGGGGGTCTCGACGAGCCCGGCCGCGGCCAGCCGGCGTACGTCGACGAGGGTGTGGAAGGCGGGCCTGCCCAGGGCACGGGCGATGTCGCCCGGGGTCCGCACGCCGTCGGCCAGTTCGAGCACGGCGCGCCGGCGCGGGACGACCCGGTCGCCGTGGCGCCGGGTGGTGGGGACGACAGGAGCGGTGTCGGTCTCCGGATGCGCCCAGAGCCGGTCGAGCAGCGCCCTGCGGCGCAGGGTCTCGCGCTGGACGGCGTCCGCCGGTACGGGCCGAACGGCCCCCATCCAGTGGGCGACCCCGTAACGGAACCGCGAGGGGCCGCTGTTGGGCGCGAGCGCGAAGTACGCGGCGTCGAACAGCGCCCCCAGGTGGCAGATCTCCAGCTCCCCGCCGGAGAGCCTGCCGCTGTCGACCAGATGCCGCCCGACGCTGCCGTGCGTCCCGGCCTCGCGGAGCGCCCCCTGCCAGCTGTCGGCGCCCAGTCGGCCGGCTGCGGTGAGCAGGACGTCGATCCCCGGAGCGGCGGGGCTCTCGGCGTGCACGACCTGCCCGTCGACGAGATAGAGCGTTCCCCGGTCCCGTAACAGCGCTCCGGTCGCTCTTTCGGCGGCGAGCCGCAGCAGCATCGGCGAGACGGCCGAACGAGACGAGCGGGTCGAAGGAGACGTCCGAGACGAGAGGGACGAGCGAGTCGGACGGGTCGAGCGAGTCGGACGGGTCGGAAGAGGTGAGCCCGAGGAACCCGTCGGGCTCGAGGAACCCGTCGGATCCGTCGCTCCCGTCGCTCCCGTCGAACCGGCTGGGACGGTCACTCCAGCACCAGCCGCTCGGTCAGGTCCCGCATCCGCAGTCGCGCCAGCGCGAGATTGCCCTCCGCCCGGTCGAGCCACAGATGCATCAGGACGCTGCTGTCGAAGCTCGTCTCGACGAAACGCAGCACGTGGTAGCTGGTGCGGGTGGTGACGACGAGGTCCTCGACGGGAGGGCTCTTCACGGCCTCGGTGTCCTCCCCGGACGGCGCCGGGGCGAAGGTGGGGTGCTCCGCCGCCATCCGCGCCAGCTCCGCGGTCTCGGCGGCCGCCGTCTCGTGGTCGTCGCCCGCCGCGTCACCCACCGTGCCGAGGGCGAGCCCGCTGGTCCAGTCGACGAGGGCGGCGCCGCGTGCTCCGGGCAGCCGCATGGCGTGGAGCAGACACTCGTCGATTCCGGGCACGCGGAAATCCCCTCCGGCACGTGTGCGAACGGCTAGGACGTAAGTCCGTAGCCATGAGGTTACGCAACGGAGTGTTGGCTGGTGGAACTTCTGGCATTTTCCAACGGAACATGCGGGCGGTCCGATAAGATCCGCACTCGGCCCCGCCGGGCTGTTCGCGCCGGTGCGCGACGGTACGCCCGTTCAGCCCCGGGCCGCCTCCTCCTCGTGGCGGAGCTTCATCCACGCCTTGTTGACCGCCCACAGGCCGATCCCGATCGCCAGCAGCACCCCGGCCCGGATGTAGACCTCCGCGGCCCGCTCGGACAGCGGGCTGGCCAGGATGACCGACGCGATCGCCCCGAGCACCGGCAGGATCGTCGGCGTACGGAAGTGGGCATGGTCGACGCGGTCCTTGCGCAGCACCAGCACTGCCACATTGACCACGGCGAAGACGCAGAGCAGCAGGAAGGCCGTGGTGTCGCCGAGTCCTTCGATCTCGCCCGTGGTCACGAGGCCGATGGCGATCACGGTGACGAAGACGATTCCGGTGACGGGCGTGCGGCGGCGGCGCAGGACGTGGCCCATCCCGCGCGGCAGGACCTTCTCGTTGGCCAGGCCGTAGCAGAGCCGCGAGGCCATCATGATGTTGATCAGCGCGGAGTTGGTGACCGCGAAGAGCGCGATGGCCGCGAACAGCTTCGGCGGGAAGGCGACCCCGCCCGCCTTGACGACCTCCAGCAGTGGTCCGCTCGACGTCTGCAGCACCCTGTAGTCGACCAGCAGCGAGGACACCAGCGCGACCAGCACATAGATCGTGCCGGTGACGGCGACACCGATGAAGATCGCACGAGGGAAGGAGCGGGCCGGATCCTTGGTCTCCTCCGCCATGTTGACCGAGTCCTCGAAGCCGACGAAGGCGAAGAAGCCGAGCGCCGTGGCGCCCAGCACGCTGGTCAGCAGGGCGTATCCGGTGCCCTCCGCCTGGAACTCGCCCAGCCGGGAGGGCTCTCCGCCGCCGGTCACCACGGCCCATGCCCCGATGCAGAGGACCACGAGCAGACCCGACAGCTCGACGAGCGTCAGCACCATGTTGGTCTTCACGGACTCCGCCACCCCCCGCAGAGCGATGGCGGCGAGGGCGAGGATGAAGAGGATCGCGATGATCGTCGAGGGGATGGCGTCCGTGAACTCCAGGAAGTAGTCACCGCTGAACGCGCGGGCCGCGGCGCTGGCCGACGACAGCCCGGAGCACATCACCATGAAGGCGACGATGAACGTCAGGAAGGGGAGCTTGAACGCCTTCTGACTGTAGAGCGCGGCACCGGCCGCCTTCGGGTACTTGCCGACGAGCTCGACGTACGACGCGGCCGTCAGGATCGCCACGACGAAGCCGAGCAGGAAGGGCAGCCACAGTGCGCCGCCCACCTTGCCCGCGACCTTGCCGGTCGTGGCGTAGATGCCGGTGCCGAGGATGTCGCCGATCACGAAGAGGAGCAGCAGTTTCGGACCGATGGCGCGCTTGAGCGACGGCTGGTGGTCCGGTGCGGACGTGGGCGTGGATGTGGCCATGGGTCACCCTTGCCCGTCCCGCCCTACGGGATGCCTGCGGTGCGGCCGAACGAGTGCTCAGCCGCGTTGACTCTCCACCTCGGCCGCGACATCGGCGAGGTCCCGCGCGATCGCCTTGGCGACGGCCCGCTCGCCCAGAGGCCCGAGCACCTTGGCGAGCAGACCCGTGAAGCCCCCGGGCGGCGTGGCGGAGAACGTCATCCGGACCGTGGTCGTCTGGGGTCCGTCGGCCCGCAGCACGAACTCCGAGACGTAGTGGGTGCCGTGGGAGTCGGCCTCCACCACATAGCGCTCGGGCGGCTCGCTCGCGGTCACGTACAGCTCCTCGGTGGCTTCCTTGCCGAACATCCGGCGGGTCTCCCGCCACCGGGTGCCGGCATCGAAACCCCCGTCCGTGAGGATCTCGACCTTGTCCACCCCGCTGAGCACGCGCTCCATGTCCTTCAGGTCGGTCAGGGCCTCCCAGACGGGCCCCTGCGACGCGGCGATCCGGCGCTCGACGACGACAGCTCTGCTGGTCATGGATCCATGGAACCACCGGGGTCCGACAACCGCCCGCTACAGCAGTGCCTCCGCGTGGGCCCCGCCGGACTCCGCGACGATCTCGTCCAGGGTCTGGGCGTCCCGCACGGTCGTGAAGGCGACCCCGCCGGGACCCGTGCGGAAACCGTGCACGGCAGGGCGGGCGAGGCTGTTGTACGCGTAGTGGTTGGTGAAGTAGTACGCGCCGGTGTCCAGCACCGCCACCACGTCGCCCTGCTCCAGCAGCGGGAGGCTCCGGGCCTCGGCGAGCAGATCGCCCGCGAAGCAGGCGGGCCCGGCGACGTCCTGGACGACGTCGGGCCCCGTCCTGGGCCGGCCCTTGGCGTCGTACGCGGCGACGCGGACCGGCCACGAGGTGGGGTCGTACACGGTACGGGTCGCCACCTGGGCGCCCCCGTGGGTGATCGCGATGGGCCGGGACCCCGTCGTCTTGGTGTACTCGACGCGGGCGAGGAGCGTGCCGTGCTTGGCGAGCAGTGACCGGCCGAACTCGGTGACCAGGCCGTACCGCCCGTCGAACAGCCCGGGAACCTCTCGGCGCAGCAGCCGGGCGTAGTCGGCGAAGGTCGGGGTCTCGTCGTCGGACGCGAAGTTGACGGGCAGCCCGCCGCCGATGTCGAGCGTGTCGATCTGCTGCCGCCCCGCGGCCGCGTTGATCTCCTCGGCGAGCTCGTACACGGCCCGTACGCCCTCGGCCATGAGGCCGAGCGGCATCCCCTGCGAGCCGGAGTGGGTGTGCAGCCGGGTCAGCCAGGGCCGGTCGAGACAGGCGCGGACGATCCGGTCGCGGGCGCCTTCGTCGCGCAGCGCGATCCCGAACTTCGACGTAGCGGTGGCGGTGGACAGGGCCCCGATGGTGCCGGCGCCGATCTGTGCGTTCACGCGCAGACCGATGGGGGACCGGGGCGGCGCGGGCGGCGTGACCTGGACGAGGGCGCCGATCCGGCAGAGCTCCTGCAGGTTGTCGGCATTGACGGCGATCCCGCCCGTGAGGGCCGTGTGCAGCTCGGCGAGCGTCTTGGCGGGGGAGTCGAACACGGTCCGACCGGGTGGTACGCCGGCGGCGCGGGCCAGCGCCAGCTCGCCGGGGCTGGCGACCTCCGCGCCGATGCCCTCCTCGTGCAGCAGCCGCAGGACGGGCACCAGAGGGGTGGCCTTCACGGCGAAGGCGTGCAGGACCGGGGCATCGGTGATCTCCTGGAAGGCGGCCCTGAGCGCGGCGGCGGAGGCGCGGATGCCGGCGGTGTCGAGGAGCGCGGTGACGGGTTCGGTCTCCGTGAGCAGACCCTGTTCCACGGCCGCGCGTACGGCCTGATCGCGACGGACTGAAGCCATGAGGTCCAGCCAATCATCCGAAGCCACCGGCCGCAGTGGTTGACTGAAATTATTCAGCGCGCGAGGATGTGAATAGAAGAGTCAACGTCGCGAGGAGGCATCGGCATGTCTGGACCCCGTCCCGTACGGGCACCGCGTGGTACGGAACTGAACACCCTCGGGTGGCAGCAGGAAGCCGCGCTGCGCATGCTCCAGAACAACCTCGACCCGGAGGTCGCCGAGCACCCCGACAAGCTCGTCGTCTACGGCGGCACGGGCAAGGCGGCCCGGGACTGGCGCTCCTTCGACGCGATGGTGCGCACGCTGCAGACGCTGAAGCAGGACGAGACGATGCTCGTCCAGTCCGGCCGCCCGGTCGGTGTGATGCAGACCCACGAGTGGGCGCCGCGCGTGCTCATCGCCAACTCCAACCTGGTCGGCGACTGGGCGAACTGGGAGGAGTTCCGGCGCCTGGAGGCCCTCGGGCTCACCATGTACGGCCAGATGACGGCCGGCTCGTGGATCTACATCGGCACCCAGGGCATCCTGCAGGGCACGTACGAGACCTTCGCGGCGGTGGCCGCCAAGCTGCATTCCCTGAGCAAAGGGGTCGACGGCACCCTGGCGGGGACGATCACGCTCACCGCGGGTCTCGGCGGCATGGGCGGTGCCCAGCCGCTCGCCGTCACCATGAACGACGGCGTCGCGATCTGCATCGACTGCGACCCCCGCGCGATCGAGCGCCGCATCGAGCACCGCTACCTGGACGTGAAGGCCGACAACCTCGCCCACGCCCTCCAGCTCGCGGTGGAGGCCCGGGACGCCCGCCGCCCGCTCTCGATCGGCCTGCTCGGCAACGCGGCGGAGCTGCTGCCGCAGATGCTCGCCGAGGGCGCCCCGATCGACATCGTGACCGACCAGACCTCGGCCCACGACCCGCTGTCGTACCTGCCCGTGGGCGTCGACTTCGACGACATGGCCTCGTACGCGGTGAAGGACCCGGCGGGCTTCACGACCCGCGCCCGTGAGTCCATGGCCAGGCACGTGGAGGCCATGGTCGGCTTCATGGACGCCGGCGCCGAGGTCTTCGACTACGGCAACTCGATCCGCGGCGAGGCGCAACTGGCCGGCTACGAGCGGGCGTTCGCGTTCCCCGGTTTCGTTCCCGCCTACATCCGGCCGCTGTTCTGCGAGGGCAAGGGCCCCTTCCGCTGGGCGGCGCTGTCCGGCGATCCCGCCGACATCGCGAAGACCGACCGCGCGATCCTGGACCTCTTCCCGGAGAACGAGTCCCTGGCCCGCTGGATCAAGTTGGCGGGCGAGCGGGTCCACTTCCAGGGCCTGCCGGCGCGCATCTGCTGGCTGGGCTACGGCGAGCGCGACCGCGCGGGCGAGCGCTTCAACGACATGGTGGCGAGCGGCGAGCTCGCGGCCCCGCTGGCCATCGGCCGTGACCACCTCGACTGCGGCTCGGTCGCGTCCCCGTACCGCGAGACCGAGGCGATGCTCGACGGCTCGGACGCGATCGCCGACTGGCCGCTGCTGAACGCGATGGTGAACGTCGCGTCCGGCGCGTCGTGGGTGTCGATCCACCACGGTGGCGGCGTCGGCATGGGCCGCTCGATCCACGCGGGTCAGGTGACGGTGGCGGACGGCACGAAGCTGGCCGGCGAGAAGATCCGGCGGGTCCTGACGAACGACCCGGGGATGGGCGTCATCCGGCATGTCGATGCCGGCTACGACATCGCCGAGTCCGTCTCCGAGGCCAAGGGCGTCCGCATCCCGATGCGGGAGGGCCAGTGACCCGGTCTGCGGGCGACGGTTCCTCCCCCGAAGTTCCGCCCGGGAAGAACCCCCGGGCGGAACGGGCGGGCACGAACCCACCCACCGGCCCGCAGCCGGACGGCGCGAACGACCGCCCGCAACCCGGTGGGGACTCCTTCCACGCGATGTGGGCCGACCTCGCGCCCGTCGGGCGCAACCCGGACAGTGGCGGCTACCGCCGCTTCGCCTGGACCGGCGCCGACGCCGACTGCCGGACCTGGTTCCAGGAGCAGGCCGAGGCGCGCGGCCTCACGTACGAGACCGACCGCAACGGAAACCAGTGGGCGTGGCTCGGCGACCCCACCGCCGGTGACGCCGTCGTCACCGGCTCCCACCTCGACTCCGTCCCCGACGGCGGCGCCTTCGACGGCCCCCTCGGTGTCGTCTCCGCCTTCGCCGCGCTCGACGAACTGCGCGGCAGGGGAGTGGAGTTCACCAAGCCGGTCGCGATCACCAACTTCGGTGACGAGGAGGGCGCCCGCTTCGGCCTCGCCTGCGTCGGCTCCCGCCTCACCGCCGGGCAGCTGACCAAGGAGAAGGCGTACGAGCTCAGGGACGCGGACGGGGTGACCCTTCCCGAGGCCATGGAGGCGGCCGGTTACGACCCGGACGCCATCGGCCCGGACCCCGGGCGCCTGGCCCGTATCGGCGCGTTCGTCGAGCTGCATGTCGAGCAGGGCCGCGCCCTCGACCTCTCGGGGGACGCCGTCGGCATCGCGAGCGCCATCTGGCCGCACGGCCGCTGGCGGTTCGACTTCCGCGGCGAGGCCAACCACGCCGGCACCACCCGCCTCGTCGACCGCCGCGACCCGATGCTGACGTACGCGCAGACCGTCGTCGCCGCCCGCCGCGAGGCGGAACTCGCTGGTGCGGTCGCCACCTTCGGCAAGATCTCCGTCGAGCCGAACGGCGTCAACGCCATCCCGTCCCTCGTCCGCGGCTGGCTCGACTCGCGCGCCGCCGACCAGGCGACCCTCGACACGGTCGTCGCCGCGATCGAGCAGGCCGCGAAGGAGCATGCGCAGCGGGACGGCGTGGACCTCGCGGTCGTCCGGGAGTCGTTCACCCCGGTCGTCGAGTTCGCCCACGCGCTGCGCGACGAGCTGAACCGGATCCTCGGCGGTCAGGTCCCCGTTCTCGGCACCGGCGCGGGACACGACGCGGGAATCCTGTCCGGCTCCATTCCGACCGCCATGCTGTTCGTACGGAACCCGACGGGCGTCTCGCACTCCCCGGCCGAGTACGCGGCCGAGGACGACTGCGTCGCCGGGGTCCTCGCGCTCGCCGATGTACTGGAGGGTCTGGCGTGCAGATGACCACGTACTGGCTGGAACACGCCTGGCTCGGCACGCATGTCGAGCCGGGTGTGGCCCTCGATGTGTCGGCGGGCCGGATCACCGCCGTACGGACCGGGGCGGAGTCGCCGGAGCCGGGCGCCGAGGTGCTGCGCGGCCTCACGCTGCCCGGCTTCGCGAACGCCCACAGCCACGCCTTCCACCGGGCCCTGCGCGGGCTCGTCCAGGTCGGGTCGGGGACCTTCTGGACCTGGCGCGAGTTCATGTACCAGGCCGCTTCGCAGCTGACGCCGGAGTCGTACCACGCGCTGGCGCGGGCCGCGTACGCGGAGATGGCACTGGCCGGGGTCACGGCGGTGGGCGAGTTCCACTACGTGCACCACGCGCCGGGAGGCGCCCCCTACGCCGACCCGAACGCGATGGGCGAGGCGCTGATCGCGGCGGCGGAGGACGCGGGGATCCGGATCACGCTGCTCGACACGGCGTATCTGTCATCGGCCATCAGGAACAAGCACAGCGGGGAGCCTCCGAACCACCACCAGCTCCGCTTCTCCGACGGCACTGCCGAGGCGTGGGCCGAGCGCGCGTCGCTGCTCAAGGAGCGGGACGGCGTGCGGATCGGCGCGGCGATCCACTCCGTACGGGCGGTTCCGGCGGAGCAGATGTCCGTCGTCGCTTCCTGGGCGGGCGAGCGGAACGCTCCCCTCCATGTCCACCTCTCCGAGCAGACCGCGGAGAACGACGCCTGCCTCGCCGCGCACGGCTGCACGCCGACGCGGCTGCTCGCCGACCACGGTGTGCTGGGGCCTCGAACGACGGGCGTCCACAACACCCATCTCACGGACGAGGACATCGCGCTGCTCGGCGACAGTGGGACCGGCACCTGCATGTGCCCGACGACCGAGCGGGATCTGGCCGACGGGATCGGGCCCGCGCGCGCCCTCCAAGGCGCGGGCTCCCCGCTCTCGCTCGGGAGCGACAGCCATGCGGTGATCGACCTCCTGGAGGAGGCGCGCGCGATGGAACTGAACGAGCGCCTGCGTTCGCGCACGCGTGGGCACTGGACGGCCGCGGCGCTGCTGCGTGCCGCCTCGGAGGACGGCCACGCGGCACTGGGCTGGGACGGGGCGGGCCGCCTGGAGGCGGGTGCGCTCGCCGACTTCACGACCGTCGCGCTGGACACGGTGCGGACGGCGGGGCCGGTGCCGAGGCTGGGCGCGGAGACGGCGGTCTTCGCGGCGACGGCTGCGGACGTCCGCCACACGGTGGTGGCGGGCCGCCACGTCGTCCGGGACGGCGTGCACACCCTGGTCCCGGACGTGCCGTCCGCGCTGACGGAGGCGATCGCGGCGCTGCGGGCGTGACGCCAGGATGGTTCGCTTGATCGACGTCCGGCCCGTCGCTCGCAGCGCATGGTTGTGCACGGGTGTCGGACGCCCGGGTACTCGAAGTCTTCTGTCGTACCGACATGACCGGACCCCGTACGTCAGCCGCATACCGCGGGGCGTCCGAATGCGGAACGACTCGGCCGTTGCATTCGGCCGTTCGTTTCGGCATTCTGAGGACCATGGCCCGAACTGCCACACCCGAGGATCCCCGCATTCAACGCCTGGAGCGCGCCACGAAGCGCCTGGCAGACGCAGAGAAGGAGTTCGACGCCGCACTGATCGACCTCCTGGAGCACGGCCCCCGAGGCGCGCAGGCGGCTGCAACCCGTATTACCGGCATGAACCGTGACACCCTGCGCCGACGCCACCGGGACCATGAAGGCCAGAAGGAGAAGGGCGAAGCGGCCAACGCCGCCTGACCGAGCCACTTCCGTCCCAGGAGCCCCATATGACCGCTCAGCCCACCGAGCCGACAGGCGACGCACCCCTCATCCGCATGCCTGAGAAGACCCCGGCCGCCCTCCGTGTCGCCGTCGCGCGACTCGACCCTGATGCCCTCCCGCGCTTCGATGCCGACTGGGCCACCGCCATCGACCAGGCCCGCGATGAGTACAGCCTTCTCCCCGGCCGCCATTTCACCGAGCACTGGTGGGCCTGGGTCGCCGTTACCCGCTGGCCCGCCCGCGCCGGTCGACTCCGCGAGTGTGAACACATCGTTGCCGCGTCCGACGATCGCGCCGCCCGGCGCGCTGCCGCCGCGGAGATCGGCCGCATCCTTGCCGACGCGGAGGCCGCGGCCGCGTGAGTGACTGGACCTGGGAGTACATTCCCGACGCCGAGCACGTCGTCGGCGGGCTCACGGAAGGACAGCGCCGCGACATCGAGCACGTCGCACAGCGCATCGCCGACGCCGTCGGTGTGCGCCGCATCGGCCGCCCTTTCGGCATCACTGAAGCCGCTTCCGGCGTCCTGAGCCACGGGGACGGACCCGTGATGCTCTGGTACAAGGAGGACTACCGCGACGACGTGGTGCTGATCCTGCGCGCTCACCACTTCAACGCCGACGTTCTCCCGGAGGACGAGTGAACCCGACAGGAACGGGTTGCGATGCCGCGGAAGACCACCACCGACAGGAACCCATGAGCACCACCACCCTCATCACCAACATCGGCAGCCTCGTCACCAACGACCCCACCGCCACCGCCGGTGACGGCAGCCCGCTCGGTCTGGTCCAGGACGCCGCCGTCGTCCTGGAGGCCGATCGCGTCGCCTGGGTCGGCCGCGCCGCCGACGCCCCGCCTGCCGACACGGTGCACGACGCGGGGGGCCGGGCCGTGATCCCCGGCTTCGTCGACTCCCACTCGCACCTGGTCTTCGCGGGCGACCGCACCCAGGAGTTCAACGCCCGCATGTCAGGCCGCGCCTACTCCGCGGGCGGCATCCGGACCACCGTCGCCGCGACCCGCGCCGCCACCGACGAGGAGCTGGAGGCGAACCTCACCCGCTACCTCGACGAGGCCCTGCGGCAGGGCACGACGACGTTCGAGACCAAGTCCGGCTACGGGCTCACGGTCGAGGACGAGGCCCGCGCCCTGCGGATCGCGGCCCGGCACACCGACGAGGTGACGTACCTCGGCGCCCACGTCGTGTCCCCGGACTACGCCGACGACCCGGCCGCGTACGTCGCCCTCGTCACCGGCGAGATGCTCGACGCCTGCGCGCCCCACGCCCGCTGGGTCGACGTCTTCTGCGAGAAGGGCGCCTTCGACGGCGACCAGGCCCGTGCGGTCCTCACCGCGGGCATGGCGAAGGGCCTCGTCCCGCGTGTGCACGCCAACCAGCTGACCTACGGCCCCGGGGTGCAGCTCGCCGTCGAGCTCGGCGCGGCGTCCGCCGACCACTGCACCCACCTCACGGACGAGGACGTCGACGCGCTCGCGAACGGCGACACCGTCGCGACCCTGCTCCCCGGCGCCGAGTTCTCCACCCGTGCCGCGTGGCCCGACGCCCGCCGTCTCCTCGAGGCCGGTGTGACCGTCGCCCTGTCGACCGACTGCAACCCGGGCTCGTCGTTCACGTCCTCCGTGCCGTTCTGCATCGCGCTGGCGGTACGGGACATGGGGATGACCCCGGACGAGGCCCTCTGGTCCGCCACGGCCGGCGGCGCCGCGGCCCTCCGCCGCACCGACATCGGCCGCCTCACCGTGGGGGCCCGCGCCGACCTCGCCCTCCTCGACGCCCCGTCGCACGTCCACCTGGCGTACCGCCCGGGCGTGCCCCTGGTGTCGGCCGTGTGGCGGCGGGGCATTCAGGTGGCCGGGCAGGCAGGCCCGGACCACGACGCCCGGTAGCGGGTTCCACCGCCCCGATCGCACGTGGCCTCCGTGAGCATGAGTGCGTTCCCGCCGCTCCTGATGCCGGCCGGTACCCTCATCGCCCCTCCTCCCCCGCGCCCCGCTCGGCCGGGGGTGGGGGAGGGGCCACAGTCGCTGTCAGAGCCGGGCGCTATCAATGACACATGGAAACCGAGCATGCCGACCCTGACGACCTGGCCGCGCTGCGCGCCGCCTTCGGTGTGGACGACGGTGGGGAGTCGGCGCTGGGCTGGGAGGCGGTGCGCGCCTTCGAGGCGGAGCACGGTGTCGTCCTGCCCGAGCCGTACCGGACGTTCGTGGCGGAGATGACCGACGGGTCGTACACCGGGCCGCCGGATTACGGCCTGGTGGGGCTGGCCGAGCTGCCGGACGACTGGGGAGACGACCGTCCTGTCCGCGACGTGAGCCGGCCCTTCCCGCTGACCGAGGCGTGGCTGTGGGAGGAGGACCCCAGACCGTTCGAGGAGATCGAGCCGATCCTCGACCCGGTCTTCGACCATGGGTCGATCGTGCTCGGCACCGATGGCTGCGGAATGTACTGGCACCTCATCGTGACCGGACCGCACCGAGGGCACATCTGGAACATCTGCGGTGAGGGCGCTGCGCCGTTCGGGGCGGAGTTCGGGTCCACCACCGGTGACCCCGGGTTCGCCGGGTGGGTCAGCCATTGGGCCGCGAACAAGCCGTGGTTCGACGCGGTGTGAGGTGCTGGACGCTCGATCGTCCGGTGGACCTGGCAGACTCCGCGGCATGGGAATGTTCGAGCGAGCCCGCAAGCCGGACCCGGAGGGCGCCACGGCAGGTGCCGATCACGTCGATCAGACCGACCTGAGCACCCTGCTCCTGCAGGGCGAGGACATGATCGACCAGTTGGCCCGGGCGCACATGTCCTGGGGGCTCGGTTCGGCGGATCGGTGGGGGCTTGATCAGCGCACCGGCGTCATCACCTGGACGTTCCCTGACAAGGTCGCCACCGCGTCGGCGCAGATCCTCGGCAGTTACAACCCCACGGCGGGCTCGTGGCTCTGGGCGTGGGCCAACCAGAGCGTCCTCCCCGAGATGAGCCGCGACGCCCGCGCCGTCCGCGACTGGGCGGAGGCTCACGGCCATCTCGCCCTCACCGAGCCGAAGGTCGATGCCGACGAGCAGCAGGCGGCGACACTGGCCGCTCTGGCCGTCAGGATCACCAAGGCCGCGGGCTTCTACCGGGGGTCGGGCGGCAGCTCGATCCCGGTCATCACGTTCGGGCCGGTCACGCTGACCGCCGAGGACGGCAGCACGTCGACCTTCACGGTCGACATCGCGTGAAGCCATGAAGACCATCGGCCTGATCGGCGGCATGAGCTGGGAGTCCAGCGCCGAGTACTACCGGCTCCTGAACGAGCTCGTACGGGAGCGGGCCGGCGGGCTGCACTCCGCCCGCTGCATCCTGCACTCCGTCGACTTCGCCGAGATCGAGGAGCTCCAGGTCGCCGGGGAGTGGGACCAGGCCGGGGAGATCCTCGCCGAAGCCGCTCGCGGGCTGGCGGCCGCGGGCGCGGACTTCCTGCTGATCTGCACGAACACCATGCACAAGGTCGCCGACCAGGTCGCCGCCGCCGTCCCCGTACCGCTGCTGCACCTGGGCGATGCCACCGCGGAGGCAGTGAAGGCCGTCGGTGTCGCAAAGGCGGGGCTGCTCGGCACCGCCTTCACGATGGAGCAGGACTTCTACCGCGACCGGCTGGCCGGGCACGGACTCGAGGTGCTCACCCCCGACGCCGCGGGCCGCGCGGAAGTGCACCGCGTCATCTACGAGGAACTGTGCCTCGGAGTCGTACGGGAGGAGTCGCGGCGCGCCTACCAGCGCGTCATCGGCGAGCTGGTGGAGCAGGGCGCCGAGGGGATCATCCTCGGCTGCACCGAGATCGAGCTGCTGATCCGCCCCGAGGACAGCCCCGTTCCGGTCTTCGCGACGACCCGGCTGCATGCGGAGGCGGCCGTACGGGCGGCGCTGGGGGAGTGAGCTCCACCCAGAGCACCCGGTCCCTTTCGCCCCACCCTTCACAGAGCTTTACATCGCTTCACGGCTTGGTCACGGCTTGACCCGCTCGCCCTATCCCCGGGGGATTTCGGCCGGTACCGTCCTGTCCGGGGAAGCTCGAGGGGGAAGCTCGAGAGGGAAGTCCGGGGCCGGGGGGTCGTGTTGAGCGGTGTGCACATTCGTGTCGTGAAACCCGGGGAGCTCGACGAGGGGGAGACCGAGTCCTGGCGCGAGCTGCGCGCCAAGTCCGGCGCCCCCGCCAATCCGTTCATGGAACCGGAGTTCACCCTGGCGGTCGCGGGCGTCCGGCCCGGCGCGCGGGTCGCGGTCATCGCGGACGACGGGGTTCCGGCCGGGTTCTTCCCGTACGAGAGAGGGCCGTTCGGACACGGCAGGGCCATCGGGCTCGGCGTGTCCGACTGCCAGGGCGTGGTGCTGCGGCCCGGGCTGCGGCTGGCCTCCCGTGAGCTGCTCCGCGCATGCGGGCTGTCCGCCTGGGAGTTCGACAATCTGGAGGCGGGGCAGACCCTCTTCGTGCCCGATGGTGTGGAGGAATTCGCCTCGCCGGTGATCGACGTCGGGGAGGGTTACGCGGCGTACGTGGAGCGGCTGCGGGACCGCTCGCCCAAGTTCTACCGGACCACCACCGCCAAGGAGCGAAAGCTCGGGCGGCAGGCAGGGGAGACGCGGTTCGTCTTCGACGAGCGCGACCCGGCCGCGCTGCGCACCCTCATGGAGTGGAAGTCCGCGCAGTACCGCAGGACCGGCCGCCGCGACCGCTTCGCGCGGGAGTGGATCAGCACGCTGGTGCGGCGGCTGCACGAGACCCGCACGCCCGGCTGCTCCGGGGTCCTGTCGGTGCTGTACGCCGCGGACCGGCCCGTCGCCGCGCACTTCGGGCTGCGCTCGCGCACCGTGCTGTCCTGCTGGTTCCCGTCGTACGACACCGAGTTCGCGAAGTACTCGCCGGGGCTGATCCTGCATCTGCGGATGGCCGAGGCCGCCGCGGGCGAAGGCATCGGCATGCTCGACCTCGGCCGCGGCGCCGCCGAGTACAAGGACGCCCTGAAGACCGGGGAACTCCGCGTCCACGAAGGCTCCTCCACGCGCGCGGGGGCCGGGGCGGCGCTCTACTGGCTGAGCCGCGAGCCCGCCCGCCGTGCCCACAGCTACGTACGGAACCGGCCACGGCTCGCCGGATACGCGCAGCAGGCGCTGAGCCGGGTCGGCCGCCTGCGGCGCCACTGACCGGCACCCACATCCCAGCATCGGGGGGACGCACATGCCGCACAGTCCGAACCGCCCGCACAGACTCCGCAGCATGCAGGTCGCCGAACTCGACCTCGACACGCCCGACTCCGCCGACCCTGCCCGGGTGCTCTCGCTGCGCCCCGGGCCCGGAGGGGCGCCCGTCACCGCAGGCGAGGTGTTCGTGCTCGTACGCCTCCGCGGCCGCCCCGTCGCGACCCTGACCGGGACCGTCCCCGAGGGTACCGACCCGGCCGAGGCGCTTGCCGCGCTCGCCCGGGACCGGCTGGGCGGGATGCGGGCGCCCGCGCCCGGGCCGTACGGCGACCTGCCCCGCACGAGCGTCGTCGTCGCCACGCGCGAGCGCGCGGGCCGGCTCGCCCATGCCCTCGACTCCCTCCTCGTCCAGGACCACCCGGACTTCGAGATCGTCGTCGTCGACAACGCGCCGGTCACCGACGCCACCCGGGATCTCGTCGAGCACACGTACATGGACCAGGTCCGCTATGTGCGCGAGCCCGTGGCCGGACTGGCCGCCGCCCACAACCGGGGTGTCGCCGCCGCCGACGGCTCCGTGATCGCCTTCACGGACGACGACGTCGTCGCCGACCCGCACTGGCTCACCGCGCTCGGCACGCCGTTCGCCGAGGACCCGCGCATCGGCTGCGTCACGGGCCTGATCCTCCCGGCGCAGCTCACGACGCCCGCGCAGATCCTCCTCGAAAGCCACGGCGGTTTCGCCAAGGGCTTCGCGCCCCGCACCTATGACCCGGCGCGCCCGCCCGCCGACGAGCCGCTGTTCCCGTTCACCGCGGGCCGTTTCGGCTCCGGCGCCAACATGGCGTTCCGCACGGGCGCGCTCAAGGCCGTCGGCGGCTTCGACCCGGCCACCGGTACCGGCACCCCCGCGCGCGGCGGCGACGACCTGTACGCGTTCGCGCGGATCCTCGCCGACGGCCACCGGCTGCGGTACACCCCGGACGCGCTGGTCTGGCACCACCACCGGGAGACCCCGCAGGACCTGCGCAACCAGGCGTACGGCTACGGTGCAGGGCTCACTGCGTATCTCACCGCGCTCCTCGCCCGCCGCCCCGCCCTGCTGCCGGCGCTCCTCGCCCGGGTGCCGCGCGGACTCGCCCACGCACGGGCGATGACCGCCCACCGTGAGGGCGGCGAGGGGGTGCCCGGCGAGCACGGCACCCCCACCTATCCATGGCCGCGCAGCCTCTCCCGGCTGGAGCGTCGGGGCATGCTGTACGGGCCGCTCGGGTACGCCAAGGCCCGGCGCCGGGTGCGCGGCACACCGCTTCCCTGGGAGGGCCGATGAGCACACCCCGGACACCCCGGACACCCGGGATACCCCGGATATCCAGAACATCCGGGACACCTCGGACACCCCGGACATCCGGGATACCCGGGATACCCGGGATACCCGGGACGCCCGGGACGCCCCAGACATCCGGGACACCCGGGACACCCCGGACGCTCCCCACACCCCGGGCACCTCGCATACCCGTGCTGCTCTACCACGCCGTGATGGACGACCCGCCGGACTGGATCGCCGAATTCACCGTCAGCCCGAAGGAGTTCGGCGCCCAGCTCGACGCGATCGTCGCGAGCGGCCGCACCCCGGTCCGGATCGGCGCGCTCGCCGACCATCTCGCCGGACGCGGCGAACTCCCGCCCCGGCCCGTCGTGCTCACCTTCGACGACGGCTTCGCCGATCTCCCGGGACCCACCGCCGAGGCGCTCGCCTCCCGCGAGCTGCCCGCCACCGCGTACCTCACCACCGGCGCCATCACGCCCGGCCTCGGCAGTCTGCTGCCGCCCGCGCCGATGATGACGCTCGCGCAGGCACCGCTGCTGGAGCAGTACGGCATGGAGGTCGGCGGGCACACGGTCACCCACCCGCAGCTGGACACGCTGGGGGCACGGCGGCTGCGGCACGAACTGCGCCACTCCAAGCAGGTCCTGGAGGACGCCCTCGGCCACGAGGTGCGGCATCTCGCCTACCCGCACGGCTACAACAGCCGGGCCGTGCGCCGGGCCGCCCGGGCCGCCGGCTACGAGTCCGCCGTCGCCGTACGGCACGCACTCAGCTCGGAGACGGACGAGGCGTTCCGCATCGCCCGGCTGATCCTGCGCCGGGGCCACACCGTCGCCGACGTCGAGGCCTGGATGGACGGTACGGGCGCACGGGTCGCCCCGTACCCGGACTCGCCGGCCACGATGGGCTGGCGGATGTACCGAAGGGCGCGGGCGGCGGTGAAAGGCCCCGAATTCGCGGGGTGAGACAGGTGATGAGCCGGGTCAAATGCGGTACAGGTTCCTATACTTCGCTGAAGGGGACAGCGGCGTGACGGCCGCGACCACATCCGTGGGGGGAGTCGCACAGTGCAGCAGCAACGCGTGCCCACATCGGTCACCGGGAGCAGCGTGCTGCCTCCCGCCGAGCCCGACGACACCGCGGCGGCGCCGCCGCCCGCGCAACCCGTTCGAAGACGGCTCCACCTGTTCGGCCCGCAGACCCTCTTCAGTCTGCTGCCGCTGCTCGTGGCCGCGGGACTGTGGCTCCACGCCCTGCCCCGCATCGGCTTCCGCGACATCGGCGACTACGGCCTGCTGGACCGGTTCCCGCTCACTTTCCACGTCGCGCTCGCCGTCCTCACCGGCGGCTTCCTCGTCGCCCTGCGCCGCGCCGGGACCGCACCCTGGTGGCCGGTCACCTACTGCGTCGCAATGCTCGTGGCGCTCAAGGCGCCGCCCGCGGTGCTGTACGACTCGGTGCGCTACGCCTGGGCGTCCAAGCACGACGAGGTGATCGCGCGGCTCCTCACGGAGGGCACGGTCGACCCGACCGCCGAGCTGTCCGGCGGCATGTCCGCGTACGACCAGTGGCCGGGCTTCTTCTCCCTCAACGCGGCCCTGGTGAAGGCCTTCGGGGTCGAGGGAGCCGCCTCGTACGTCAACTGGGCGCCCGTCGCGCTCGGCGTGCTCACCCTGCCGGTGCTGGTGTTGATCTACCGCACCTTCAGCGACGACTGGCGGCTCGTGTGGACGGCCGTCTGGATCTTCCAGCTGGCCAACTGGGTGGGCCAGGACTATCTCTCCCCGCAGGGCTTCTCCTACCTGCTCTATCTGACCGTGATCGCGGTCGTGGTGCGGCACTTCGTCCGGCCCGGATCGGCGGGACCGCTGCGGGACCGCAGCGGGCTCGACCCGGCCGCGGCCGCCGTGCCGCCGCCCACCGGCACCCGGCAGCGGGCGATCGCGGTCGTGATCGTCGCCCCGCTGATCGGCGCGATCAACGCCTCGCACCAGCTCACCCCCGTGATGCTGTGCGCCACGCTCTTCGCGCTGAGCCTCACGCGCCGCTACCGCAACTGGGGCCTGCTCGCCGTCGCCGGCCTGATCATGCTGGTCTGGGACCTGACGATGGGACGGGTGCTGTTCCTGGAGACGCTCGGCACCCTGCGCGACTCGGCGGGCGATCTGCTCTCCAACTCCCGTGCCGGGTACGCGGGCGAGCCGACCGGTCCCGGCCCCGAGCTCGTCGGTACCGCCAACATCCTGATGGTGCTGGCCCTGGCCCTGCTCGCCGGGGCGGCGGTGCTGCTGCGGCGCCGACTGACCCGCAGCGCGCTGCCGCTGCTGCTGGCCGCGGCCGCACCCGTACCGATGTTCGCCGTCAACGACTACGGCGGGGAGATGCTCTTCCGTGTCTATCTGTTCGGGCTGCCGGGGACCGCGTTCTTCGCGGCGGCCGCTCTCGTCCCGGCGGTCGGCGGCGCGGGGCGGGCGCTGAAGGCCGCGCGCAGGGTTTCCGTCGTCGCCCTGCCCGTCGTGCTCACTGCGCTGCTCGTCGGCTTCCTGCCTTCGTACTACGGCAAGGAAGGCATGCACTACGCCCCGCCCGCCGAGATCGCGCTCACCCGGCGGGCGTACGACCGGGCCCCGGACGGGGCACTGATCCTCGCGACGACGGGGTCGTTCCCGGGCGCGTACCACCGCTACGACCACTACGAGCGCTGGTTCTTCACCGAGCAGGACGTGCCGGAGAACCTGAAGCTGCTCCAGGACCCGGCGGGCCATCTGGCCCGCGGGATCCCCGAGGGCCGGGTCGCGTACGTGATCCTCACCCCGACCCAGGAGAAGGCGGTCACCGGCGAGGGCTATCTGCCCCCAGGCCGCTTCGCCACGCTGAAAGCCGACCTGAAGGCGTCCCCGCTCTTCCGCGTGGTGGAGGAGAGCGAGCACGGGCTGGTCCTGCGGTATGTCGATGACTAGCGGATGTGGGCATTCGTTCCGCAGGGCCGCCGACATCGCCCGGGAGCACCTCCCGGGCGAAGCTCCCGGGCAGAAGCTCTGGGGGAAGGTGGCACAACCCACGGTGCGGGTGCCCGTACCCGTGCGTCCAGCCCGGTCCCGGTGACATGGAGGTCGCCATGCAACTGAACCCCGCACAGTCCAGAGCCGCACGCGCCGCCCTCGCCGCCTCCGGCTGGCTCGCGCTCGCCGCCACCGCGCTCCCCGGCGGTTCGCCGCTGCGCTGGATCCCGGTGCTGGCCTTCGTCACGCTCGGGCCGGGCCTCGCGCTGCTGTACCCACAGCCGCGCGAACTGCGCCCGGGCGCCCGGCTGGAGGCGCTGGCGCTGGCCGCGCCCCTCAGCCTGTCGCTCGGGGCGCTCACCGCCACCTCGCTCTTCCTGGTGGACGCGTTCTCCTCGACCGCCTTCCTGGTGGCGCTGGCGGCGTTCGCGACGGTGGCCGCAGCGCTGCCGGGTGTGCCGCTGCCGGCGGCCACCAGAGGGGCGGCCGAGCGCATCAAACCCCTCCCCGGGAGGGCCCGATGACAGGGCGTCACACACGTGGCGAACGATGGACAGGCACGTACATGGCACTCGTCCTCGCGGCCGTCGGGGCGTTGCTCGCCGGAATCGGGGTGTGGATCGCCGCATCCGACGGAAAGGAGGACGATGCCGGGCCCTCGGGCGATCATGGACTGCCCGGCAACGCGGCGTCGGGGGCGTTACCCGACGGGTCCTGCGCCCCCACCGGGACGCTGGAGCCGCGCTGCGGGGCCTGGTGGGGTGCGTACGTCCCGTACGCACGGAGCGGCTCCCTCACCGAAGCCGTGTACGCGTTCGAGAAGAAGATCGGCCGCAAGCTCGATCTCGTCTACAACTACCACGACATGTCGAACAGCCCGCTCGACGGCGAGCTCCTCACCGCCGACGAGCAGGAGCTCGGCCGGGACCGGCTGCTGATGCTGGCCTGGGAGTCCACGGTGTGGACCGAGCCGCACCACGCGGGCTGGACCGAGACCCAGCTCGGCTGGAAGAACATCGCGTCAGGGAAGTACGACCGCGACATCATCGATCCGCAGGCCCGCCGTCTCAAGGCGTACGGCAAGCGGATCTTCGTCTCCTTCGACCAGGAGACCGACTTCCGCATCAAGGAGGGCGCGGGCACCCCCGAGGAGTTCGTCGCCGCCTACCGTCACATCCACGACCGGTTCGCGGAGCTGGGCGTCGACAATGTGGTGTGGGTGTGGACGGTCTCCGGCTACCTCGGCCACGCGGAGCAGATGAAGCAGCTCTATCCGGGGGACGAGTACGTCGACTGGATCGGCATGGACCAGTACAACTACTACCTCTGCCACAAGTCGCCGAACTGGCTCGACTTCGACCGCAGTCAGCGGCCCTCGTACGACTGGCTGCGCGCCAACATCTCGGACCGGAAGCCGATCATGCTCGCCGAGTTCGCCACCGCCCCCGATCCGACGCAGCCGCGGCGCCAGCGCGACTGGTACGCCCGCATCCCCGAGGTCGTCCCCACCCTGCCGCGCGTGCGGGCGCTGGTGCACTGGAACCGTCCGGTGCCGGGCGTGGGCTGCGACCTCACCGTCAACGACGGGCCAGGTCTCGAGGGTTACCGCGAGGCGGGCCGGGACCCCTACTTCAAGCAGCCCGTCCCGACCCGCTGAAGCGCCGGTACGCCAGCGACGCGACAGCCGTCGCGAAGGCGCTGGTGAACACCGGCAGCGCGGCCGTCGCCACGGCGTCCTGCGCCGCCCAGCCCGCCACCGCCAGCACCCACACGGCGCCCGCCGTGAGCCGTTCCGGTGCGCCGACGGCGTGCATCGACACGGCGGCGAGCGCCAGGCAGAGGAGCTGGAGCACGGCGGGCAGGACGGCCAGGACGCCCTTCGGGCCGTCCAGCCCGGCCACGTCCGCGAGCAGGTCCGCGAGCGCCCCGAGCCAGGCCCCGCCGGCGGGCTGGGGGCTGATGCCGAGCAGCGGCGGCGCGCTGTGGAGCGCGGCGAAGGTGGTCAGCAGACCGGCGGTGAGCAGCACGGGCCGCAGGCGGTGCAGCGACACGGCGGCGCAGTGGACGACGATCAGCAGGACGCCCGCGGTGACGGTGACCGGGGGCACCGCGTGGAGCAGTTCTGTGCCGGACAGCCGCTCGGCGCCGACGTCGTCGGCCCGGGACAGCGGGATCCAGAACAGCCCTGCGGCGAGCCCGAGAAGCAGCCACAGCCAGGTCGCGAGCCAGGATTCGTCCCCGCGCGACTCCTGCCCGGCGGGGTCGCGGGGCTGCTCCGCCACGTGCACGGGGATCCCGAACGCCGGAGTCGCCGTCTCGTGCACGCCTCGCAGGTACACGGTCTCCCGCGTCCACTCCGCGTCGTATCCGCCGCCCTCGGCGGCCGTCGCCGCGCGCCGCTCGGCGGCCCGACGGGCCCAGCTCGTGCCGTACTCGGGCGCGGTCGGCCGCCGAGCGAACAGCCTGCCCGGCCTGGAGGGCCTCGGCTCGCGCCCGGCCAGCGCCGCCCGGATCCCCGGCACGGACACGGCGGCCATCACCGTCATCGACAGCGCCATCGCGAGCCCCGCCCCGGATATCCCGACGGGCCCGAGCAGCACCGCGGCGCTGCCCAGCACCAACGTGCACATCGCGCCCTGGAGCACGGCGAGCACACCCGTGCGCCCCTGGACGCGCAGCACCCCGATGTACAGCTCGACGACGACGCGGGGCAGCGCCGCCGCGGCGAGCAGCCGCAGGACGGTCGCGCCGTGCGCGGCGTAGTCCGGGCCGAACGGTGCGAGGATCTGCGGCGCGAACACCACCAGGACCAGGACGACGGGCACCAGCAGGATCACCATCCGCCGCAGCGCGCCGCGTACCCCGCCCGCGAGGGTCTCGGGGCTGTGCGAGGCGTGCGCGGTGAGCGAGGAGGCCATGTTGATGGCCATGAACTCCATGGTGCCGCCGACGGTGTACGCGATGTAGAAGAAGCCGTTGTGCGCGGCGTCGAAGCGGACGGCGACCATCACCGGCAGCAGGTTGATCATCGCCAGCGAGAACAGCGCCCCGACCGAGTCCCCGGCCAGGAACCGCCCGATGTCCCGCAGCCGCAGCGGCTCCCGGTCCCGGTCGGCGGCGGCCTGGCGGGGGATGAGCCGGCGGAACACCAGCCAGCCGAGCGGGAGTACGGAGAGGGCGATCGCCGCGGCCCAGGAGACGAAGACGCCGAGGACGGGCATGGCGGTGGCGAACGCGGCGAGCAGCAGCAGCTTGCCGATCGAGAACACCGCGTTGCCGACGGGCACCCAGACCGCCTTGCGCAGCCCGGTCAGCACCCCGTCCTGCAGGGTCAGCAGCGCCCAGGCCACACAGGCGGCGGTGAAGACGAGCCCGGCGGTGAGCCCGCGCAGCGGGGCGTACGACGGCCCCCAGAGGTCCAGCGTGACCAGGAAGACCGCACACGCCACGCACACGACGGCCGAACTGGCCGCGTACGCCCGCCACACGAGTGGCCCGGTCGCCCGCCCGGCCCGCGGCACGTACCGCACCACCGCGCCGATCATCGTCGTCGCCGTGATCGACGCGAGCAGCCTCATCGCCGCGATCGCCGCCGACCCCTGCCCGACGGCCTCCTCGGTGTAGTAGCGAGCGGCCACCAGCCAGAACCCGAGCCCCAGCGCGGCCGACACCCCGGTCGACAGCATCAGCGCATAGGCGTTCCGGAACATCGAGTCCCCGCCGGCCGCCCCGGCGCCCTTCTCACTGTGGAGGGGCGCCACGCCGCTGTCGACGGCATCGGCGGTCTGACGGACTCGCGTCGTCTCAGCCACCGCTCGCGCCCTCCGGGCCCTCGGCCCGGCGTTCGGGATGCGGGGGTCCGGCGCCGAAGGCTGCCGGGACCTCTGCCGGCCGCGCCCCCGACTCCCGCAGCACCGTGAGGATCCGGTCCGCCGCGAGCGGGTCGGCGGGCAGCGCGTGACGGGCGAACCAGCGGGCCGGTTCGGGGGAGGGGGAGACGTCCGTGAAGAGCTCGGACGCGTAGTCGTCGAGCGGCGGGTCGTACAGATAGCCCGTGGTGATGCGCCGACGGGCGAGTGCGGCGATCGCGGCGTCGCGGTCCTCGACGAGGAGCGGGACGCGGAACAGCGGCTGGACGGGGCCGGATCCGGGCCCGGGTGCTCCCCAGGGGCTCGCCAACAGCCTTTCCGTGCCGGCGAGATGCGCGGCGAGACGCTCGTCGAGACGGTCCAGCAGCCGGGCGGTGCGCCGGTGCCGGGCGGGTCCTGCCGCGATCCGGTAGTCGTGCATGTCGACGCGTACCCAGGAGTGCAACGGAGCGAGCGCGGGCGCCTCCGCCACCGCCTGCTTCAGTTCTCCCGCGCGCAGCGGCATCCGGATCTCCTCGCGCTCCTCCATCCCGAGCAGCCGCATCACCGCCCGCGCCGCCCGCACGAGGCGCAGCCCACGCACGCCCGCCTCCGCGTACGGCCGTAAGGCATAGGCGAGTTCGGACGAAAGACGGGACGGCACGAGCAGATCGTCGCGCGCCTCCTTCAGCGACTTCCGCAGTGCCGGGTCGGCGACGGTCACAAAGCCCCCGGTCTTCGCCGCCGTGTGCTTGGAGAGGCTGAAGACCGACGCGTCACCGTACGCGCCGACCGGCCGCCCGCCCACCCGTGATCCGATCGCGTGCGCCGCGTCCTCCAGCAGCGGGATGCCCAACGCGTCGCAGCAGGCGCGCAGTTCGGGTGCCGGGTCGGGATTGCCGTAGAGATTCGTCGTGAGGACCGCGGACAGGCCGCGCCACACGGAGTCGGGCACGGCCGCCACGTCGACGGACCCGTCCCGCGGATCGAGCGGTGCCTGGACGGGCCGGAGCCCGGCGGCGAGCACCACGAAGAAGATGACGTCGTCGTTGACCGGCGACATCAGTACCCGTCCGCCGGGCCGGCACCAGTGGCGCAGCGCCACGTACAGCCCGAGACGGCACGACGGCACGTACAGACATTCCCTGCCGAGGCGGTCGCGCATCCGCGCTTCCAGCGCCTCCCCCATAGCCACACCGTCCCCCCAGAGCCCCGGCTCAATGTGGCCCATACCGGACCGCACCGTCAATAAGGCGGAAGGGCCCATCCCTTGACGGAATGGACCCTTCGCATGGCTTCGCGCGGGGGACGGCGGACCGCAGGAGTCACTCCTCGATCGTGAGGCCCTTTCGCAGTCTCCTCAGCGTGCGGGACAGCAGTCGCGACACATGCATCTGCGAGATGCCGAGTTCGTCCCCGATCTCCGACTGGGTCATGCCCGCGACGAAGCGGAGGGACAGGATCTTGCGGTCGCGCGACGGCAGCGAGGCGATGAGCGGCTTGAGGGACTCGATGTACTCGATGCCCTCGAGGCCGTGGTCCTCGTAGCCGATGCGATCCGCGAGGGCGCCCTCGGTCTCGTCCTCCTCCGGCTGGGCGTCCAGCGAACTCGCGGTGTACGCGTTGCTCGCCGCCATGCCCTCGACGACCTCGTCGTTGCTGATGCCCAGCCGCTCGGCGAGCTCCCCGACCGTGGGTGCCCGGTCGAGCTGCTGGGCCAGTTCGTCACCGGCCTTCGCAAGGTCGAGGCGGAGCTCCTGCAGCCGCCGTGGGACGCGCACGGACCACGAGGTGTCGCGGAAGAAGCGCTTGATCTCGCCGACTATGGTCGGCATCGCGAAGGTCGGGAACTCGACGCCCCGGCTGAGCTCGAAGCGGTCGATCGCCTTGATGAGGCCGATCGTGCCGACCTGGATGATGTCCTCCATCGGCTCGCTGCGCGAGCGGAACCGCGAAGCGGCGAACTTGACGAGGGCCAGGTTGAGTTCGACGAGGGTGTTGCGGACGTACGCGTACTCGTGGGTGCCTTCCTCGAGGACGTCGAGGCGGGCGAAGAGCGTCTTCGACAGGGCCCGCGCGTCGACCGGTCCGACTTCGTCGAAGGGCGGGATCGCGGGGAGTTCGAGATCTTCGAGGTGTTCGGCGTGCGTGTACTGCTCGCTGTGCGCGAGCGTGGTGGGTTCTTCGAACTGGCGCTTCGGGCGTTTCGACGGCGCGTGGGGGGTACGCGTTTCGTCGAGCCGGGGTGACATGGGTGTCCTCCATCGTTGTCGGCATAAGGCTGCCGGTGCCGTACGTGTCGCTGCGGTGTGCGGCGCCTCCAAAGCCGGCCGTCTTGGTGGTGTCCCTACTAGCCCTACCCGCTTCTGACCGAAGGTTGCAAGTGTCAAATGTCATATATGCCCGTTTTTTGGGGGAGTTCGACTACCGATGGGCCGTAGAGAAGGCGTAATGTTCTCCGAACGTCAACGGCATCGGCGAAGAGGACGTTCATGGACCGCGGGACGGTCGGTAGCGCGAATCGGGGTCGGCTTCGGGTCGAAGTTCGCACCGAGGGCCACAGTGAGGTCGTGACACCGGCGGGTGAGCTCGATCACCACACGGCCGACCTGTTGCGTGCGCCACTCGGCGAGGCGCTGGACCAGGGCCGCACACGCTTGGTGGTGGACTGCTCACACCTCGAGTTCTGCGACTCCACCGGACTCAATGTGCTCCTCGGGGCCCGGCTCAGGGCCGAGGCGGCCGGAGGAGGCGTCCATCTGGCCGGGATGCTGCCCGTGGTGGCCAGGGTCTTCGAGATCACCGGTGCCGAGGCGGTCTTCACCGTCCATGACTCGCTCGGAGCGGCACTGGCCGACTGATCACCGCCCGGGCCGCATGACGGGTGTTGTCTCGATGCGGCCGGGCAGAAGACCCCCGCGGACTGTGCAGGTTCCTGCACTCTGTGTACTGAAACCATCGCGAACCGGTGAATCGGTGAGGTGAAGCGCTGATGAGCACCACCCGGCAGCATCCGCCGGGCGACCGCGGCCCCGAGCCGGACTGCGCGGGCCCGGAGCCGTCCGCCGTCGAGGCCATGTCCTCCGGTCCCGGCGACCGTGTGCGTGCCCTCTCCCTGGGCAGTGCCAGCGGCATCGTTCCGCTCGCGCGCGACTTCACCCGGCAGGCCCTGTACGACTGGGGCTGGCTGCCTGCCGCGTCCGCCGACCGCAGAGCCGCCGCCGAGGACGTCCTGCTCGTCGTGTCGGAGCTGGTCACCAATGCCTGCCTGCATGCGGAGGGCCCTGAGGAGCTGCGGGTCTCCAGCGACACCAAGGTGCTGCGCCTGGAGGTCTCCGACCGCGGCACCGGCCAGCCTGCGCCGCGCACCCCGCACCGGGCGGGCCGGCCCGGTGGGCACGGGATGTTCATCGTCCAGCGGCTCTGTCTGGACTGGGGCGTGCTGCGTAACCCGGGGCTTCCCGGCAAGACGGTGTGGGCGGAGCTGGCTGCCCCCTCGTAGCGGCCGGAACGCCGCGGTTCGAACCCGTATTTGAAGCTGTTGTGGAGCACGGCGATCCGCCGTGCTCTTTGTCTTCCCTCCATCAGGGCCCAGGCGTACCTTGAGCGCCCAATCTGATGTGTCGTCAGTAACGTGTGGGCGACTTCCCGGCATGAGGGGAACTCGAGGTGTCGTACCAGAAGCGGACAGCTCTCACGCTGGCAGCGGCGGTGGCGGGCTCGGTGGTGCTGATGGCCGCCCCCGTCGCCCATGCCGTGGTCGTGGACGTGGACTACCAGTGTCAGACGCCGATCGGGCCGAAGGGCGCCGTGTCGCCGATCGACATCAAGGCCGTCAAGAGCGGCTCCGGCTATCAGCTCACGATGTCGTTCCAGAAGGGCGTCTCGTCCAGCCCGGTCGAGCTCGGCAAGGGCGCGATGAACCCGAGCGCGCTGATCGAACTCGGAGGCGCGGACAGCGGGACGCTGAAGGTGTCCGGGCCTCCGAACCCCGAGGCGGTGCCCGCCAACACCCCCATCAAGATCAGTGACCTGACGGGTACGTACACCCCGAAGAAGACCGGCAAGGTCACCTTCACCGCCGGGGTGCTGACCATCAAGGCGCTCGGTACGACCACCACGTGCACGCCCAAGAACGACCCGAAGCCGTCGCTCGAACTCGATGTCCGGGCAGCGGGCGGCGGCGGTGCGCAGTCGGCATCGGGCTCGGGCGAGCTGCCCAGGACCGGTCCGCTCGACTCGGCGCCGGCGCTCGGCACGCTCGGCGGCACGGTGCTGCTCTCCGGAGCGGCGGGAGTTCTGTGGCTGACGCGCCGCGGTGCGCGGTCCGCGAGCTGACCGCGGGGGAGCCGTGATCACTGCTGTTGCCGCCGCAGCCGCCGCTGCCGCTCTGCTGAGTGTGGTGTCCGCGACCGCACCCGCGACCGCACCCGCGACCGCACCCGCGACCGCACCCGCGACCGCACCCGCGACCGCAGCTGTGCGCGCGCCCGCCGCGCCGGGCGCCGAGCCGGGCTGGACGGCGGAGCCCGCGGCGGGCAGCAGACCGTACGTCTATCTGGAGGGCGCCCCCGGCACGGTGATGGAGGACAGGCTGTCGGTGACGAACCGCGGCACCGAGCCGCTGACCGTGCGGCTGCGCGGGGCCGGGGCCCACAACACGAAGAACGGCGAGTTCGCGGTGCGCACCTCCCGTGCGGGCACCGGTAGTTGGATCACCCTCGCCTCGGAGCGGGTGACCGTGCCCCCGCGCACTCGCGCCGATGTGCCCTTCGCCGTCACCGTTCCGGCGTCCGCGACGCCCGGCGACCACCCTGCCGCGATCGTCGCGACGGCCGGCGGCCGCGAGGTGGGCGTACGCCTCCATCTCCGCGTCAGCGGCCCCACGCTCGCCGCGCTCACCGTCGAGGACGTCCGCGTGGAGGGTAAGCGGATCCACTACGCCCTGGTCAACCGGGGCAATACGGTCCTCGCCCCACGCCTCGCCCTCCGCGCCGACGGCCTCACCGGCGAACTTCTCGCACGCCCGGCCCGCCCGCTGCCCATCGAGCTCCTTCCCGGCCGACGGGTCGAACTGACCGAACCCTGGCCCGATCATCCTGTCCTCGACTCCGTCGACATCACCCTCCGGGTCACCGCATCGGGCGGCGCGCACGGCGAGGCCACGGCCTCCGCGGTGTACGTCCCGTGGGCCGCGGTCATGGGCGGCGCGCTCGCCCTCGGTGCGGCGGCCGGGGCGGTGGCGCTGTGGCGCGCGCGCCGCCGTGAGGACGAGGCTCTTGAACAGACCGACACCGAACGGCACTTGGCAGAGGCGGGAGTCCAACCGTGAACGGCGGCACGCGCATCCGGCCCGTCCGGCCCGCCCGGGCGTGGTCCCGCCTGAGGCGGGCACTTCCCCGGCGCGCCCCATCCCGGACCGGGGCTTCGCCCCAGACCTCGAAAGGGGGCTCCGCGGCCATGGAGCCCGTACGGCGTTCGAGGACGGACATCGGGGCAGGCGGGACGGTGCCGGTTCGATATGAGCCGACGCGGGCGGGCGGGACGGTGCCGGTTCGATATGAGCCGACGCGGGCGGGCGGGACGGTGCCGGTTCGATATGAGCCGACGCGGGCGGGCGGGACGGCGCCGGTTCGATCCGAGCCCGTCCGGCGTTCGAGGACGGACACGCGGGTCCACCCGACGGTTCCGGGCGCCGCCCGGGGGCCCGGGTGCTTGCCCCCGGTTCGGAAAGGGGCGGGACGGGGAGAGGGCCCCCCGCAGGCGCCACGGCCCCCCGCACCCGCGCGCCGCGCACTCGCGGTGCTGCTCACCGCGCTCCTCGCCGCCGCGCTCGCCCTCACCGCAGCCGCCCCCGCCGCCCGCGCCGCCGACGGCGAACCGGCCGTCGGCCTTTCCCAGAAGCAGGCGGGCAAGGGCGGCGACATCACCGTCACCGGCACCGGCTGGCGTCCCGGCGCCCTGCTGATGATGCTGATCTGCGGCCAGTCCTCGCCCGAGCGAGGCGTGATCGGCGGCACCAACTCCTGCGCCAACGCCGACGGCCGCGCCGTCACCACCGACGCCAAGGGCACCTTCAGCAAGAAGATGCCGGTCGCGGAGCCCCCCGAGCCCTGCCCCTGCGTCGTGCACGTGGCCACCGTCACCGGGGAACAGGCCGCCGTGGACGCGCCGTTCACCGTGGCCGGCCACCCCACCGCCCCGCTTCCGCAGCCCACCGCCGGCGGAAGGCTCGCCGTGCTCGCGACCGTCGAGCTGCGCGGGTCGAGCGGGCTGCTCGTGTGGTTCGGCGCCCCGCCGAGCCGCGAGCTCGTCTTCACCGTCGGCAATCTCGGCTCGGCCCCGGTCGAGAACCCCGTCTTCCAGGTCGGCACCGCGCACGGCGTGTTCGCCCCGCAGTGGGAGGAGCGACAGTGGCGCGGCACGATCGACCCGGGGAAGAAGGCCCAGGTCAGGCTGCCCGTCCAGCTGTCGGCGGGCGCGCACGGCAACTACCAGGTCTCCGTGAAGTACGGATCGAAGGTACTCGCCGAGCAGCCCTGGGGGGTCGGCCGGCCGTGGGGCGTGACGCTCTTCTGGCTGCTGCTGGCCGTCGTCGTACCGACCGCGCTGTTCCGGATCGGAATGGCGGTCGTGGACCGCGTACGGCCGCACCGCGGCGGTGGCGGCCGCCACCGGAACGCGCCGGTCGGCACTTCGGCCCACGTACCGGCCAGGGGCGCCGGCCGGACCGTACCCACCACCACGGTCGACCTGCCGTGGTTCACCCCGGACTCCGCACCGTCAGAGAACCGACCCACAACGAAGGGACACACGTGAGCACGCAACGGAGGATGAGCGCGGCGGGGGTCGCGCTGATGCTCTGCGGCGCGGGGATCCTGCTGACCGCGGGACCGGCCCACGCCGCCGAGGTGTCGTACAGGACGGAGTGCATTCCCCCGGCGATCTCCGGCCTGCCGCCCGTCCAGGGCACCACCAAGGTCCAGATCACCGCACCCGCCGAGGCGAAGGTCGGCGACGAGATCGAGGTCGTCTGGAAGACCGTCGAGGCCGCGTCCAAGAACCCCGACGTGCTGGACCTGGAGAAGGACACGGTCAAGCCGACCGGCACGGTCAAGGTCGCCGGGTCACAGACCGCCGACCTGGCGGTGGAGGGCCCGCGGCAGAACCCGCCGATCCCCAAGAACAGCCCGATGGTGCTGCCCGACATGAAGGGCAAGCTGACACTGACGGCGCCGGGTGAGATCACGCTGACACCGGACAAGTACAACATCAACGTCTCCAAACCGATCTCGACGGACACGAAGTGCTCGCCGAAGGAGACGGTGCAGCCGGCTGCGACGATCAAGGTGACGGAGGGCGGGGGCGGCACGACGGGCGGCACGACCGGCGGTCTGCCGACGACGGGCGGTACGACGGGTGGTCTGCCCACCACGGGCGGTACGACGGGTGGTCTGCCCACCACGGGCGGCCTGATCACGGGCGGCGGCACCTCGGGCGGCAGCGACTCCGGCGGATCGACGGCGGGAGGTACGACCAGCTCCGGCGGCAGCGACTCCGGCGGTACGACCTCGGGCGGCACCACCTCCGGGGGCAGCACGTCGGGCGGGAGCACCGGCGGCGGTGGCGGCCAGACCGACTTCGAGGGCAAGGAGGTCCAGGTCGCCTACTCCTGCAAGACCCCGATCGGCGACAAGGACGCGGTCTCCCCGGTCAGGATCAACGCCAAGAAGAACGGCGGGGACTTCGACCTCACCGTGAAGTTCTCCAAGTCGGTCATGGACAGCCCGGCCGACATCCCGGCCGACTCCGTCAAGCCGTCCATGGAGGTCGAGCTCGGTGGCGCCGACACGGGCTTCGTCCACGTCGAAGGCCCCACGAACCAGGAGCCCATCAAGGCCGGCGACCCGATCGAGATCCCCGACCTGACAGGTACGTACAAGCCGGGCGCCAGCGGAAAGTCGACGCTCAGCCCGGGTGTCCTCACGGTCATGGCCCTCGGTACGACGACGACCTGCACCCCGCCCGCAGACGTCGAGGTCTCCCTGGAGCTCGACACCTCGGCCCAGCCGGGCGGCGCATCGGGCGGCTCAGCCTCCGGTTCGGCGGGCGGCGGCGACGCCTCGGGCGGCGGCCTCGCCGACACCGGCGCGGAGGACGGCGAAGCCCTCCACGCCCTCGCCCTCGCGGCGGGCACGGTGATCCTGCTGGGCGGCGCGGTGTTCACGTTCACGCCGTGGCGCAGGCTGCGGGGCACACTGCGCTGACAACGGCGAAGGGCCGCCGCACCACACGGGTGCGGCGGCCCTTCGTACGCGGAGCGCGTGCGCGAACGGACTGCGTCAGTGGACGTTGCCCATGAGCGCCTGGACCTTCTTGCGGTACATCCAGATCGCCACACCCGCGACCACGGCGAGCGCGGCCTGGAGGGCGATGATGCCCTGACCGTTCAGGTCGACACCGGCGAGCGCGAGCAGGCCCGTGGTGCAGTCGCCCGCGGTCACGGCCAGGAACCACACGCCCAGCATCTGGCTGGAGTACTTCTGCGGGGCCATCTTCGTCGTCACCGACAGACCCACCGGTGACAGGCACAGCTCGGCGATCGTCTGGATCATGTAGATCGAGACCAGCCACATCGGACTGACCTTGGTGCCGTCGCCCGCCATGCCCATCGGCACGATGAAGACGAAGAACGATGCGCCGACGAGAACCAGGGCCATCGCGAACTTCACGATGGTGTTGGGCTCCTTGTTGCGGCGCGCGAGCGCCAGCCACATCCAGGCGAAGACCGGGGCCAGCGCCATGATGAACAGCGGGTTGAGCGACTGGAACCACGTGGCCGGGAAGCCAAGGCCGAACAGCGTGTCGGCGGTCTTGTCGTCGGCGAAGAGCGACAGGGTCGAACCACCCTGGTCGTAGATCATCCAGAAGACGGCGGCGGCGACGAAGAACCAGATGTAGCCGGAGACCTTGGACTGCTCGACCTTGTCCAGGTCCTTGTCGCGCTTGATGCGGACCAGCACGGCGACCGGGATGATCAGACCGGCGAGCGTGATCGGGACCAGTGCCCAGTTCAGGGTGTACACGCCGGCGGCGACGACGATGCCGTAGAAGGCGGCGACGAGCGCTGTGCCGATGCCGAGCTTCGTGAGGATGGTCCTGCGCTCCTGCGCGGTGAGCGGGTTCGGGACGACGCTGCTCTTCGGGCTCAGGCTGCGGGTGCCGATCAGGAACTGGGCCAGACCCAGCGCCATGCCGACCGCGGCGAGCAGGAAGCCGAGGTGCCAGTTGTGCTTCTCGCCGACGGTGCCGATGATCAGCGGCGCGGCGAAGGCACCGAGGTTGATGCCGATGTAGAAGATCGTGAAGCCACCGTCACGGCGCGGGTCGTCGGGACCGTCGTAGAGGTGGCCCACCATCGTGGAGATGTTGGCCTTCAGCAGACCCGAGCCGACCGCGACGAGCGCGAGACCGACGAAGAACATCGCCTGGCCGGGGACGGCGAGCGAGACGTGGCCCGCCATGATGACGAAGCCCGCGATGGCGACGGTCTTGCGAGCACCCCAGACGCGGTCACCGAACCAGCCGCCCGGCATGGCCATGAGGTAGACCATCGAGACGTAGACGGAGTAGATGGCCGTGGCCGTGACCGCGGTCATCGCGAGCCCGCCGCCCTGGCTGCCCGTCGCGGCGTCGGCGCCGCCGGAGACCAGGTACAGAACGAGAAGGGCCCGCATGCCGTAGTAGGAGAAGCGCTCCCACATCTCGGTCATGAAGAGGGTGGCCAGGCCGCGGGGGTGGCCGAAGAAGGTCTTCTCGCCGGAGGGGGCCCCGGCGGAGTCCTTCGTCAGGCTGGACGCCATGTCGATCCTTGCTGCTCGGGACGCGTCCGCTTCGTTGAACGGAAGTTCGCGCCCGGTGGGGGCGGCCGGCACCGGCAAGGGAGGTCCCGCCCCACGCCCGAGGGGCCCGTCCTTCGTTGGCGTACGAAGACGAGGGACACGTCCGTACCGGGATCCACGCCCCGCGCGCAGCGTTGCGTTGCGCGTGAGGCCCGGCCCACAGGTCATTCACTGTCCCGGGACCGGTGCTGACCGGACCCGCGCAGAAAAGAGACCTTTGGCGCGAAGCAGCCAAAGGTCCCCGGGTGGTGCTACAGGCGTCTAGTCACCATACGGCAGGACAGTGGGGGATATGGAAGGTCTTGAGACGAGGATCACAGGCAATCGTGGAACCGCCTGCCCCGAATCGAAGGTCACCAACAGGATCTCATCCCACAGCCGCAGGCCTGGCCGATCGCCCTCCGAGGCGTCCCTTTCGCGGACTACCATCAGCCCATGACCCGTGTACTGCTCGCCGAGGACGACGCATCCATCTCCGAGCCACTGGCCCGTGCCCTGCGCCGGGAGGGTTATGAGGTCGAGGTCCGCGAGGACGGTCCCACCGCCCTCGATGCGGGGCTCAAGGGCGGGGTCGACCTGGTCGTGCTGGACCTCGGGCTGCCCGGCATGGACGGCCTCGAAGTGGCGCGCCGCCTCCGTGCCGACGGGCACACGGTGCCGATCCTGGTGCTGACCGCCCGCGCCGACGAGGTGGACACGGTGGTCGGCCTGGACGCCGGCGCCGACGACTACGTCACCAAGCCCTTCCGGCTCGCGGAGCTGCTCGCCCGGGTCCGCGCGCTGCTCCGCCGCGGCGCCACGGAGGCGGCCGTCGCACCCGCGACGCACGGCGTGCGGATCGACGTCGAGTCGCACCGCGCGTGGATGGGCGACGAGGAGCTTCAGCTCACGGCCAAGGAGTTCGACCTGCTCCGGGTCCTGGTGCGGGACGCGGGCCGGGTCGTGACCCGGGATCAGCTGATGCGCGAGGTCTGGGACACCACGTGGTGGTCGTCCACGAAGACCCTCGACATGCACATCTCCTGGCTGCGCAAGAAGCTCGGTGACGACGCGGCGAACCCCCGCTACATCGCGACGGTCCGCGGCGTCGGCTTCCGCTTCGAGAAGAGCTGACGCCTCCCCGGGCCGGTCCTGCAGGTGCGCCTCGTCTCGGTGCCCGGGCCCGGCTCCGGCCCGCGTTTCCGCCTCGTCTCGGCGGCGGCCCGATCCGGCCTGCGTGTTCGTGCTGTCCCGGCGCCCCAGGTCCGGCCCGCACTCCGCCCTGTCCCGGCGCGGCGCCCCCGGTTCGGACCGCATGTCCGGCCCGTCCGTCCTTCCAGGACGGACACACGGGCCGCCGTGACGGTCCGGAGCGCGCTTCAAGCCCGTCCGTCCTTCGAGGACGGACATCCTTGCTGCCCGCGCGGGCCCGGTCCGTACGCCTCGGTACCGGGGAGACCGAAGCCCCGCCCCGTACGCTCGAAGGCATCGTCATCGCGTAACCCCGCCCGGAGGGCCCCGTGCGCCGCCGCCTCATCAGTTCCACGCTCGCCGTGGTGCTCGTCGTCATCGCCGTGTTCGGTGTCTCCCTCGTCATCGTCGAGACGCGCACCATCAGCAACAGCGCCCAGGAGAGCGTGGACTCCGAGGCGCTGCGCCTGGTGAGCGTCGTCGAGTCCAGGGTCCTGGAGCGGGAGCCCATCGACACGGACGCGCTCGCCGAGCAGATGGGGCCCGAGCGGTACGCCCTGATCCGCATCCCCGGGACCGCCCCGATCGAGATCGGCGAGCAGCCCTCGGGCAGCGTGATCCGCGCCACCGTCCCCGGGGAGCATGGCGAGAGCGTCACCGTCGAGGAGTCCCGCTCCACGGTCACCCGCGAGGTCGGTCGCACGTTGATGATCATCGGCGCGGTGGCGCTGCTCGCCGTCGTCGCCGCGGTTCTCCTCGCCCTGCGGCAGGCGAACAGGCTCGCCTCACCCCTCACCGACCTCGCGGAGACCGCCGAGCGCCTCGGCTCGGGCGATCCCCGCCCGCGCCACCGGCGGTACGGCGTTCCGGAGCTCGACCGGGTCGCGGACGTCCTGGACTCCAGCGCGGAGCGGATCGCGCGGATGCTCACCGCCGAGCGCCGGCTCGCGGCCGACGCCTCGCATCAGCTCCGTACGCCCCTGACCGCGCTCTCCATGCGGCTGGAGGAGATCTCCACCACCGACGACCCGGAGACGGTGAAGGAGGAGGCGATCGTCGCGCTCACCCAGGTGGAGCGGCTCACCGACGTCGTCGAGCGGCTGCTCACGAATGCACGCGACCCCCGCACCGGCTCCGCCGTCGCCTTCGACGTCGACGAGGTCGTCAAGCAGCAGATCGAGGAGTGGCGCCCCGCCTACCGCAGCGCCGGCCGCGCCGTCGTCTGCTCCGGCAAGCAGGGCATGCGGGCCGTGGGCACGCCGGGTGCCGTGGCCCAGGTGCTGGCCGCGCTGATCGAGAACTCGCTGATGCACGGCGGTGGCACGGTCGCCCTGCGCACGCGCGTCACCGGCAACCAGGCGGTCATCGAGGTGACCGACGAGGGGCCCGGCGTACCGGCAGATCTCGGCGCGCGGATCTTCGAGCGGACGATCAGCGGCCGGAACTCGACGGGCATCGGGCTGGCCGTCGCCCGAGATCTGGCGGAGGCCGATGGGGGCCGGCTGGAACTCCTCCAGCAGCAGCCGCCCGTGTTCGCGCTGTTCCTGAGCCGGGAGGCGCGCCGCCCCAAGGACCGCCCGAGGGAGCACGAGCGCCCGATTCGCTGACGTGACGTACATCACGGCGTGATGTCACGGGTGGGCGGGCCGGGCCCGGAGTGTTCCCCTGGAGCTTCCTGGAGCTTCCTGGAGCTTCCCGGAGCTTCCCGGAGCTTCCCGGAGCTTCCCGGAGCTTCCACGAGCTTCCCGGAGCTCCGCAGCGCTCAGCTGCCGACCCGGTCCGGCTGCTCCGCGCGCCGCTGCTCCAGGAACGACTCCGCCGTCTGTACGGCCTCGCGCGCGGGCAGCGCCCGGAACACCCAGGTGCGGTAGGACCAGAAGCGGAACAGCGTCGCGACGCCGATCCCGAAGAACTTGAAGAAGTTGCTCTGCAGTGGGCTGTCCCAGTCGAAGCCGTACGTCGCTGTGTACAGCACACCGTTCTCGATGACCGCTCCGGCCGCGCTGAACAGCAGGAACAGCGTCAGCTCCTTCGTACGGCCGCTCTTGTCTCGGTCCCGATACGTGAAGTAGCGGAAGCCCACATAGTTGAAGAGGATTGCGATGAAGGTCGCCAGGAGACTCGCACGCACCACCGGGATCTCGGTGGTGTGCCGCACCAGGTTGAACACCGCCATATTGACGAGCAGACCCATGGCACCGACAGCGCCGAACTTCGCGACCTCGCGCGCGAGCCGGTTCAGTCGCACACGCAGTGCGCCCCGTTCGCTCATGGTGATCGCTTGCCCCGTCCGTTCGGCGTCGTTCGGCAACCTCGAAACGTCAACCAGACCACTCTAACCAGCACCCCCGTGAGTTGCCTGTGGACAATCGCAAAGGTGTGGCACAGCTGTCACATCGCCCAGATTCCTGAGCGGTCCGGCTCGGCGGATACCCTGAGAGAGTGACGTTCCCGGTAGTCGGCATGGTCGGCGGCGGTCAGCTCGCCCGTATGACCCACGAGGCGGGCATCCCCCTCGGCATCAGATTCAAGCTCCTCAGCGACACCCCCCAGGACTCGGCGGCCCAGGTGGTCAGCGAGGTCGTCATCGGCGACTATCGCGACCTGGACACGCTGCGTGATTTCGCGCGCGGCTGCGATGTGATCACCTTCGATCACGAGCATGTGCCGAGCGAGCACCTGGCTGCCCTGGAGGCGGACGGCGTCGTCATCCGCCCGGGGCGCGACGCGCTCGTGCACGCCCAGGACAAGGGGGTGATGCGCGCGAAGCTCGACGAGATCGGCGCGCCCTCGCCCCGGCACCGCATCGTCGCCGACCCGGCGGACGTCGCGGCCTTCGCGGCCGAGGTCGGCGGGTATCCCGTGATCCTCAAGACCGTGCGCGGCGGCTACGACGGCAAGGGCGTCTGGTTCGTACGAAGCGACAAGGACGCCGAGGAGCCGTTCCGCGCCGGTGTCCCGGTCCTCGCCGAGGAGAAGGTCGACTTCCGTCGCGAGCTCGCGGCGAACATCGTCCGCTCGCCGCACGGCCAGGCCGTCGCGTACCCCGTCGTGGAGTCACGGCAGGTCGACGGCGTCTGCGACACCGTGATCGCCCCGGCTCCGGACCTCGACGAGGAGCTGGCCGGCCAGGCCCAGCAGCTCGCCCTGCGCATCGCCAAGGAGCTCGGCGTCGTCGGGCACCTCGCGGTCGAGCTGTTCGAGACGGCCGACGGGCGCATCCTCGTCAACGAGCTGGCCATGCGGCCCCACAACTCCGGCCACTGGACCCAGGACGGCGCGGTCACCTCCCAGTTCGCCAACCACGTCCGGGCCGTGCTGGACCTGCCGCTCGGTGACCCCCGCCCCCGCGCCAAGTGGACCGTGATGTGCAATGTCCTGGGCGGCGACTATCCGGATATGTATGGCGCGTACCTCCACTGCATGGCCCGGGATCCGCAGCTCAAGATCCACATGTATGGCAAGGACGTGAAGCCCGGCCGCAAGGTGGGCCACGTCAACACTTACGGCGACGATCTCGACGACGTGCTGGAGCGCGCGCGTCACGCAGCCGACTACCTCAGAGGAACGATCACCGAATGACCTCCCCTCTCGATTCGGGCCCTCGCATCGGCATCGTCATGGGCTCGGACTCCGACTGGCCCGTCATGGAGGCCGCGGCCCAGGCGCTCGATGAGTTCGAGATCCCGTACGAGGTCGATGTCGTCTCCGCCCACCGCATGCCGCGCGAGATGATCGCGTACGGCGAGGAGGCCGAGGGCCGCGGACTGAGGGCGATCATCGCGGGCGCGGGCGGCGCCGCCCACCTCCCGGGGATGCTCGCCTCGGTCACCCCGCTGCCGGTCATCGGCGTTCCGGTCCCGCTGAAGTACCTCGACGGCATGGACTCGCTGCTCTCCATCGTCCAGATGCCGGCGGGCGTGCCCGTGGCGACGGTCTCGGTCGGCGGTGCGCGCAACGCGGGCCTGCTCGCGGCCCGCATCCTGGCGACTCAGGACCCCGACCTGATGAACCGGATGCGGGAGTTCCAGCAGGAGCTGAACGACCAGGCCACGGAGAAGGGCAAGCGGCTCCGTACGAAGGTCGAGGGCGCGGCGGCCTTCGGCTTCGGGAAGTAGGGCGGCCACCGGTGGACTTCCTCGCTGAGGCCCGTTCCCTGCTCGCATCCCACCCCGTCGTCGACGGCCACAACGATCTTCCGTGGGCCCTGCGCGAGCAGGTCCGCTACGACCTGGACCGTCTCGACATCGCCGGCGACCAGACCGGCAGCCTCCACACCGACATCCCGCGGCTGCGGGCGGGCGGGGTCGGCGCGCAGTTCTGGTCCGTGTACGTCCGCAGCGACTACGCCGGTGACGAGGCCGTCAGCGCCACGCTGGAGCAGATCGACGCCGTCGCCCAGCTCCTCGCCCGCTACCCGGCGGACCTGGCGCGCGCCCTGACCGCGGACGACATGGAGGCGGCGCGCAAGGAGGGCCGCATCGCCTCGCTCATGGGCGCGGAGGGCGGCCACTCCATCAACAACTCGCTCGCCACACTGCGGGCGCTGCACGCGCTGGGCGTCCGCTACATGACGCTCACGCACAACGACAACAACGACTGGGCGGACTCGGCGACCGACGAGCCGCGCGTGGGCGGTCTCTCGCCGTTCGGCCACGAGGTCGTCCGGGAGATGAACCGCACCGGCATGCTCGTCGACCTCTCGCACGTCGCCGCGACGACGATGCAGGACGCGCTGGACACGTCCGCGGCGCCGGTGATCTTCTCCCACTCGTCGGCGCGGGCGATCTGCGACCACCCGCGGAACATCCCGGACGACGTGCTGGAGCGGCTCCCGGCGAACGGGGGCGTGGCGATGGCCACGTTCGTGCCGAAGTTCATCCTGCCCGAGGCGGTGGCCTGGACCCTCGCCGCGGACGAGAACATGCGCGCCCACGGACTGCACCCCCTCGACACGACCGAGGCGGGCATGAAGGTCCAGCGGGCCTACGAGGCGGCGCACCCGCGCCCGATGGCCACGGCCGCGACGGTCGCGGACCACCTCGACCACATGCGCGAGGTCGCGGGCATCGATCACATCGGCATCGGCGGCGACTTCGACGGCACGGCCTTCACCCCGGCGGGCCTCGAGGACGTCGCGGGCTACCCGAACCTGATCGCGGAGCTCCTCCGCCGTGGCTGGTCGACGGCGGACCTGGCCAAGCTGACCTGGAAGAACGCGGTCCGTGTGCTGCGCGACGCGGAATCGGTGGCCGCCGGCCTCCAGTCGTCCCGCGCCCCGTCGAACGCGACACCGGCCTCCATGGCCTGACGCTGCGCCCCACCACCCCGTCCGCCGTCCGACGGGGTGGTGGGGGTGCATTCACGGCCCGTGCGGCCTCTGAGGCCGGTCGCGCGGGCCGCCGTGCCGGTTGCCGGTCGCATCGACAGCCCGTCCGACGTTTGGGGACGCGCGGGGTGCTGTCACGGGGTGCGGCACATCCACTCCGTCCGGCGCCTGAGGACGGCCATGTGGCTGTCGTGTTCGCAGCCCGTCCGGCGCCTGAGGACGGACACACCGCCCGCCCTGACGGCGCGGCGTCATTCGGGTCACTGCGGCCCGGGATCGGCCTCGGCCTCGGTCCCGGGCCCGGTCCCGGGACCCGCCCCGGGCCCGGCCGGGGACCGCGCATCGCGGCGCTCTACGAGGTGCTCGCCTACCTCCGGCCGTCCCCCGTGGTCCTGCTCAACCGGGCGGTGGAGGTCGGCATGGCCGACGGTCCGGCACGCGGCCTGGACCTCGTCGACGAGCTGACCGGGGAGCGCGCGCTCAGGAACTATCCGCAACTTCCGGCAGTGCGCGGAGAGTTGCTCGCCCGGCTGGGCCGTCCCGACCAGGCGCGCGCCGAGTTCGAACGCGCCGCCGAACTCACGCGCCATGCAGCCGAGCGCGGGCTCTTCCGTAAACGCGCGAACGGACTGAGTGAGCCGCCCGCATGGACGGGGCGGCGGTCGTACGGACGGGGCGGCGGCGGTACGGGAGCCGGGCGTCAGGCGCGGGGCCGCCCCATCGCCCGGTACGTCCACCCGGCCTCGCGCCACAACGTCGAGTCCAGCGCGTTCCGCCCGTCCAGCATGATGCGGCGGGTCGCCACCTCACCCAGCTCCGCCGGGTCCAGCTCGCGGAACTCGCGCCACTCGGTCAGGTGCAGCACCACATCGGCACCGCGCACCGCGTCAAGCGCGCTCTTCGCGTAGCCGAGCGTCGGGAAGACCTGGCGGGCGTTGTCCATGCCCTTCGGGTCGTAGACCGTGACCTGGCCGCCCTGGAGGTGGATCTGACCGGCGACGTTCAGCGCGGGCGAGTCGCGTACGTCGTCCGAGTCCGGCTTGAAGGTCGCGCCGAGCACCGCGACCCGCTTCCCGAGGAAGGAGTCACCGCCCACGGCCTCCCGTGCCAGCTCCACCATGTGCCCGCGGCGCCGCATGTTGATCGAGTCGACCTCGCGCAGGAACGTCAGCGCCTGGTCCGCGCCCAGCTCACCGGCGCGCGCCATGAACGCCCGGATGTCCTTCGGCAGACAGCCGCCGCCGAAGCCGATCCCGGCCCGCAGGAACTTCGCGCCGATCCGCTCGTCGTAGCCGATCGCCTCCGCCAGCTTCGCCACATCGCCACCCGCGGCCTCGCACACCTCGGCCATCGCGTTGATGAACGAGATCTTCGTCGCCAGGAAGGAGTTCGCGGAGGTCTTCACCAGCTCCGCCGTCGGGAAGTCCGTCACCACGAACGGCGACCCCTCCCCGACCGGCGTCGCGTACACCTCGCGCAGCACCTTCTCGGCGCGCTCGCTCGCCACACCCACCACGATCCGGTCCGGGTGCAGCGTGTCCTGGACGGCGAAGCCCTCGCGCAGGAACTCCGGGTTCCACGCCAGCTCCACGCCCTCCGGCGACCGCTCGGCGAGCATCCGGGCGAGCCGGTCCGCCGACCCGACGGGCACGGTCGACTTCCCGACGACAAGCGCCCCGCTCTTCACGCGCGGAGCGAGCGAGTCGAAGGCGGCGTCGACGTACGACATGTCGCACGCGTACTCGCCGTGCTTCTGCGGGGTGTTCACGCACACGAAGTGGACGTCGCCGGCGAACTCCTCGAGCTCGTCCCACGACGTCGTGAAGCGCAGCCGCCCGCTCGCACCGGCGATGCCCGCGACATGCTTCTCCAGCAGTTCCTCGAGCCCCGGCTCGTACATCGGGACCCGTCCGGCCGCCAGCATCTCGATCTTCGCGGGCACGACATCGAGCCCGAGGACGTCGAAGCCGAGCTCAGCCATGGCCGCTGCGTGCGTGGCGCCGAGGTATCCGGTGCCGATCACGGTGATCTTGAGGGCCATGCGGTGCTCCTGAGGGGGTACGAGGGGAGTGCCGGGCTGAGCATAGTCGGGTGGGGCCGCGGGCATTTTTCCGCTGTCAGCAAGCTCACGTATGCCCGTCCGGGGCAGCCCTCTAAAATTTGTGTTACTTAACGGTAGTTAGCGGCCGCTCAGGGGTGCGAGAGACCTTGGCGCCAAAGGGAGATTTGCACAGTGCCTGACTTCGACCTGTACCGCCCGTCCGAAGAGCACGACATGCTCCGTGAGACGGTCCGCTCGCTCGCCGAGGCGAAGATTGCGCCGTTCGCCGCGGCAGTCGACGAGGAGGCCCGCTTCCCGCAGGAGGCCCTCGACGCGCTGGTCGCCTCCGACCTGCACGCCGTGCACGTCCCCGAGGAGTACGGCGGCGCGGGCGCCGACGCCCTCGCGACCGTCATCGTCATCGAGGAGGTCGCCCGCGTCTGCGCCTCGTCCTCGCTGATCCCCGCCGTGAACAAGCTGGGCTCGCTCCCGGTGATCCTGTCCGGCTCCGAGGACCTGAAGAAGAAGTACCTGGGCCCGCTCGCCAAGGGCGACGCGATGTTCTCGTACTGCCTCTCCGAGCCCGACGCCGGCTCGGACGCCGCCGGAATGAAGACCAAGGCCGTACGTGACGGCGACTTCTGGGTCCTCAACGGTGTGAAGCGCTGGATCACCAACGCCGGTGTGTCCGAGTACTACACGGTGATGGCCGTCACCGACCCGGAGAAGCGCTCCAAGGGCATCAGCGCCTTCGTCGTCGAGAAGGGCGACGAGGGTGTCTCCTTCGGCGCCCCCGAGAAGAAGCTCGGCATCAAGGGTTCCCCGACCCGCGAGGTCTACCTCGACAACGTCCGCATCCCCGCCGACCGCATGATCGGCGCGGAGGGCACCGGCTTCGCCACCGCGATGAAGACCCTGGACCACACCCGGATCACCATCGCGGCCCAGGCCCTCGGCATCGCCCAGGGCGCCCTCGACTACGCCAAGGGCTACGTCCAGGAGCGCAAGCAGTTCGGCAAGCCCATCGCCGACTTCCAGGGCGTCCAGTTCATGCTCGCGGACATGGCCATGAAGCTCGAGGCCGCCCGCCAGCTCACCTACTCGGCCGCCGCCAAGTCCGAGCGCGTCGACGGCGACCTCACCTTCTTCGGCGCCGCGGCCAAGTGCTTCGCCTCCGACGTCGCCATGGAGGTCACCACGGACGCGGTCCAGCTGCTCGGTGGCTACGGGTACACCCGCGACTATCCGGTCGAGCGCATGATGCGCGACGCGAAGATCACCCAGATCTATGAAGGCACGAACCAGGTCCAGCGGATCGTGATGGCCCGCAACCTGCCGTAACGCGACTCATCTGCACGGCCACGGACGGCCCCCGGCGCGATGCCGGGGGCCGTCCGCGCGTGGCGGAAGGGGCCCGCATCCTGCATGACGAGGGGCCCGCACCCTGTACGCAGAGGGGAGGCCCGCACCCTGTGGTCGGTGCGGGCCCCTTCGCGTGCGTCGGGTTTCCGGGATGTCAGCGGTTGGACGTGACCGTGACCGGGTCGTCGTTCTTGATCTCCTGGACGAGCCGCTTGACCTTGTCCTTGTCCCAGACGAGGTTGCCGCCGCGGCTGCCCGAGATCGGGATGTTCATGGACTTGCCGTTGCCGCTGTTGATGCCCTTCATCGCGAAGAACATCTCACCCAGGTCGAACAGGGACATGTCCTTGTCGACGATGAGGGTGTCCAGGCCCGCGCCCAGCGTCGGGTACAGCTTGAACGGGTTGAGGATCGTGCCCGGGGTGGCCGCCTGGTTGGCGAGGGCCGCGAGGAACTTCTGCTGGTTCTTCGTACGGTCCAGGTCGCTGCCGGCGAAGGCGTAGCGGGTGCGGACGAAGGCGAGGGCCTGCTCGCCGTTGAGGGTCTGCTTGCCGGCCTGGAAGTCGGCGCCGGACTTCTTGTCCTTGAAGGCCTTCGGGATGTCCATCTCGACACCGCCGAGCGAGTCCACGATGTTCGCGAAGCCGGCGAAGCCGATCTCGGCGTAGTGGTCGATGCGCAGGCCGGTGTTGTACTCGACGGTCCGGACCAGCAGCTCCGGGCCGTCCTCCGCGTACGCCGCGTTGAGCTTGACGTGGCGGCCGGTGCCCTTGAAGGTCTTGCCGGACTCGGAGCCGACGAAGGTCGGTATCTCCACGTCCGAGTCGCGGGGGAGCGAGATCATCGTGTTCCCGCTGCCGCAGGCCGCGAGGATCATCATCGAGTCGGTCCGCTTGCCCTCGGCAGAGCCGGTGTGGAGCTTTTTCTTCTCCTCGGCGGTCATGCCCTCGCGGCTGTCGGAGCCGACGATCAGATACGTCGTGCAGTCGCCCTCTTCGGGCCGTTCTATGACCTTGGAGAGGTCGACCTCGCGGCGCATCTTGGAGTCGGCCCAGAAGTACGTGCCTATGGAGACGCCGAGCACGGTGACGAGGACGACGACCGTGCCGATCTTGAGGCGGCGGCCCCAGCTGGGCGCGGGGCGGCCGTAGTCGGGCGGCGCGTCGCCGTAGCCACCGCCGTGGCCGCCGCCACCGGAGGGGGCCCCGTAGACCTGGCCCGTGTTGTAGCCGCTGTCGTACGGGGGTGCGTAGTCGTCGTACCCCTGCGACGGCTGCTGCGGGACCGGTCGGCGCTGCACATGGCGCATGGCGCGAGCGCCCTCGGGCTCGCCGTAGCTGCCGCGTCCGTATCCATCGGGCCAATCATTCATGCGGAACAGTGTGCAGGCCGGGGTCCGGGCGCTGACAGAGAGGGTGGCGAATCGGGTCGGGGCTGTTGCCAAGCTGATGCAATGCAGCGCCCCGCAGGTCGCCGCATAGGGTGGAGGGCATGACAGATCACGCTCAGCACCCGGAGGGCGACATTCCGGGTAAGCCCACCGCGGCTTCGCGCACCACCCTCAGCCACATCATGACCGTCAACGACACCAACCTCCTCGGCACGGTGCACGGTGGCGTGATCATGAAACTGGTGGACGACGCGGCGGGCGCGGTCGCGGGACGGCACTCGGGCGGCCCGGCCGTCACCGCCTCCATGGACGAGATGGTCTTCCTGGAGCCGGTCAGGGTCGGGGACCTGGTCCATGTGAAGGCGCAGGTCAACTGGACCGGTCGGTCGTCGATGGAGGTCGGCGTACGAGTCCTGGCCGAACGCTGGAACGAGTCGACGCCCGCGACGCAGGTCGGCTCCGCGTACCTGGTCTTCGCGGCGGTCGACGAGGACGGCAAGCCCCGCGTGGTGCCCCCGGTGATCCCGGAGTCGGAACGCGACAAGCGCCGCTACCAGGAGGCGCAGATCCGCCGCACCCACCGGCTGGCCCGGCGGCGTGCGATCAGGGAGCTCCGGGAGAAGCGCGCGGCCGAGGGCTACGAGGACTGACGCCTTCGGCGCCCCCGGCCTGGCGGGCGCCGCGCCGGGGGCGGCCTCACGGGCACGCCACCCTCACGGGCACGCCACCCTCACCGGCACGCCACCACGTCCCCTGTCATCGTCCCGAACCTGCCCCTGCCCTTAGGCTGGGTCTCCGCGCGGACCGGCGTGACCTTGGTGAAGTCCGTGCCGGCCGTGACGTGCAGGGTCGGGCCCAGGCCCTTGACCGGGCGCAGCTCGGCGCCGGGGAGTGCCGCCGCCAGCGACTGCGCCGAGCGGTTCCAGCGCGGGTCGTACGTGATGAGCGTGCGGCGCAGGTCACGGCGGTCGCTGTTCAGCGGGCCCCGGGTCGTCGCGAAACCCGTCGCGCGCAGCCCGCCGTCGACCCGGGCCCCGAGGCCGCCGATGCGGGTGCCGTTGTAGACCTGCACCCGGACCTGCCCCGGCGGTACGTCGACGACGACCTTCGCCGCCGGCTCCGCAGGCTTCTTCGAGCGCCGCGGCGACAGCGGCCGGTCCTCACGCAGCGCCCGGAAGAGCTGCTGCGACTTCACCGGGTCCCACTTCACCGTGGACCCGATGCCCCTGACCGGATGGCTGACGTCCCCCACCGGCACGGACGTGAACTCCGACGAGGCGAGCGTGACGCCCCGCATCGCCTTCCCGAGCGTCAGCATCTGATCGGGCCCGAACCCCGTGTCGGCCCGCACCGAATTCAGCACCGTGTTGCCGACCTCGCGGAACTTCACCGGATTCAGCAGCACCCCACTGCCCGTCGCCTGCTGGATGAGCGCCGCGACGAACCGCTGCTGCCGCTGCATCCGGCCCAGGTCCGCCGCCCCGTCGACGTGCCGGGACCGCACGTACTGCAGCGCCTTCCCGCCGTCCAGCTCGTGCTTGCCCGCCGGCAGATCCAGACCGGTGTACGCGTCCTTCATCGGCCGGGCCGTGCAGATCCGCACACCGCCGACCGCGTCCACCGTCCTGATGAAGCTCGTGAAGTCGACCTCCAGATAGTGGTCGACCTTCACCTTGGTCATGTGCTCGACGGTGCGCACCGTCAGCGCGGGCCCGCCCTCCGCGTACGCCGCGTTGAGCTTCACCGGGTGGGGCAGGTGCCGCTTCCCCGTCGCCGCGTCCGTGTGCGCGGGGATCTCCGCGTACGAGTCGCGCGGCAGGCTCACGACGCTCGCCCGCTCCCGGTCCGCCGAGATGTGGACCAGCATGATCGTGTCGGTGCAGCGGCAGGGCGCGCCGCCGAGCCGATACTTGCGGCGCTCGTCCGGGGTGATCCGGTCCCGGCCGTCGGTGCCGACGAGCAGGATGTTCGTCCCGTGCCCGGACTCCGGCCGGTTCTTCATGTCCTTGAAGGGGTCGACGCGCCCGATCCCGCTGTCGAGCCCCGCCACCAGCGCATGCCCGATTCCGCCCACCCCCAGCACCAGCATCGACAGCGACGTCGCCACCCGCATCCCCCAGCGCGGCCGCCGGACCGCGACCCTGGCCTGAGGTCTGCGCCGCGGCGGCTGTGCACGGACCACGGGCCTCGGACGGGGGGAGCGGGGCGGTGTGGGCACGAGGGGCACCTCTGCAGGTGGTGTGGCAGGCGGCCGGTGGCAGTCGGCAAGCGATCCCGGGAACTTTAGGCCCGTACGGGCGGGGGCCCCGGGCGGCGCGCATCGGTGTCCCCCGTTCGCGGTAACGTGGCGGGCGATACTGCTGTCTCCCGGGGCGCGACCCCCATGAGGAATCCATGCCCGCCGTCACCCCAGCCGTCTCCGTGATCATGCCGGTCCTCAACGAGGAGCGGCATCTGCGCGACTCGGTGCGCCACATCCTGGAGCAGGAGTACGACGGCGAGATGGAGGTGGTGATCGCGCTCGGCCCGTCCACGGACCGCACCGACGAGATCGCCGCCGCGCTCGTACGCGAAGACCCCCGCGTCCACACCGTGCCGAACCCCACCGGGCGTACGCCCGCGGCACTCAACGCCGCCATCAAGGCCTCCCGGCACCCGATCGTGGTGCGGGTCGACGGCCACGGCATGCTGTCGCCGAACTACATCGCCACCGCCGTCCGTCTCCTCGAGGAGACCGGCGCGCAGAACGTCGGCGGCATCATGCACGCCGAGGGCGAGAACGACTGGGAGCACGCCGTCGCCGCCGCGATGACCTCGAAGATCGGCGTGGGCAACGCGGCCTTCCACACGGGCGGCGAAGCCGGTCCGGCCGAGACGGTGTACCTCGGGGTCTTCCGGCGGGAGGCACTGGAACAGCAGGGCGGCTACAACGAGGAGTTCATCCGCGCCCAGGACTGGGAGCTGAACTTCCGGATCCGCGAGGCGGGCGGGCTGATCTGGTTCTCGCCCGAGCTCAAGGTCCAGTACCGGCCCCGCCCGAGCGTCAAGGCGCTCGCCAAGCAGTACAAGGACTACGGCCGCTGGCGCCATGTCGTCGCCCGCTACCACCAGGGCTCGATCAACCTGCGCTACCTCGCCCCGCCGACCGCCGTGTGCGCGATCGCCGCGGGCATCGTCGTGGGCGCCGCGGTCACCCCGCTGGGCTTCATCGTGCCGGCCGGCTATCTCGCGGCGATCACCGCGGGTTCGGTCCCGGCGGGCAACGGCCTGCCGCTGAAGGCCCGGCTGCAGATCCCCGTGGCGCTGGCCACCATGCACATGTCGTGGGGCTTCGGCTTCCTGACCAGCCCGCGCTCGCTCGCCAGGAAGGTCATCGCAAGCCGTCGCCCGGCCGTGCGAACGGCGGCCTGAGCGCAAGAGCCGTGAACCGAGAGGGCCCCGGGTGCGCACCGCGCCCGGGGCCCTCTCGGCTGCCGGTTCACCCCCAGCTGAAGCCGGGCTGCACGTCCATACAGGCCCCGGTGTCTCCGCCGTTGAGCGGTCGCGCCGACTTCGGTGCCTTGCCGTCGTCCGTCACGGCGGCCTTCGGATAGGCGGTGCCCTCGCGCCAGTCGGCACCCACGAGCAGTGTCACCCCGGACACATCGGTGGACCTCTTCACCGAGGAGACCGGAATCCCGAGTGCCTTCGCGACCGCCTGGGCGTCGCCCTCCAGATCGACGCTCGGGTAGTACACGACCGTCCGCTCCTGCGGATCGGTCTGCTGAGCGTCTGCCTTCGCCTCGGTGAAGCCCTTGCCGTCCAGCACGCCCGCGATCTCCGTCGCCCGGCCCCTCGCCGACCCCAACTGGGCGGTGTAGGTGCCGTTGCGCACCATTACGCCTATCTCGGCTGCGGGCGCTGCCGGGTCCTTCGTGGCCTCCGGCGTCTTGCGCCTGGACGCCTTGCCGTCCAGCGGAATGTCCTCGCGGACCATCCGGAACAGCTGCTCGGCGTCCGGCTGCTTGGGCTCGACCTTGCCCTGGAAGAAGGGCTTCTGGGAGTAGAAGTTCGGCATCGTGGTCATCGTGATGCGGTCGGTGGGCACCCGCTCGAGCTCTTCGGCGAGGTCGTACAGCTTGGTGACCGTGTCCAGGCCGGTGTCCACGGTGAGCGCCGTCGTCGCGGCCTCGGCCAGCCTGCGCAGCTTGTCCGGGTCGGTGAGCTGGGTGCTCTTCCGCAGCTCCCGGACCATCGAGTTCATGTACATGTGCTGCGCATGGGTACGGGCCAGGTCGGTGCCGTCCTCGAATCCGTAGCGCGTGCGCAGCCACTGCAGGGCCTGCTCGCCCTTCACCGGGTGCGTGCCCTCAGGCAGTTTCAGACCGGAACCCTTGCCGTCGGATGTGCGTGAGTGGACGTTCTCCTTGACGCACACCGGGACACCGCCGATCGCGTCGGCCATCGAGACGACACCGGCGAAGTCGACCATCATGAAGTGGTCGATGGTGATACCGGTCAGCGCGTACCAGGTGGCCACGGTGCAGCCGGGGCCACCGCGGTTGAGCGACTCGTTCGTGAGGGTCCAGCCGGTCGCCTCGTAGGTCTTGTTCTTCTCGCGGTCGTGGCACTCCGGGATCTTCAGCACGGTGTCCCGCGGCATGCTGATCACGGAGATGTTGCTGCGGTCCGCGGAGAGATGGAGGAGCATCTGCACATCCGCGAGCGGCGGCCCGTCGAAGGTCTCCTTGGCCCCGCCGAGCTGCTGGTTCTCCTTGGAGTTCCGGGCGTCGGAGCCGATCAGCAGGATGTTGAGGGGAGTCTGGCCGGCGGCGTTCGCCTTGTGCTCCACCATCGTCTTCTGGCCGAGGTTGAGATCGTCCTTCTTGATGTTGCTGTTGAGATGGCGGATGTAGAGGTATCCGGCGCCGGCCGTGCCGAGTATCAGCAGGGACAGGACGGAGGCGACCCAGCGGAACACGCGCCGCTTGGCGCGGCGGGGCGGATTGCCCTGCGGACGCCCTGAATCCTCGGCCGGCGGTGTGCCGTTCCCGTCCCCGCGGCCGGCGAGCGCGTCCTCCTCGTACAGGCTGTCGTCCCAGCCCCGTTCACCGGCGTGCCGGACGCGTTCTCGCGTCCCCTCCCCACGCACGCTGCTCTGTCCCACCCCTGGACCCCCTGCTGTCTTTTCAGGCACGCCGCATGCCCCGGGCGTCCGGGGTCACTTGGCGCACACCTGCTTGTCGGCTTCGACCTGATCCACGTCCAGTTTCGCCGGACCGGTGAGGGGCACCCCCGCGCCCCTGAAGTCGGCGCCGAGGGTCAGGGTCATGGCCTGCAGCCCTTCGGCGTCCTCGGTGCCCGGCTTGAGCGCCGTGGCGGGCAGGCCCATCAGGTCAGCCAGCTTGCGAGCCTGGTCGGCCTGGTTGGGCGCGTACTCCAGCTGTGTTGTGGCCACGTCGGCCGCGGCGTTGCCCTTGTTGGTGGACTTGAAGACTCCCTCGGAGTTCTGCAGCCAGTCGAGGGTCTTCTGCGCGGAGCCACGTGGGCCGCCACCGTTGAAGACGTCGACGCGTATCTCGGACGCTTCGGCCCTCGCGCCCTTGAGGAGCGCGTTCTGCTTGTCCTTCTCGGCCTGCTGGGCGTCCTTCTTCTTCTGCTCGACCTCGGTGAGCGAGACGTCGTTCTTCACCATGGAGAACAGCGCCTCGGACTTGGGCTCGTTGAGGACGACCGTGGCCTTGACCTTCTCGGCCGGGTTGTCCAGGACGGGCACTGTGGCGAAGGTCAGGTTCTTCATGTCGAACTTGCCGAGCTCCAGGCCGAGGTCGCGGAGCTTGCCGATGTCGCTGATCTTGTCGTCGACGGTCAGCGCCTTGGTTCCTGCCTCCGCCAGCTTGACCAGCTTGGTGGGGCTGGTGAGCGTGTCGTTCGACTTCAGCTTGCGCATGAGGGCGCTGAGGAACTGCTGCTGGATCTTGATCCGGTCGAGGTCGCCGCCGAAGCCCACGGCATGCCGGGTACGCACGAACGCCAGCGCCTGCTCGCCCTCGATCACGTGCTCGCCTTGCGGCAGATTGAGCTTGGAGCCCGGGTCGTTTATGTCCTTCGCCAGGCAGATCGGCACGCCGCCCACGGCCGACGTCAGTGTCTTGACCGCGTTGAAGTCGGCCACCATGAAGTGGTCCGGCGTGATGCCGGTCATCTCCGTGACCGTGCGCATCGTGCAGCTCGGCGTACGGCCCGCCTGGCCGAGGCTCGTGTTGAACCGGACACCTTGCTGTCCGGGGATGACCTTGGTGGAGCCGTCCTCCTGCGTGGTCGGACAGTCCGGAATGTCCGTGATGAGGTCGCGGGGGATGCTCAACGCCGTTGCGTTCGTACGGTCCTTCGACACGTGCAGCAGCACCGTGGTGTCCGCGTGGCCCGGGCTGTTCTTGTCGCCGTAGCTCTCGTTGCCCTTGCCGGTGCGCTTGTCCGTGCCGATCAGCAGGATGTTGATCGACCGGTCCGTGCTGAAGCCGCCGGTGCCGGCGCCGTCGTCGGAGAAGGACTTGATGTTGGAGTTCAGGTGCTCGTAGTAGAGGTATCCGGCGGATGCCGTGCCGGCCATCAGCAGCGCGAGCGTGCCGCCGATCCACAGCAGTGCCTTCTTCTTGCGGCTCTTGCGCTGCTTGCGCTTGCGGCGGCCGGGGCCGTTGGGGGGCGTGAGGTTGTCGCGCGTGCCTTCCGGTGCGCCCCCGCTCCGGTTCGAGCGGCGTGTGCGCTGCCCGGGGACGTCCGTCCTCGGCGGTGCCGTCCGTGTGGCACCTCGGCGGGCGGCCGTTCTCGAGGGGGAGGCTCCGGCGGAGCGGGAGGCGGTCGACTGCCCTGCGGAGCGGTCCAGTCGCAGTTCGTAATTGCCTGTCTGCGGGTTCATTACCCACTGGTCGGCGGGGTCGATGTCCTCCGCCCGTCCACGGCTCTGCGCATCCACGGTTGCTTGAGTCCTCCGTCGGTGCCACGCGAGGCGTCTTCCTCCCCCGGTGAGACGCTCGGTTCGTCGATCCGGTTGTACGCGACCTGGCGGCCGGATGTACCGGATCGCGTCACACTATCCGCCCAGTTCAGCGCCGAGCGACGACAGTGACAAATTCCACGCACCTTACAACTGGGCATTCCGCGCAAACCTCATGGACTGACGGCCATGCCTTGGGTATCGCTTTACCTGCATGCGCCGGAAGCCGCGTTCGTGCCGGAAAAAGTCGGTGTGGGGCTGGGGTTCGAGGAGCCCGCGCTCTCCTCTCCCTCCGTGGTCGTCCCGGCGCTCGGCGTTGCGTCCGGCGCGACCACGATCACGGGCGCATCCCTGCGCAGCCGCTTGAAGAGTTCGCTCGCGGCCGGCTCGACGAGTGCGTCCCGGTTCGGGTCCGCCGCGTACGGCCGCCGGGGCACGGTGAGGAACTGCACGCGCTCCGGCGGTACGCCCCGCATCGAGCGCGTCAGGTCGTAGAGATCCTTCAGGGAGTCCAGGCCCGGGTCGGTGGTGAGGGATCTGGTCGCCGCGTCGAGGACCGGGTAGAGCTTGGTCGGATTGAGCAGGACGCCGTTGCTCTGCACCTTCTTGAAGAGTGCGCCGAGGAACTGCTGCTGCCGGTCCATTCGTTCGGTGTCGCTGCCGTTGCCCAGCGACTTGCGGGCGCGTACGAAGCCGAGGGCCTGCTCACCGTTGAGGGTCTGTTTGCCCGCGTTCAGTACGAGATGGGCGTCTTTGTCGTCGATCGGCTTCTTCAGGCAGACCTGAACGCCGTCCACGGCGTCGACCATGTCCCTGAAGCCACGGAAGTCGATCACCATGTGGTGGTCGATCCGGACGCCGGTGAGACGCTCGACCGTCCGGATCGTGCAGGCCGCGCCGCCGTACGAATAGGCGATGTTGAACTGGGTGAACTGGGCGCGCGTGAGGGAGCCCTTGCCCGTACGGCAGCTGGGGATGTTCACCATCAGGTCGCGCGGCACGGACACCGCGGTCGCGCTGCGCCGGTCACCGGCGATGTGCAGCAGGATCGTGGTGTCGGAGCGCTGCCCCTTGGCCCGGCCGTATGTGCGGTTGGCGGCTCCCGCGCGGGTGTCGGAGCCGATGAGGAGGATGTTCCGCGCGCCGTGGGCGGCGGGCAGCGGGCGCTCCCTGTCGTACCGCTCCAGCTCCTCGGCAGTGGTGATGTCCGTGGTGATGTTGCTGTCGAGCTTCCGGTAGAGCCACCAGCTGACACCGGCGACGGCGAGAATGATCAGCGACACCCCGAACGCCGTCCAACGCAACCAGCGGCGCCTGCGCTTGACTGCGCCCCTGCCGGCCTCGGCCGTACCGCCCCCGGCACCACCGCCCCCGGCCGCACTGCCACCACCGGCCCCGGCCGCACCGGCCCCGGTCCCGGCCGCACCGCCCCTGGCCGTACCGCCACCACCGGCCTCGGCCGCACCGGCCCCGGTCCCGGCCGTACCGCCCCTGGCCGTACCGCCCCTGGCCGTACCGCCCCCGGCCGCACCGCCACCACCGGCCTCGGCCGCACCGGCCCCGGCCCCGGTCCCGGCCGTACCGCCCCTGGCCGTACCGCCGCCACCGGTCCCGGCCGCACCGTCGCCCGCGCCCGCACCGTCGCCCGCGCCCGCATCGGCGCCCTCGTCGGCGTCGGCGGCCGGGGCGTCGGCCGGGCCCTCGGCCGGTTCGTCCGGTTCGGCGGGCGTGCCAGCGCTGTCGGTCACTTCTGCGTCCATCCTCGGGGCGGTTTATCCGTGTATGTACCGCCGATGATGTCCCGCAGCCGACCCTCAGGCCCGAGGGCTCGGCCCGTGGTGAGCCGTACGAGTGGACTTCAGAGCGCTTGTCGTACCGCGGTGTTGGTCAGACCTCCGTGCCCGTGACCCGCTCGCTCTCGACGCGCTTCTCCAGTCCCTCCGGGGACAGTTGGTCCAGGTTGCGGCAGAGGACCACCGAGCCGCCCGAGGCGAGCGGCGCGTACAGCCCGGCGGACAGTCCTGCCCAGGTGTCGTACGGACGCCCCGACAGCAGCCGCGACCCGGCGGACAGGCCCAGTGCCTCGGCGTCCGCGCGGGCGCGCTCCACGAGCTGGACGCCCGTCAGTTCCGCACCGTCGACACGGAGCGCGGGGGAGTCCGGATCGACCGGTACGTACGGGGAGAAGCGGTCGCCCTGGCTCGGGACCTCCACGGCGTAGTCGGCGAAGCCCTCGGGCGGCTGCGGGAACCGGCCACCGAGGGGGCGCAGCGCGAGCGCGATCCGCTCCCCGGAGCAGGCGCGTGCCGCATCGAGGGTGTCCGGGCCGCTCACCACCAGGTCAGCGGCCGTCGGGTCGCCGCCGACGTCCGCCACCACCCCGGTCGACGCACAGGCCAGCAGCCACACCGCCGTCTGCCAGTGCGCGGGCAGCAGCAGCGCCAGCCGGTCGCCCGGCTCGGCGGACAGCCCGTCCTGGAGGAGGTTCGCCGTCTTGGCCACCCAATTGGCGAAGGTCGCGACGGACAATTCGACGCGCTCGCCGGTGGCGTCGTCGTAGAAGGTGACCATGGGGCGGGCCGGGTCCGCGGCGAGCGCGGATCGCAGCAGGTCGGCAGGGGTGCGGTCGCTGGCGTTCACCCGCGCAAGGTTACGCCGCACAGGTTGCGCGGGCGTCCGTACCGGTGACGGCGTCCCCCGGTCGGACCGACGGGCCGTCACTTTTCCGAGGGGCGGCCATGGCCCGTGCTCTTCAGGATCATCCACATGCGTGCTTTCCTTGCATCCTCGATCGGCGCCGCGTGCACCATGGCGCTCGTCCTTCCTGCACTTGCGCTGTCGGCCGGTCCGACCGGGCCGGACCCGGCGTCGCCGGCCGGTGGGGCGCCGGCCCGGCCGGATGTACCGGGCGTCACGCAGTCCCTGCGGCTGGCCCCCCTCCCGGAGCTCGGGCGAGTGGGCGGCGAGGGGGTCGCGCAGGGTCTCGGGCGGCGCGACGTCCGTCCGTTCTCGCTGGTCGGGGTCGTCTGGGACCAGGTGGACGTCGAACTGCACGGGACGGTCCAGGTCCGTACGCGCGCCGCCGACTCGGGTGTCTGGTCCGAGTGGCAGGACGTGGAGACCCACAACCACGAGCACGGGGCCGACCCGGACTCGGCCGAGCTGACCGAGGGCGGCCCGGTGCGCGGCTCGACCGCGCCGCTGTGGGTCGGCGCGTCGGACGGCGTGGAGGTGCGCGTACGTCCGGAGCCGGCCGGGACCGGGACGCTGCGCGGAGTGAGCCCGCCGCTGCCGCGCGGGCTGCGGCTGGAACTCGTCGACCCGGGCCCGCCCGCGGAAGCGGAGGTTCCGGCCTCGCAGGTTCCCGCCTCGCAGGTTCCGGCCTCGCAGGTTCCGGCCTCGGAGGTTCCGGCCTCGGAGGAGCCGGAGGAGTTCGTGTCGGACCCGTCGGGCGAACCGCCGGAGGGATCCGGGCCCGAAGAGGAGGAACTCCCCTCCTCCGGCGGCCAGTCCGGGACCGAGGCCGCCGAGGTCGCGGCCCTGTCGCCCGAGGCCGCGGCCGCCTCCGCCGTGAACGCCGATCTCGCGCCGCTGGGCGCCGGGCTGATCCCCGCCTTGACGAAGGCCGCGACGGAAGAGGGTGCCGCCCTGTACGGCGTCGCCAAGCCGTACATCGGCCCGCGGCCGGCCATCGTCACGCGCAACGGCTGGGGGGCGGACGAAACGCTCCGTGAGAAGCAGTTCGCCTACACGAGCACGGTCAAAGCGGCCTTCGTCCACCACACCGCAACGGGCAACCGGTACACCTGCACGCAGGCTCCCTCAGTCCTCCGCAGTATTTACCGCTACCACGTAGTGAGCAACGGCTGGCGCGACTTCGGCTACAACTTCGCCGTCGACAAGTGCGGAAACATCTACGAAGGGCGCGCGGGGGGCGTGGCCAAGGCGGTCCTGGGCGCCCACACACGCGGTTTCAACAGCAACAGCATGGGCATTGCGGTCCTCGGAACGTACAGTGCGACCACCCCAGCGCCCGCCGCGGTGAACGCTGTGGCCAGGCTCACCGCCTGGAAGCTGGGTCTGTACGGGGTGAATCCGAAGACGACGACGTATCTGACATCCGGCGGCGGCAACAAGTTCAAGAAGGGCACGCAGGCCAGGCTCCAGGTCATCTCCGGGCACCGCGACGGATTCTCGACGGACTGCCCCGGCGCCCGTCTCTACGACCAACTGGGCGAGGCGCGCAGCGCTTCCGCGAAGCTCCAGGGGCGTTGAACCAGGGGTGTCGAGGTCGTACCGCGGTGCCGCATACGTACGTACGAACAGGCTGCATACACTGGCCGGTCATACGCACGAATCGCCCGGCCCCAGCAGGAAGCAGAGAAGGCATTGACTCAAGCCCAAGAAGCGATCCTCCTGGTCGGCGGCAAGGGCACGCGGCTGCGGCCGCTCACCGTGAACACGCCCAAGCCGATGGTCCCCGCGGCGGGCGTGCCGTTCCTGACCCACCAGCTGGCACGGGCCCGTGCGGCGGGCGTCGAGCACATCGTGCTCGCGACGTCGTACCTCGCGGAGGTCTTCGAGCCGTACTTCGGCGACGGTTCCTCGCTGGGACTGCGCCTGGAGTACGTGACCGAGGAGGAGCCGCTCGGCACGGGCGGGGCGATCCGGAACGTGGCGTCGCGGCTCAGGTCGGGGCCCGACGACCCGGTGCTCATCTTCAACGGGGACATCCTGACGGGCCTGGACATCGGCGACCTGGTCGCGGCGCACGAGCGGTCCGGTGCCGACGTGTCGCTGCACCTGACCCGGGTGGAGGACCCGCGGGCCTTCGGCCTCGTGCCGACGGACGCGCAGGGGCGCGTGACGGCGTTCCTGGAGAAGCCGCAGACCCCGGAGGAGATCGTCACCGACCAGATCAACGCGGGGGCGTACGTCTTCCGCCGCTCGGTGATCGACAGCATCCCCGCGGGCCGCCCGGTCTCGGTCGAACGGGAGACCTTCCCGGACCTGCTGTCGGCCGGGGCGCATCTGCAGGGCCTGGTCGACTCCACGTACTGGCTCGACCTCGGCACGCCCCATGCCTTCGTCCGCGGTTCCGCCGACCTCGTCCTCGGCCGCGCACCCTCCCCGGCGGTGCCGGGCCGCTGCGGCGACCGGCTCGTCCTGCCCACCGCCACGGTCGCCCCCGACGCCAAGCTGACGGAGGGCACGGTCATCGGCGCCGGCGCGGTGATCGGCGAGGGCGCCCGTATCTCGGGCAGCACGGTCCTGGACGGCGCGGTCGTCGAAGCCGGCGCGGTCGTCACGGACTCGCTCATCGGCGCCCGCGCCCTCATCGGCGCCCGCACGGTCCTGACCGGCGCGGTCATCGGCGACGGCGCGACGATCGGCCCCGACAACGAGCTGCGCGACGGCGTCCGGGTCTGGTGCGACGCGACGCTGCCCGCGGGGGTGATCCGCTTCTCGTCGGACCAGTAGCCGCGTCGGACCAGTGGCCGCGCCGTCGGAGCGGCAGGCACGAGCGGCGGGGTTCGCTGCACGGGCGGGCGGCGCGGGCCCTACCCTCGAAGGGACCCCGAACCCCCGAGGACCCACCCGTGGCCGGACGCTTCGAACCCCGCCCCGCCGTCACCCGCACCACCACGCGCGGTGGCGAGGTGGCCGTACCCGCACCCGCGCCCAGGGCAGTGGCGCGCCCGCACGGGGGCCGGGAGCGGCGCTACGTGCCGCCGGGCCCGCTCGACCTGGGGCTGGTGCTCGGGCCGCTGCGGCGCGGGCTCGCGGATCCCACGTTCCGTACGGCACCGGACGGTTCGGTGTGGCGGGCGACCCGCACCCCCGCGGGCCCCGGCACTCTCCGCGTCGCCGCACGCGACGGCGCCGTGCACGCCGAGGCCTGGGGTCCGGGTGCCGAGTGGCTGCAGGAGCAGCTCCCCGCGCTGCTCGGCGAGTCCGACGACCCTGATGCCTTCGAGCCCCGCCACCGTCTTGTCGCGGACACCCACCGCCGCCGCCCCGGACTGCGGCTGACCCGCACGGGGCTCGTGATGGAGTCGCTGATCCCGTCGATCCTGGAGCAGAAGGTCACCACGGACGAGGCCTACCGCGCCTGGCGGCTTCTCGTACGCAAGTACGGCGAGCCCGCTCCGGGCCCGTCCCCCTACGACCTGGGGCGTGGGGGGACCCCCACGGAGCGGATGCACGTCATGCCCGAGCCCCGCACCTGGGCCCTCGTCCCCTCCTGGGAGTGGCACCGCGCCGGCGTCGACAACAAGCGCGCCTCCACGATCCTGCGTGCCGTCCGCGTCGCCCGCCGCATGGAGGAGGCCGCGGCGATGGACCCCGAGGCTGCCCAGGCGCGCCTGGAACTGATCCCCGGCATCGGCCCCTGGACCTCCGCCGAGACGGTACAGCGCAGCAACGGCGCCCCCGACGCCGTGACCGTCGGCGACCTCCACCTTCCCGGCATCGTCGGCTACGCCCTTGCCGGCGACCGCGACGCCGACGACGACGCGATGCTCGAACTCCTCGAGCCCTACGCGGGCCAGCGCCACCGCGCCGCCCGCCTGATCCTCCTCAGCGGACGCACCCCGGCGCGCCGCAAGCCCAAGATGCCGCGGCACGACATCGCCGCGCTCTGACGGCAGGCGCTCTGACTGACGGCAGCCGCGCGGGACGAGGCAGTGCGGGGCGAGGCGGTGCGGGGCGAGGCGGTGCGGGGCGAGGCAGTGCGGGTTGAGGCAGTGCGGGTTGAGGCAGTGCGGGGCGAGGCCGTGCCGTGCTCAGTCAGCGCACCTCGATGAACGCCGACGCCTCCCGCGCCGGCCGGTCCTTCGGCGGGGCCGCCGGCTGTCCCACGGCGACCGCCCCCATCGGGTCCCACGACTCAGGCAGCCCGAGGACCTCGCGCACGACGTCGCGGCAGAACATCGTCGACGACACCCACGCCGACCCGAGCCGCTCACCCGCCAGCGCCACCAGGAAGTTCTGCACGCCCGCGCCGGCCGCGACCACGAACATTTCGCGCTCCGCTGCGTCCCGCCGGGCGTCGCCGTACGTGTGCGAGCCGTCCATCACCAGGCACGGGACGACCAGATACGGCGCGTTGCGCAGGACGTCGCCGCGCTTGATCCGCCGGTCGACGGACGCCTCGGACTTACCGTCGCGCCGCAGGTCGGCGATCCATGCCTCCCGCATCGCGTCCAGCAGCCGCACCCGTGACCCCTCGGACTCGAGCAGAACGAAGCGCCACGGCGTCGTGTGATGCGGCGCGGGCGCCGTGACCGCCGCGGCGACCGCACGCCGCACCGCGGCCGGGTCCACCGGGTCGTCCGTGAATTCCCGCACCGTGCGGCGCAGTGTCACCGCTTCCCGTACGGCCTCCGACGTGCCCAGCCGGAACATGTCGTCCGCGGCCACCCGCACCAGGGCCCGCGCCCCTTCGGCCTCCGCGGAGACCACGTGGCCGAGTCCGCGCACCACCGCGACCGGCAGCCCGGCCGCCTTGCCCTTGACCAGGTCGCCGGCCGCGGCCAGCTCGTCCGCGGTGGCGACGACGGTCGCGCTCAGCGGATTCCCGTACGCGTCCTCGCCGCCGCGCAGATCGTCCAGGACCCGCACGCCCGCGGCCCCGATCGCGACATCGGTGAGCCCGGTCCGCCAGGGCCGGCCGGAGGTGTCCGTGACGACCACACCGACCTCGACGCCGAGTGTGTCCCGCAGCCCTTCGCGGAGGCGGGCGGCCGAGGCGTCGGGGTCCTCGGGGAGCAACAGCACGGTCCCGGCAGGGGTGTTGGAGGCGTCGACCCCGGCCGCTGCCATGACCAGGCCCTGCCGGTTCTCGACGATACGGAGGGCGCCGCGCCGCGCCACGACCCGTACCGTCTCCGCGTCGATGGCGGCCTCGCGGTCGTCGGCCGTGACGATCCGCCCTTCCGCCTTGCTCACGATCTTCGATGTGACGAGCAGGACGTCGCCGTCCACGAGACCCGGTTCGGTCGCCGCGATCAGCTTGGCGATGTCGTCGCCCGGCCGGACCTCGGGCAGCCCGGGCAGCGCCCAGGCCCGGTACGACGGAGGAGTCTGTGCCCCGGTCATGCCCGTACCTCCTCCGCGAGCGCCAGCGCCTCACGCGCCATCGTGGCCGCGGCCTCGACGTCCGTCATCATCAGCGGCACGGCCTTGCACCGGATTCCGGCCTCCTCGACCTCGGCCACGGCACCGGCGTCCACGGTGTCCACGAGCCAGCCGTCCAGCAGGCCCGAGCCGTAGTGCTGCGCCACGGCCGCCGCCGTCGACTCGACACCGACCGCCGCCAGCACCTTGTCGGCCATGCCGCGTACCGGTGCGTCGCCGACGATGGGGGAGAGGCCGACGACCGGGACGCCCGCCTCCGCGATTCCCTCCCGGATGCCGGGCACCGCGAGGATCGTTCCCACGCTCACCACGGGGTTGGACGGCGGGAAGAGGATGACGTCGGCGGTGGAGATCGCCTCCAGCACGCCCGGCGCGGGCTTGGCCTGCTCGGCGCCCACCGGCACGATGGCGTGGGCGTCGACGGAGGCGCGCAGCCTGACCCAGTACTCCTGGAAGTGGATCGCCTTGCGCTCGCCGTCGACATCGACGGCGACGTGGGTCTCGACGCGGTCGTCGGTCATGGGGATGAGCCGCACGCCGGGCTGCCAGCGGTCGCACAGCGCCTCGGTGACGGCGCTCAGCGGATAGCCCGCGCCCAGCATCTGCGTACGGACGATGTGGGTGGCGAAGTCACGGTCGCCGAGCCCGAACCATTCCGGGCCCACGCCGTATGCCGCGAGCTCGCTCTTGACCAGGAAGGTCTCGTCCTTGCGTCCCCAGCCCTGCTCCTCGTTGATGCCGCCGCCGAGCGTGTACATCACCGTGTCGAGGTCCGGGCAGACCTTCAGCCCGAACAGATGGATGTCGTCACCGGTGTTGCCGATGACCGTGATGTCGGCATCCGGGGCGGCGGCCTTGAGGCCACGCAGAAAACGAGCACCGCCGATGCCACCGGCCAGAACCACAATGCGCATGAAGACAGTCTGTCAGCCGGAGGCGGTGCGGATGGGGGGTGGTGGGAGGGGCGGCGGGAGGGGCGGCGGGAGGGGCGTGTCAGGCGACGGCGACGTCCTCGCGGGCCGGGGAGCAGTGCGAGGCGTGCATCGGCATCTCGGTCAGGCCCGGGAAGTAGATGTGCAGACTCACGGCCGGTTCGAGCGAGTCGTTGACCACCTCGTGCACATATCCGGGTGCGAAGACGCGCTGGGCGCCGGCGGCCAGGGACCGGGCGGCGGTGGCCGTCCGTTCCGTCAACTCGCCGTCGAGGACGGTGAGTACACCGGACGACCGGCCGTGGTCGTGGAGCCCGCTGCTCTGGCCGGGGACCCAGGAGAGCAGCCAGACCTCGTACCCGGGGCCGGTGCGCAGCCGGTGGTACCAGCGGGTGGTGGCGTCGTAGCGGACGAGGTGGGCCCACTGCGCGCGGTCGGCGGCGATGGAGCGGGCGAGGCCGGCGAACTCGGCCACGGTCGCCGGGTGCTCGCGGGCGGGCTGGAGGAGGTGCTGGACCTCGAGGATGTCGCCGGCGATCTGGAGGTCGCTGTCGCTGTTCATGGGTGCGGTGGTTCCTCGGCAGAAACAGAATGGTCAGTGCTGGGGTGTCGCGAGTCCCCGCGCGGAGGCGGAGGGGAAGAGGAGCTGGAGCGCTACGGCATCAACAGCTGGAACAGCAACAGCAACAGCGACCCTGGACAGCGCTGCGGAACCCACCGATGGGGGTCGCGGAAGACGCTGCGGTCGCTGGCATGCCTTCCAAGGTGGCCAACACACTCCCGAATGTCAACTCGATGCCCGGTTTGGCGGCAATGTTTCACCTCATCCGGTTACTCCAGCCAGGGAAAGGTTTGTGCAGCCGTGCGGCCGGAGACATCGCGCAGCAACCGCGCTCGCAAACGCCGTCGCGGTCTCGTGATCGGACTGTGATCCGGATCGCTTGTGCGCCCGGATGGCAACAAGATCGAACCGTGCGGCGTCCTTCCCTCGTGAGGACCGGTGCAATGCCGGTCCCGCAGCGGGAGAAGGAGAGGGTGCGGGGCGCGCGGACGGGTCGGTGGGCCGGTCGGCGGACAGGTCAGTGGCATATGTCGCGTTTTTGGTGATTTGAACACTTTCCGCATAGCCTTGGTTCCGCAGAGTGAATACCGGGCCCAATAGCAGATCTCGGCTTGACTGGCCCGGATCCGCACACTTGTAATTTCACTCGTGTCGTTCGGCCGATATCGGTAACGGCTACGTCACGGGGACGCAAAGACAGACGAGGGGCGCACATGACCGAGCTGTTCCAGCAACTGCTGGTCGAGGACGCGGAAGAGGAACTCGGCTGGCAGGAGCGCGCGTTGTGCGCCCAGACCGACCCCGAGTCCTTCTTTCCGGAGAAGGGCGGTTCCACTCGCGAAGCCAAGAAGGTCTGCCTCGCCTGCGAAGTCCGCTCCGAATGCCTCGAGTACGCCCTCGCCAACGACGAGCGATTCGGTATCTGGGGCGGCCTGTCCGAGCGTGAGCGCCGCCGTCTCAAGAAGGCCGCCGTCTGACCGGGCTGCCGACGCAGCTGTCCCGCCGGCTCCCCGGCCGAGCCTTGCGGCCGCCCCCTGTGCTGTCCGACCAAACAGCACACACCCGCACGTAAGACAGCACGCACCCGCACGTAGGAACGGTCCGTTGCCCGTGGCTCTGTCCACAGGCGGCGGACCGTCTTCGTGTCAGCCGTTAGTGTGGGGCCCCGTCCCAGACGCTCCAGGCCCCCTCGCGGGGTGACCCCGGCCGGAGGGCCCGTACCTCAATGTCCGCCACCACCGCCGTGTTTGTTCCCGCAACGCCGCCCGAGTTCCCTCGGCACGTCGTCACCGCCGTTCTCGTCTCGCACGACGGTGCCCGCTGGCTGCCGGACGCGCTCGCCGGGCTGCTCGGCCAGGAGCGCCCCGTGCAGAACGTCGTCGCGGCCGACACCGGCAGCGCCGACGACTCCGCGCACCTGGTCACCGACGCGCTCGGCGCCGACCGGGTGCTGCATCTCGCGCGCCGCACGGGATTCGGTACCGCCGTGGACGAGGCCGTCCGCACCGCCGCCGTGCTCACGCCCGACGACCTGCCCTACCTGAAGCGGCCCAGCGGCTGGGACCCGGTGACCAGGACGTGGCGCGACGAGGCCTACGAGATGCCGGAACTGCCCTACGGCGAACCGGTCCAGTGGCTCTGGCTGCTCCACGACGACTGCGCCCCCGCCCCCGACGCCCTCGCCGAACTGCTGCGCGTCGCCGACTCCGACGCATACGCGGCGATCGTCGGCCCCAAGCTGCGCGGCTGGTACGACCGCAAGCAGCTCCTCGAGGCCGGCGTCTCCATCGCCAACAGCGGCCGCCGCTGGACCGGACTCGACCGCCGCGAGCAGGACCAGGGCCAGCACGACCAGGTCCGCTCCGTCCTGTCCGTCTCCTCCGCCGGCATGCTCATCCGCCGTGACGTGTGGGAGGAGCTCGGCGGCTTCGACCGCCGGCTGCCCCTCATGCGCGACGACGTCGATCTGTGCTGGCGCGCACACGCCGCCGGGCACCGCGTCCTCGTCGCCCCCGACGCCGTCCTCCGCCACGCCGAGGCCGCTGCCCGCGAGCGCCGCACCGTCGACTGCGCGGGCCGCTCCGTCGCCAGCCCGCACCGCGTCGACAAGGCGGGTGCCGTCTACACCCTGCTGGCCAACGCGCGCGGCCGCGCCCTCCCCTTCGTCCTGCTCCGGCTCCTCCTCGGCACCCTGGTGCGCACCCTCGCCTATCTCGTCGGCAAGGCGCCCGGCCAGGCCGTCGACGAGGTCATGGGCCTCTTCGGCACCCTGCTGCGCCCCGAGAGGATCCTCGCCGCCCGCCGCCGGCGCAGAAAGCCCGCGGTGGACGCGAGCGAACTGCGATCGCTGTTCCCGCCGCCCGGCGCCACCGTCCGGGCCACGGCCGAGCAGGTCGCGAGCAGCCTCGGCGCCGGCAAGGACTCCGACTCCGGAGGCTCGCGCCACGGCGTCGTCGAGTCGGGCCCCGGCGGCGACGACGCGGACTTTCTGGAGATCGAGCAGTTCGCCCGGCTGAAGCGGATCGCCCGCAAGCCGGGACCCGTCCTCTTCGCGCTCCTGCTCCTCGTCTCGCTCGTCGCCTGCCGCGCACTCCTCACCGGCGGCGCACTCGCGGGCGGTGCGCTGCTGCCCGCGCCCGACGAGGTGTCAGGTCTCTGGGGGCGGTACGCCGACGCGTGGCATCCCCTCGGCACCGGCGGCACCCAGACGGCGCCCCCGTATCTCGCGGTCCTCGCCGTCCTGTCCGGGCTCTTCCTCGGCTCCACCGGCTTCGCGCTCACCCTGCTGCTCGTCTGCTCGGTGCCGCTCGCCGGTGTCACGGCGTACTTCGCGTCGCGGCCGCTCGTCGAGTCCCGGCCGCTGCGCGCCTGGGCGTCCATCGCCTACGCCTTCCTGCCCGCCGCGACGGGCGCCCTCGCCACCGGCCGGCTCGGCACGGCCGTCCTCGCGATCGTGCTGCCGCTGATCGCACGCGCCGCGACGGCGGCGTACGGAATCGGCCGCGAGGACGGTGCGCGCGGCAGCTGGCGCGCCACCTGGGCGTATGCCCTGCTCCTGACCTTCACGATGGCCTTCACGCCGATCGTGTGGCCCATCGCGGTCGTCCTCGGGATCGCCGCCCTGGTGCTGCGGCGCGACGACCTCACCGCGTACGGGCTGCGTCTCGTCGCCGTCGTCGGGACCCCGCTGCTGGTCCTCGCGCCCTGGTCGCTGTCCCTGCTGACCGACTCTTCGGGCTTCTTCCGCGAGGCGGGCCTGGACTTCGGTGCCGGCTCGGCCTCCGCGCTCGATCTGCTCGGCATCAGCCCCGGCGGCCCGAAGGCCCTCGGCGGTCTGGTGCTCATCGGCGTCGTCCTCGCGGCGCTCGCTGCGCTGCTGCGCGGTGAGCGGCAGTTCGCGATCCGGACCGCATGGGCCGTCGCGGTCGTCGGCCTCGTCTTCGCGGTCGTCGCCAACGGTTCGGGCTGGGCCGGGCCCGCCACGCTCCTTTACGGCATCGCGCTGCTGACCGCCGCCGTGCTCGGCGCGGAAGGCGCCCGCGAGCGCGTCGCCGCGGAGTCGTTCGGCTGGCGGCAGCCCGTCGCCGCGCTCATCGCCCTTGCGGCCGTCGCCGCTCCGCTGCTCGCCGCGGCCAACTGGATGATCAGCGGGGCCGCGGGACCGCTGGAGCGCCGCGACCCGGTGCAGGTCCCGGCGTTCGTCGCCGAGGAGAGCGGCACCCGCGACCAGCCGCGCACCCTCGTCCTCGGCGGCACCTCCGCCGCCGAGGTGTCGTACAGCCTGGTCCGCGGCTCCGGCGCCCGCCTCGGCGACGCCGAGCTGAGCGAGACCGGTGGCAGCGACGCCCGCCTCGACAAGGTCGTCGCCAATCTGGTCGCGGGTTCCGGCGCCGACCAGACCAGCCAGCTCAGCGGCTTCGCGATCCGGTACGTGCTCGTACGGGACGGGGCGCCGCGCCAGATGAGCCGTGTCCTCGACGCCACGCCGGGCCTGTCCAGGCTCAGCCAGCTCGACGGCAGTGCGCTGTGGCGCGTCGACCGCCAGGTCGCCCGCGCGGTCATCGTGAACGGCAAGGAGGACCCGCTGCCCGTGGCCTCCGGACCCGTCGAGGCCCACACCGAGATCCCGTCGGGCCCGTCCGGCCGCGTGCTGCGCATCGCGGACCGCGCAGACGACGGCTGGCAGGCCACGCTCGACGGCCGGGCGCTCTCGAAGACGACCGTCGACGGCTGGGCCCAGGGCTTCGAACTCCCCACGGAGGGCGGCAAGCTCGACCTCACCTACGAGGAGCCCGTCACCCACACCGCGTGGATCTGGGCGCAGGGCGCGCTCGCACTCGTCCTGCTGGTCCTCGCCCTGCCCGGCCGCCGCCGCGAGATCGACGACGATCTCCCGGACGAGGAGGCCGCGATCCCGGCCCAGCCCGTGGAGGGCGAGGGGCGCAGGGCCCGCAGGCTGCGGGCGGCGGCCCAGGCGGAGGCGGAAGCGGAGGGCCTGGCAGCTCCCGAGCACGAGCACGAGTACGAGCCGCAATCGGCGCCGGACCGGGAGCCGGAGCCGGAGCCGTATGCGGCGGTGCCCCAGCAGCAGTACGGCGAATGGGACGGCGCCCGGACGTACGCGGACGCGGACACCGACGCGGAATACGCGACGTACGGAGAGCAGCAGCAGTACCAGCAGCAGTACGGGTACGGCGAGCAGCAGCCCTACTCCGAGCCGTCGCAGCAGTACGGCCAGGACCAGTACGGCCAGGAGCAGTACGGGCAGGAGCAGTACGGGCAGCAGCAGTACGCACAGGACCAGTACGGGCAGCAGCAGTACGACCCGTACGGCACGGGCCAGTACGACCCCTACGGCTACGAGACCGAGCAGCGTCCCGACGGGAGCAGCAACCAGTGAACCGCACGACCCTGTCCCTCCTCGCGGCCGCCACCGCCCTCGCCGCCGCGACCGGGCTCGCCGCGCTCACCGCGCCCGACGGCGGGGAAGCAACTGCCGGGGCGAAGGCCCCCGCCCGGCTGCCGGTCGAGCGCTCCAGCCTGCTGTGCCCGGCGCCCACCACGTCCGACATCGGGGAGACGGCGTACACGTCGTTCGCCCCGGCGGGCAGCGAAGCCGACGCCGACGCGGAGTCGACGGCCGCACTGACGCCGTCCGTGACGACACTGGCGGACCTCGACAAGGGAGCCGCCGACAAGGACGCGGAGAAGGACGCGGACGAGACGGCCGACGAGGAGAAGAAGGACGAGGAGGAGAAGACCGGCACGGCGAAGCAGCCCACGCCCGACAAGCCCTTCCTCACCCTCATGGAGCCCGGGAAGCCGGTCGGCGCCGAGGAGTCCGGCAGCGACGCCCCCGCGCTCGTCGGCACCGCCACCGGCACGTTCGCCCCCGGCTGGACGACCCAGCAGACCACCACGGTCCCCGCGGGCAGCGGCCGCGGTGTGCTCGGCGTCAGCTGCACCGTGCCCGACACCGACTTCTGGTTCCCGGGCGCGAGCCTCGCCAAGGACCGGCAGGACTACGTCCACCTCACCAACCCCGACGACACCGCCGCCGTCGTCGACATCGAGCTCTACGGCAAGGACGGCGCCCTCAAGTCCCAGCTGACCGAAGGCATTCCGGTCCCGGCCGGAGCGAGCGTGCCCGTGCTGCTGCCGACCCTGACGACCGACAAGGCCGAGGACGTGACGGTGCACGTCGCCACGCGTACCGGCCGGGTGGGCGCCGTGGTGCGGGGCGCGGGCGACGAGACCGGCAGCGACTGGCTGCCCGCGTCCACGGACCCGGCCGGCACGCTCGTACTGCCGGGCATCCCGGCGGATGCGACGTCCGTACGGCTCGTGGCGTTCGCACCCGGCGACGACGACGCCGATGTGAAGCTGCGGCTGGCGACCGCGTCGGGCACCATCACTCCGGCTGGCGCGGAGAGTCTGCGGGTGAAATCGGGCATGACCGCGTCCCTCGACCTGAAGGACGTCACCAAGGGCGAGGCCGGCTCCCTGCTGCTCAGCCCGTCGGAGAGCGGCGGCCAGGCGACGCCCGTCGTCGCCGCGCTCCAGGTCACGCGGGGTACCGGCGACAAGCAGGAGTTCGCCTTCATCCCCGCGACCGCGCCCGTGACGGAGCGGGCCACGGCCGCCGACAACCGCGCCAAGGGCTCGGTGCTCTCCCTGACCGCGCCCGACGCCACCGCCGAGGTGAAGGTCACGGCGTCGGCCGGCACCGGGGGCGGCGAGCCGGTCGTCAAGAAGTACACGGTGAAGGGCGGCACGACCCTCGCGATCACCACCCCACCCGTCCCGGCCGGCCTCAAGGGTTCGTACGCGCTGACGATCGAGCCCGAGTCCGGCGGCCCGGTCCACGCGGCACGCACGCTGCTGCTGCCGCAGAAGGGGATCGAGATGTTCACGGTCCAGACGCTTCCCGACGACCGCGGCACGGTCGAGGTCCCGCAGGCGGAGCAGGACCTCTCGGTGCTGGACGAGTAGCCCCGTACGGGAGGTCCGGTACGGGAGGTCCGGCACGGGAGGTCCGGCACGGGAGCTCCGGTACAGGAGGTCCGGTACGGGACGTCCTCTACGGCTTCGGACCGGCTAGTCCTGCCCGTACCGGGGATCGACGGACTCCGGCGAGAGGCCGAGCAGGTCCGCCACCTGCTCCACGACGACCTCGTGGACCAGCAGGGCGCGCTCGTCGCGGTTCTTCGTGCGGATCTCGACCGGCCGGCGGTAGACGACGATCCGCGCGGGCTGTCCCTTGCCGGCCGGGACCGAGTTGCCCAGCGGCACGGTCTCGTCCTGCGTACCCGGCACATCCTGGACCAGGAACTCCACCTCGGTCAGCTGCGGCCAGCGCCGCTCCAGCCGCTCGACCGAGTCCTGCACAAGATCGCGGAACGTCTCCGCCCTGCTGGCGGAGAGCGGTACCTGGGGCGGGGCGACGGGCCCTCGCATACCGCGGCCGTGCCGGTCGCGGCGGCGTGGCCGCGGCTCCCTGGCATCCCTCGGCTCGGTCGGGCGGGGCGGTACAGGAGTGTCCATCACTGACGCAGGGTAGCTCTCCGGGGCGTGCACGCACCGGGGCCGCGCGCCTGCCGCGCGGCATGTCGCTCCGCCCGAGGCGGCATGTCGCTTATTGAACATTCCGGCCAAGCTTGGGCTCGATTCCTAGCCTCCCTGCGATCGCCGTTCTCATCGCGATTGGCGCGATTTGTATCGGGCCCTGACCGGATCGCTCACGGCCGCCAACCGGCCCCTTTCCTTCCCGCCCAGGTCAGAGTGGTCGCCCGGAAAGGGGCTGTGCCGGACGTCACAGGACGACACGGTGGAGTGACCTGGTGGAGAGTCGTCGCGGCCCGCTCAAGAGTGCGGTACCGTCCAACGTCGTGAGCCCTGTACGTCGCTGTTCGCGCACCGCGTGCGGCCGCCCTGCCGTCGCGACACTGACGTACGTCTATGCCGATTCGACCGCGGTCCTCGGCCCGCTCGCCACCTACGCCGAACCCCACTGCTACGACCTGTGCGCCGAGCACAGCGAGCGCCTCACCGCCCCGCGCGGCTGGGAGGTCGTACGGCTCGCGGACAGCTCCGGCCCGGCCCGGCCCAGCGGCGACGACCTCGAAGCGCTGGCCAACGCGGTCCGCGAGGCGGCACGCCCCCAGGAGCGTGCGGCGGAGGCGGGCGGCGGCGGTGCCCGCAGGGCGGATCCGATGGAGGTCGGGCGCCGCGGCCATCTGCGGGTGCTGCGTTCCCCCGACTCCTGAGCTCCCGTGCCTCCCCGAGCCGACTTCCGGACGGCCGGACTCTGCGTGAGGGCACTTTGAGCCGTCTCCTGCGGGTAGTTTGAGGCGACCGCAGAGACTTCAGGAGGGTTGGGCCGTGGCCGCTGCATCTGCTGCTGATCTGTCGCAGATCATCAAGGCGTACGACATCCGCGGGGTGGTGCCCGATCAGTGGGACGAGCCGCTGGCTGAGTTGTTCGGCGCCGCCTTCGTGCGGGTGACGGGAGCGGACGCGGTCGTCGTCGGCCACGACATGCGCCCGTCGTCGCCCGGGCTCTCGGCGGCCTTCGCGCGCGGCGCGGCGGACCAGGGCGCGGACGTGACCCTGATCGGGCTCTGCTCCACGGACCAGCTGTACTTCGCCTCGGGGCAGTTCGGGCTGCCGGGCGCGATGTTCACGGCCTCGCACAACCCCGCGCAGTACAACGGCATCAAGATGTGCCGGGCCGGGGCTGCGCCCGTGGGCCAGGACTCGGGACTGGGGGAGATCCGCGGGCTCGTCGAGGGATGGCTCGCGGAGGGAGCGCCGGCCCCGGTCGCCGCCCCCGGCCGGGTCACCGAGCGCGACACGCTCACGGACTACGCGGCCCACCTCCTCTCCCTGGTGGACGTCGGGTCGATCCGCCCGCTGAAGGTCGTCGTGGACGCGGGCAACGGCATGGGCGGCCACACGGTCCCGACGGTCTTCGCGTCGCTGCCGGTCGAGCTCGTACCGATGTACTTCGAGCTCGACGGCACCTTCCCGAACCACGAGGCCAACCCGCTGGACCCGAAGAACATCGCCGACCTCCAGGCCCGCGTGCGCGCCGAGGGCGCGGACATCGGCCTCGCCTTCGACGGCGACGCGGACCGCTGCTTCGTCGTCGACGAGCGGGGCGAGGGGATCTCGCCGTCGGCGATCACGGCGCTGGTCGCGGCCCGCGAGCTGGAGAAGCACCCCGGGGGCACGGTCATCCACAACCTGATCACGTCGTGGTCGGTGCCGGAGGTCGTACGCGAACACGGCGGCACGCCGGTCCGTACCCGCGTCGGCCACTCCTTCATCAAGGAGGAGATGGCCCGCACGGGCGCGATCTTCGGCGGGGAGCACTCCGCCCACTACTACTTCCGTGACTTCTGGAACGCCGACACGGGCATGCTCGCCGCCCTCCACGTCCTCGCCGCCCTCGGCACCCAGGACGGCACCCTCTCGGCCCTCGTCGCCCGCTACGACCGCTACCGGGGCTCCGGCGAGATCAACTCCACGGTCGCCGACCAGACGGCCCGCACGGCGGCGGTCCGCCGGGTCTTCGCCGACCGCGAGGACGCCACCATCGACGAACTCGACGGACTGACGGTGGCCACCCCGGACTGGTGGTTCAACCTCCGCCCCTCCAACACGGAACCCCTCCTCCGCCTCAACGTCGAGGCCCGCGACGAACTCACCATGATCGCGGTCCGCGACGAGATCCTGGACCTGGTCCGGACCACCCTCTGACAGAGCGCCGGTACCGGATCGTCCTGAGCTCGTCGGGCGTTCGAGGACGGGCACGTGGTCGGTCGTGGCGGTGCCGGGGAGCATCTCGAGCCGGTCCGGCGTTTGACGACGGAGACCGTCGAGGGGCCGGCACCGGAGCATCGTGAGGCCGTCCGGCGTTTGAGGACGGACACCCCGGGCACCCCTGCCGGGGGCGGCGTCGGAGTACGGACCGTCAGGTCCCGAGGCCGTGACGGCGGCGCGGAGCTGCCGCGCCGCCGTCACGGCATCGCGCCCGGGGCCGCGGGGGCCGCCCGCACCCCGCCACGCCGAGCCGCGTCGGCCGGTCCCCGGCGGTAGGCTGACCTGGCCCAAACCGCATGTTCGAAGGGACACCCTCATGCCGCTCGAAGCCGGTCTCCTGGAGATCCTCGCCTGCCCGGCCTGCCACGCCCCGCTCAGCGACGAAACGGCAGCGGAATCGCCCGAGCTGATCTGCACCGGCAAGGACTGCGGCCTGGCGTACCCCGTACGCGACGGCATCCCCGTCCTCCTCGTCGACGAGGCCCGCCGCCCCGCCTGACGCGCCCCGCCTGAGCCCGCCCCCGCACCCCGTACGGCGAATCGGAGGCCCACCATCATGCTCGACGAGTCACTCCTCGACGCCCCGGAAGCCCTCGCCCGCGCCGATCGCCGCGCACTGCTCCGCGGCGCCGCGGAGGCCGGCGCGCGCGTTCGCACCGCCGCCCGGCACGCGGCAGAGGCCGGGATCGCCGAGGTGACGCCCGAGGGCCGCCCCCGCGCGGTCCTCATCGCAGGCCCCGGCACCGCCGCCACCGGAGTCGCCGACCTCATCGCCGCGCTCGCCGGCGCCTCCGCCCCGGTCGCCCGACTGCACCCCACCGGCGTCGCGCCGGCCGCCGGAGCACTCCGCTGGGCGCTCCCCGGCTGGGCCGGCTCCGTCGACCTGCTCCTCATCGCCACCACCGACGGCACCGAGCCCGGGCTCGCCCTCCTTGCCGAGCAGGCGTACCGCCGCGGCTGCACCGTCGTCGCCGTCGCCCCGCAGCGCTCCCCGCTCTCCGAGGCCGTCGGGGACGTCCACGGCCTGGTGGTTCCCATGGCGGCCGGCCCGCAGGAGATGTACGACGAGACGCAGGCGGCGGCCAGCCCCGGCGCGCTCTGGGCCCTGTTCACCCCGCTCCTCGCGCTCCTCGACCGCGTCGGCCTGGTCAGCGCACCCCCGGACGCCCTCCAGAGCGTCGCCGACCGCCTCGACCGCATGGCCGAGCGATGCGGCCCCGCCATCGCGACGTACAGCAACCCGGCCAAGACGCTCGCCGCCGAGCTCGCCGACACCCTCCCCCTGATCTGGACGGAGGGCACCGCCGCCCCCGTCGGCCGCCGCTTCGCCGCCGTACTGGCCGAGCTCGCCGGCCTCCCCGCGCTCGCCGCCGAACTCCCCGAGGCGCTCCCCGCCCATAAAGTCCTCCTCGCGGGCGACTTCGCCGCGGGCGCCGACCCCGAGGACTTCTTCCGCGACCGCGTCGAGGAGCCCCAGGCCCTGCGCGCCCGCGTCCTGCTGCTGCGCGACCGCACGGAGGGCAACCTCACCGCGGCCCCCGCGGCCCGCGAACTCGCGCTGAGCCACGACACGGCCATCAGCGAGCTGGAACCGGAGGAGGGCAGCGAGCTGGAGACCCTCGCCGAGCTCCTCGCCGTGACCGACTTCGCCGCCGGGTACCTGGCCCTGGCGGCGTCCAGCGCCCAGTCGTGACACGCGGCACCGAGCACCTCACGGCTGCGTAAGAGCACCTCACGGCTACGTAAATCCATGTAAAGCCACCCGAAGCGCCCCAGATCAGCCACGCACCAGCCATAGATCAGTCACGTACGAGCCACGTGCCGGCCACGTACCGAGTCGAGGATCGCCCCTCATGGACCGCCTCACCAACACCGTGCGCCCCTACGCCTGGGGCTCCACGACCCTCATCCCGGATCTCCTCGGCACCGCCCCCACCGGTGAGCCCCAGGCCGAGATGTGGATGGGCGCCCACCCCGGCGCGCCCTCGCGCACCGACCGCGGCGCCCTGAACGACGTCATCGCCGCCGACCCCGGACGCGAACTCGGCGCGGCATCCGCCGACAAGTTCGGCCCCCGCCTCCCGTTCCTCCTCAAGCTGCTCGCCGCCGGCGCCCCTCTCTCCCTCCAGGTCCACCCGGACCTCGCCCAGGCCAAGGAGGGCTACGCCGCCGAGGAGCGCGCCGGCATCCCGATCGACGCGCCCCACCGCAACTACAAGGACGACAACCACAAGCCGGAACTGGTCTGCGCCCTCACCCCCTTCGACGGGCTCTGCGGCTTCCGCCCGCCCGTCGAAGCGGCGGACCTCATCGCCGGCCTGGACGTCGACGCCCTCAAGCCGTACGTCGACCTCCTCCACGCCCACCCAGAGGAGGCCGCCCTCCGCGAGGTCCTCACCGCGGTCCTCGCCGCCGACCCGGAGGAAATGGCCCGCACCGTCACCGAGGCCGCGGCCGCCGCGGAACGCCTCGGCGGCCTGTACGCCCCGTACGCCGCCATCGCGCACCACTTCCCCGGCGACCCGGGCGTCATCGCCGCCATGCTGCTCAACCACGTCCAGCTGCAGCCCGGCGAGGCCCTCTTCCTCGGAGCCGGCGTCCCGCACGCGTACCTCGGCGGCCTCGCCGTCGAGATCATGGCCAACTCCGACAACGTCCTGCGCTGCGGACTGACTCCCAAGCACGTGGACGTGCCCGAACTCCTGCGCATCGTCCGCTTCGAGGCGTCCGACCCCGGCGTCCTGCGCCCGGAGGCGTCCCCCTCCGGCGAGGAGGTGTACGACACCCCGATCGACGAGTTCCGGCTCTCCCGTTACGCACGGTCGGAGGGCGCGGCGCCCGTCGATGTCACCGCCGCCACCCCGCAGATCCTCCTGGCGACGGCGGGTCGCCCGAAGGCGGGCGAGTTCACGCTCGCGCCGGGCGAGTCCGTCTTCATACCGGCAGGAGAAAAGGCCGAACTGTCCGGTTCAGGAACGGTCTTCCGTGCCACAGTGGTGGCCTGACGCGCCGTCCGTGCCGACTGCTGCAACAATGGCCCGCCGTGCCGAGGCCTGCCCCGGCACGACGGGCCCGGGTGCTTGCCGAGCCCGTACACCAGGAGCTTCGAGGAAGGACACCCCGCACCCATGAGCGCGTCAGGCGGAACCAAGGCCATCGTGGCGGCACTCGCCGCGAATCTTGCGATCGCGGTAGCCAAGTTCGTGGCGTTCCTCTTCAGCGGCTCCTCGTCGATGCTCGCGGAGAGCGTCCACTCGGTCGCCGACTCCGGCAACCAGGGCCTGCTGCTCCTCGGCGGCAAGAAGGCGCAGCGCGAGGCCACCTCGCAGCACCCGTTCGGCTACGGCCGTGAGCGCTACATCTACGCCTTCCTCGTCTCGATCGTCCTCTTCTCGGTCGGCGGCATGTTCGCGGTCTACGAGGGCTACGAGAAGATCACCCACCCGCACGAGATCAAGGACTGGTACTGGCCCATCGGCGTCCTCGTCTTCGCGATCATCGCCGAGACGTTCTCGTTCCGTACGGCCATCAAGGAGTCCAACGTCCTGCGCGGCAATCGCTCCTGGAAGGAGTTCGTCCGCCACGCCAAGGCCCCCGAGCTCCCGGTCGTCCTGCTGGAGGACCTCGGCGCGCTGGTCGGTCTGGTCCTCGCGCTCGGCGGCGTCGGCCTCGCCCTGCTCACGGGCAACGGCGTCTGGGACGGCATCGGCACGCTCTGCATCGGCATCCTGCTCATCCTGATCGCGCTGGTGCTCGCCGCCGAGACCAAGTCGCTGCTCCTCGGTGAGGCGGCAGGCGCCGAGGACGTCGAGAAGATCCAGGCGGCGGTCGTCGACGGCAGCACGGTCACTGCCATCATCCACATGCGTACGCTCCACCTCGGCCCGGAGGAGCTGCTGGTCGCCGCCAAGGTCGCGGTCCAGCACGACAACACGGCCGCCCAGGTCGCCGACGCGATCAACGCAGCCGAGGACCGCATCCGCACCGTCGTCCCGATCGCCCGCGTCATCTACCTGGAGCCGGACATCTACAGCGAGGCGGCGGCCGCGAAGGGCGCCGACCCGGCCAAGTCCCCGGGCGGCCCGGGCGCCGACCCCGGCCACTGACACAGGCCCGCACCGACGCGGGCCCGCGCACGCGCGGCCCGTACACGCACAGGCCCCGGACCGACCAGCTCGGTCCGGGGCCTCTAGCGTCCGTACGGTCGTACGGGCGCGGGGATGCGCGCGTACGACCCACCCGGATCACCTTCCAGGGACCCTCTTCCGTAGGTCTCCGGACCGGTTCCGGCCGCGGCGTGGCCATGGGCGGGCTGTGGGCGCCAAGGCCGATCGGTGTAGATTCGTGCCCAGAGCCAGACGTCGCTGCTGATGGCGGTCGGGCGGTCCGCGAGTGTGGACCGGCCGAGGGAGAGAGGGCCTCCGACGGACTGCGCTGCGGACGACCGCGGGCGTCCGGGCATGCGTGTGCCCGTATCGCCGCAGCGGCCGCAGAGCCAGCCAGCCCTACCCATCCCTCGACCCTCTTGAGGAGCAGCTCGCAATGACGACTGTCGCCGCCGGTCAGGACTTCAAGGTCGCCGACCTTTCCCTCGCCGCCTTCGGCCGCAAGGAAATCACCCTCGCCGAGCACGAGATGCCCGGTCTGATGTCGATCCGCAGGGAGTACGCGGAGACGCAGCCGCTCGCCGGCGCCCGCATCACCGGCTCCCTGCACATGACCGTGCAGACCGCCGTACTGATCGAGACCCTGGTCGCCCTCGGCGCCGAGGTCCGCTGGGCGTCCTGCAACATCTTCTCCACCCAGGACCATGCCGCGGCCGCCATCGCCGTCGGTCCGAACGGCACGCCGGACAACCCCCGGGGCGTCCCGGTCTTCGCCTGGAAGGGCGAGACCCTGGAGGAGTACTGGTGGTGCACGGAGCAGGCCCTGACCTGGCCGAACTCGCCCACCGGCGGCCCGAACATGATTCTGGACGACGGCGGTGACGCCACCCTCCTGGTCCACAAGGGCGTCGAGTTCGAGAAGGCCGGCGAGGCCCCGGACCCGTCCACCGCGGACAGCGAGGAGTACGGCCACATCCTCACCCTGCTGAACCGCACCCTCTCCGAGAACCCGCAGAAGTGGACCCTCCTGGCGTCCGAGATCCGCGGTGTGACCGAGGAGACCACGACCGGCGTTCACCGGCTCTACGAGATGCAGCGCGACGGCACCCTCCTCTTCCCGGCGATCAACGTCAACGACGCCGTCACCAAGTCCAAGTTCGACAACAAGTACGGCTGCCGCCACTCCCTGGTCGACGGCATCAACCGCGCCACCGACGTCCTCATCGGCGGCAAGGTCGCGGTCATCTGCGGCTACGGCGACGTCGGCAAGGGCTGCGCGGAGTCCCTGCGCGGTCAGGGCGCCCGCGTGATCATCACCGAGATCGACCCGATCTGCGCGCTCCAGGCGGCGATGGACGGCTTCCAGGTCACGACCCTCGACGAGGTCATCGACAAGGCCGACCTGTTCATCACCACGACGGGCAACAAGGACATCATCATGGCCTCGGACATGGCCAAGATGAAGCACCAGGCGATCGTCGGCAACATCGGCCACTTCGACAACGAGATCGACATGGCCGGCCTGGCCAAGGTCGCGGGCATCGTCAAGGACGAGGTCAAGCCGCAGGTCCACACCTGGACCTTCCCCGACGGCAAGGTGATCATCGTGCTGTCCGAGGGCCGCCTGCTGAACCTCGGCAACGCGACCGGCCACCCGTCCTTCGTGATGTCCAACTCGTTCGCGGACCAGACGCTGGCCCAGATCGAGTTGTTCACCAAGCCGGAGGAGTACCCGACCGACGTCTACGTGCTGCCCAAGCACCTCGACGAGAAGGTCGCCCGCCTCCACCTCGACTCGCTCGGCGTGAAGCTCACGACGCTCCGCCCCGAGCAGGCCGCCTACATCGGCGTCGAGGTCGAGGGCCCGTACAAGCCCGACCACTACCGCTACTGACGCACCCACCGCAGGCCCCCCGCCCCCCGGCGTCCGGGGGGCCTGCGCCCGGTCCGCGCTCACGTGTGGGCGGGTCGGTCGAGCCGGGCCTTCCTGGCTCACCGCCCCGCAGCGGCACCCCGGACCGGCACCTCGGACCCGGCGGTCCGGAGGCCGCTACCTGGCCTCAACGCATCGCAAGGACCCTGCCCCATGCCCCGCGGCCGCTATTCGCTCCATGATCCGCACGATCACACCCCCCTCGGTGAAGAGCACTTCCACTGCGCCCCCGGCCCTTCCGGCTGGCGCTACGTCTCCCAGGTGACCACCCCCTCCGGCGACCACGCAGGCTCCGTCGACCTGGCCCTCGACGAACTCGGCCGCCCCATCCGTCTCGAGCTGCACGCGGCGAGCTGGCAGGTCCGGGGCGCCGCAGTCGACGGCGTCACCTGGGTCCGCACCGACCCCACCGGCGCTCATGCCACCGAAGGCAATGTCCGCGCCCACGCCTTCACCGGCACGTCCCCCGCCTTCCTCGTCGCGACGTCCCGGCTGCTCCGGCTCACTCCCGGCGCCCCCGCGACGCGCGTCCGACTCGTCGCTTTCACGGACCCGGTCCTCGCCCCCCGCACGGTCGACCAGTCCTGGGCCCTGATGAAGAGTGAAGCGCACGCCACTGACAACGGCTCCCTGAGCGTGGACGAATACCAGGTCAGCGAGCTCGACACGGGGGAACAGCACACGATCCACATCGCCGGCGACGTGGTCCTCTCGGCCCCCGGCATCGAACTCGAAGACCTCGAGAGCCCACCATCGGTCTTCCCCTGACCGATCCTCTCCCGACCGGTCTCCCGTGACTCCGACCCGCGTCGGCGCTCAGGCGGGCGGCGCGAACCCCGTCGCAGGTGGCGTGGCCTCTCCGCCCGACTGCCCATCCGCACTCGTACCCGCACTCGCTGCCTGGGACGGAGACAGGGACGGGGACGGCGTGGCCGGCGCGGGACGGACGGCCGGAGCCTGGTACGCCGGCGCCGTAGCCGGACTCGGCGCTCCGGGCGCCACCGCCCCCGGGTACGGAGCCGGATACCCGAATGCCGCCCCAGCCGGCATCGCGCTTCCCGCGCCCCCCGAACCCGCAGGCCCCGCGGCCCCCGCCGCGGTGAACGCCTTCCGCGTTTCCCGCGCCTGCCGCTCGTTCACCACGGCCGCCAGATACGCCGCCGCCGGCACCCCCGCAGGCGCGGGCGTGCCCGTGCGCGCCACCAGATCGTCGGCGAGGCGCCCCGCCAGCGACCAGCTCACCTCACCATCGAGCTGATTCATGCGCGTCAGGTACTGACGTATCGCCAGCCACAGCTCATCGGGCACTCCCGACAGATCCAGCTCCGCGAACCGTCCCACCAGCCACGGCGGCGGCGGAGGCACCGGCACGACCCGCCCCGCCGGCACCCGTTCCCGTACGACCAGAGTCCCCGCGAACACGTCCCCGATCCGCCGCCCCCGCGCCGACACCAGAGAAGCAATACAGGCGATCACACCGAAGGTCATGAGGATCTCCACGACCCCCATCGCTCCACGCACGAGCGCGTGCCGGAAGCGGATGGGCCCGCCGTCGTCGCGCACCACCCTCAGCCCGCACGCCAGCTTCCCCAGCGAGCGACCATGACTGAGCGTCTCCACCGCGATCGGCGCCCCCACCAGCACCAGCACGAACGTTGCGATCGACACCGCCGTGACCGCGGCCTCGTCCAGCGAGGCCGTCGCGATGGCGAGGCCGATGGATATCAGCAGGTACGCCGCCCACACGACGGCGAGATCGATGGCGAGCGCCAGCGCCCGACTGGGCAGCCTCGCCGGACGAAGCCCCAGTACGACGGCGTCCCCGGTCACAACCCCGCTCACGCGCCCACCCTCTCTCCCGCTTTCATGACGGTTCTTCGACCTTCACGACCCCTCCGAACGCCAGTCTGCCAAGCTGACCCGAAGCGCGCCGCAGTAGTACGAGCAGTTGTACGAATCGTCCGTACGAAAACGAACCATCCTTCCGTACGAACCAGCCTGGAGCAGCAGCCGACCATGGATCTCGACGTCTTCGTGATGACCCACCGCGCGGAGTGGGACCGTCTGGACCACCTCCTGCGCCGCGGGCGCCACCTCACCGGCGCCGAGACCGACGAACTCGTCGCCCTCTACCAGCGCACGGCCACCCATCTGTCGCTCATCCAGTCCAGTGCCCCCGACCCCATGGTCACGGCCCGGCTCACCCAGCTCGTCGCCCGTGCCCGCTCCACCGTCACGGGCACCCGCCGCGCCTCCTGGAAAGACGTCGCCCGCTTTCTGACCGCCGGTTTCCCCGCCGCGGTCTACTGCTCCCGCCACTGGTGGATCCCCACCGCCGTGCTGTCCACCCTCCTGGCGGCGGTCATCGGCTGGTGGATCGGCGCCCATCCCGAGGTCCAGTCGGCCATCGCCGCCCCCGAGGAGCTGCGTCAGCTCACCCGCCCCGGCGGCGAGTACGAGACGTACTACTCCAGCCACCCCGCGGCCTCCTTCGCAGCCCAGGTCTGGACGAACAACGCCCAGGCCGCCGCCATGTGCCTGGTCCTCGGCGCATTCCTCTGCGTCCCGGTGCTGTGGATCCTCTTCCTCAACATGGCCAACCTCGGCGTCGGCATCGGCCTCATGTCCTCCGCCGGCCGCCTCGACACCTTCCTCGGCCTCGTCCTGCCGCACGGCCTGCTCGAACTCACCGCGGTCTTCGTCGCCGCCGGCACCGGCCTCCGACTCGGCTGGACCCTCATCGACCCGGGCCCCCAGTCCCGTCGCGCAGCACTCGCCCAGCAGGGCCGCGCCGCTCTCGGCATGGCCATAGGCCTTGCCCTGGTCCTCTTCGTCTCCGGCCTGATCGAGGGATTCGTGACCCCCTCCGGCCTCCCGACCTGGGCCCGCATCACCATCGGAATCGTCGCCGAGCTGGTCTTTCTCGCGTACGTGTACGTCCTCGGCGGCCGTGCGGCCCGATCCGGCGACGTGGGCGACGTGGACGCTTTCGAACGGAGCGCCGAGCTCCCCACCGCCGCCTGATGTGCGCACAGGGCCTGTGAGCTGCTAGTCTCCTCTCCGCCCACGAAAACCGTTGACAGGGTTGGAGTGGGGAGGTAGATTTAGACAGTTGCCTCGGACTGGACAGGTCCGAGTGTCTCGACTAGAATCTCTCTCGCTCTCGACGGAAACGAGATTTCCGCGGAGCCACCCGATTCCTTTATTCGGATCACGAAGCCGATTAGCTCGGCCGAAAAGACTCTGATAAAGTCGGGAAAGCCGAAAGGCAGTCGAAAGACAAAAGGCCCTCCAACGGCCACCGGAAACAGAATCCGAACCGGAAACGGAACGGAAAATGAATCTGGTAAGGTTGGAAACACCGAAGGGAAGCGCCCGGAGGAAAGCCCGAGAGGGTGAGTACGAAGGAAGCGTCCGTTCCTTGAGAACTCAACAGCGTGCCAAAAAT
>NZ_JBSFDW010000007.1:154422-276312 GCF_053594115.1 Streptomyces sp. NPDC001970 | reverse complement strand
GAAGACTGCCTCGACTGCGCCGGTGGCCTCTACCTCGACACCCCCGCCTGACCGACCCCAACACCCCTCCACGAACTTCCGCGGAGCAGCACTAGTGGCGCTCGGGCTTCGCGCTGCGTGACATCAGTTCCTTGAGCGCGACGACCGGCGGCTTGCCCTCGTGGACGATCGAGACCACCGTCTCCGTGATCGGCATGTCGACGCCGTGCCGCCTGGCCAGATCCAGCACGGACTCACAGGACTTGACGCCCTCGGCGGTCTGCTTGGTGGCGGCGATGGTCTCCTGGAGGGTCATGCCACGGCCGAGGTTGGTGCCGAAGGTGTGGTTCCGTGAGAGCGGCGACGAGCAGGTGGCGACGAGGTCGCCGAGTCCCGCCAGGCCGGAGAAGGTCATCGGGTCGGCGCCCATGGCGAGGCCGAGGCGGGTCGTCTCGGCCAGGCCGCGGGTGATGAGCGTGGCCTTGGAGTTGTCGCCGAGGCCCATGCCGTCCGCGATGCCGACGGCGAGACCGATGACGTTCTTGACGGCGCCGCCGAGTTCGCAACCGACGACGTCGGTGTTGGTGTACGCGCGGAAGTACGGGGTCATGCACGCGGACTGGAGGCGCTGGGCGACCGTCTCGTCGGCGCAGGCGACGACCGCGGCGGCGGGCTGGCGGTCGGCGATCTCCTTGGCGAGATTGGGGCCTGTGAGGACGGCGACGCGCTCCGCGGGGGCCTTGGCGACCTCCTCGATGACTTCGCTCATCCGCTTGGCGGTGCCGAGTTCGACGCCCTTCATCAGCGAGACGAGGACGGTGTCGGGAGACAGCTTGGGCGCCCATTCCGCGAGGTTGGCGCGCAGGGTCTGCGAGGGCACGACGAGGACGGTGAAGTCGGCGTCGCGGGCGGCATCGGCGGGGTCGGTGGTGGCCCGGATCCGCTCGGGGAGCTGGATGCCCGGAAGATAGTCCGGGTTGGTGCGGGTGGTGTTGACGGCGTCGACGAGATCGGCGCGGCGGCCCCAGAGGGTCACGTCGCAGCCCGCGTCGGCGAGCACCATCGAAAAGGCAGTGCCCCAGGATCCGGTGCCGAACACGGCGGCCTTGACGGGACGAGTCACTTGGTGCCCTCCTCCGCGGCCTTCTGCCGCTGTTCCGTCCGCGCCCCGCGGTGGTCGTGCGGCTCGGCGGGCGCCGTCTCGCCGCGTACGTCCTCCAGCAGCGAGGTGATCGCGGCCATGATGACCTCGGTGGCCTCGCGCAGCACCTCGGGGGTGGGCTCCAGACCGTAGAACCGGGAGAGGTCGACGGGCGGTCCGGCCTGCACGATCAGGGTCTTCCGCGGGAAGAGCCTGAGCTTGTCCTCCTTGGCGTACGGCGGCATCGCCAGGTTGGCGCCCCACTGGGCGACCGGGATGACCGGGGCCTGGGTGAGCAGCGCGACGCGCGCGGCACCGGTCTTGCCCGCCATGGGCCACATCTCGGGGTCGCGGGTCAGCGTGCCCTCCGGGTAGAACGCGACGCACTCGCCGCGCTCGATGGCGTCGACTGCGGCGCGGAAGGCGTCGAGTGCGTTGGTGGTCTCGCGGTAGACCGGGATCTGGCGGGTGCCGCGGAGCATCATGCCGACGAAAGAGCCCTTGAAGAGGGCGGCCTTCGCAAGGAACCGGGGGACGCGTCCCGTGTTGTACTGGTAGTGCGCGTAGGACAGCGGGTCCAGATAGGAGTTGTGATTCACGGCGGTGATGAATCCGCCGTCGGCCGGAATGTGCTCCATTCCTCGCCAGTCCCGCTTGAACAGAACCACCAACGGCGGTTTCGCGATGACCGCCGCCAGGCGGTACCAGAAGCCGATTCTGCGGCGGGACACTCGGACACCTTCCTCTAGGACCTGGCTGCCACTGGCTGCTGCCTGGCTGCTGGGGGTCAAGTGTCGCCCCAGGCCCCTGGTCTGTCGAGAACACGGTACGCCCCGCCCCGAGCAGGTCTCTCGTGGCCACCGACCGAGGCCGGGTGACAATGTTGCGATGCAGTGGTCACTTGTCGTCCCGCTGAAGCCCCTCGCACTGGCCAAGAGCAGACTGGCAGCGGCCGCGGGCGGGGCCTTGCGCCCGCATTTCGCCCTGGCCTTCGCCCAGGACACGGTGGCCGCGGCGCTCTCGTGTCCCGCGGTGCGGGATGTGGCGGTCGTCACGGACGATCCGCTGGCATCGGCGGAGCTGGCAGCGCTCGGTGCGCGGATCGTCCCGGACACACCGGCCGCGGGACTCAACGCGGCGCTGGCACACGGGGCGGACGCGGTGCGCGCCGACCGTCCGGGCGCCACGGTGGCGGCGCTCAACGCGGATCTGCCGGCGCTGCGGGCTGCCGAATTGGCCCGGGTGCTTGCAGTGGCCTCGCAATTTCCGCGGGCTTTCCTCGCGGACTCCGCGGGAATTGGGACGACATTTCTGGCGGCCGCGCCGGGCACGGAATTGCGCCCGGCATTCGGCGGGCGATCCCGAAACCGGCATTTGCGCTCCGGCGCGGCGGAAATTGCCGTGGACGGCGTCGACTCGGTCCGCCGCGACGTCGACACCGCCGACGATCTGCGGGCCGCGCTGGCTCTGGGCGTCGGCCCGCGCACGGCGGCGCGCTGCGCGACGCTGCCGATGCTGCGGCCGGTTCAGGAGGAGGGCGTGTAGGGCGGGTGTCCCCGGCCCGCGCCGCGGGCGCCCGCGGCAGAGCCGCACAGGCGTGCCCGTTACGCTCAGGGCATGCAGGCGACCGCGTACACGTACGACTCAGAGACCCGCAGCGGAAGTGTGCTGCTCGACGACGGCACGCCGGTGGATTTCGACGCCGCTGCGTTCGACGCCGGCGGGCTGCGACTGCTGCGGCCGGGGCAGCGTGTGCGGATCGAGACCGAGGGCAACGGCGATGCCCTGCGGATCACGCTGGTGACGCTGCAGACGCTCTGAGCGCTGGAGCCGGGCGCCGCGGGCGCTTCGGCCTTGTCCTCGCCCGGATCATGAATCACTCGGGCGTCGCGGCATCTGCCCCGAACACGCGGGGAGACCCGGCCGGGAAACCGGTCCGACGCGGTCCGGCCCACGGCCGGGCCGGGGGAATGACGAACGGACGCCGCGGGCCGGGCTCCCCCAAGGGAGTCCGGCCCGTCGCGTGAGTGGCCTTGTGCTGCCGCGCTGCTTACTTCTTGCGGGCGGTGGTCTTCTTGGCGGTGGTCTTGCGCGCCGTCGCCTTCTTGGCGGGCGCCTTCTTCGCGACCGCCTTCTTCGCGGGGGCGGTCTTCTTGGCCGTCGCCGTCTTCGCCGCCGCCGTCTTCGCCGCGGTCACCTTCTTCGCAGGCGTCTTCTTCGCCGCCGCCGTCTTCGCCGCGGTCACCTTCCTCGCGGGTGCCTTCTTCGCCGCGGCCTTCTTGGCGGTGGCCTTCTTCGCCGCCGCCTTCTTCACCGCGGCGCCGACCTGGAGGCTGCCCTTCGGCGCCTTCTTGACGGCGACTTCGCCGCCCTTGGGGAGCTTCTTGGAGCCGCTGACCAGGTCCTTGAAGCCCTGGCCCGCGCGGAACCGCGGCACCGAGGTCTTCTTGACCCGCACGCGCTCACCAGTCTGCGGGTTGCGGGCGTACCGGGCCGGACGGTCGACCTTCTCGAACGAGCCGAAGCCAGTGACCGAAACCCGGTCGCCGCCGACAACCGCGCGGACGATCGCGTCGAGTACCGCGTCGACAGCATCGGCGGCCTGCTGGCGGCCACCCATCTTGTCGGCAATCGCTTCTACGAGCTGCGCCTTGTTCACGTCTTCCCCTTCGGAGACATTGCCGGAACGAAACTGTTCAAGCGTTTTCGCACGTTAGGCAGATATATACCGCAAATCAAACACGAAACGGGCTAATCACCCTAGTGCCGCAACGAAGTCGACCGTCGCGGCCACGCGGCGGAGCCGCATATCGGCCCAGTCGCCGGGTGGTCAGTCACCTTGGGGGAAACGACCTTCATCGAGGTCCTTCATCAACCGGTCCAGGCGCCTTGCGGCGTCTGCGAGATCGTGCTTCGCCGCGGCCGTCACTGCCAGCAGCTTCCGGGACAGCGCCATCCTTACGCCCTCCGGGACTTGCAGTGCACGCACCCTTGCGTGCGCTTCCTTCAATCGGGCGGCGACTGCCTCGTAGAGCTCGAGTTGGCTGTCACCTTCCATGCACCGATTGTGCCATCTGGGGCGAGTTGTCGCCCCACAGGGTCTCAACAAACGCCTGCGCCCTCCACCGGACGGTGAAGGGCGCAGGACGGGAAAAGCGCTGCTCAGGCCTCGATCGTACGCGGCTTGAAGGCCGGCCTGGAGGCTTCGTAGGCCGCGATGTCCGCTTCGTTCTGAAGGGTGAGGCTGATGTCGTCGAGTCCGTTCAACAGCCTCCATCGGGCGTTCTCGTCCAGCTCGAAATCGACGGTGATGCCTGCCGCGCGGACCTGGCGCTGTTCCAAGTCCACGGTGATTTCGGCCTTCGGGTCGGCCTCGGTCAGCTCCCACAGGCGGTCCACCGCCTCCTGCGGCAGAACCACGGTCAGCAGGCCGTTCTTGAGCGAGTTGCCGCGGAAGATGTCGGCGAAGCGGCTGGAGACGACGGCCTTGAAGCCGTAGTTCTGGAGGGCCCAGACGGCATGCTCACGGGAGGAGCCGGTGCCGAAGTCGGGGCCTGCGACCAGGACTGTTGCGCCCTGCCGCTCCGGCTGGTTGAGGACGAAGTCGTCGTTCTTGCGCCAGGCCTCGAAGAGCCCGTCCTCGAAACCGTCGCGGGTGACCTTCTTCAGCCAGTGCGCCGGGATGATCTGGTCCGTGTCGACGTTGCTGCGGCGCAGCGGGACGGCCGGGCCGGTGTGCGTGGTGAAGGCTTCCATGGTTCATCCTTCGTTGCCTGTGGAGAAGTACGGTGTTGCCCTGCCTTCGGGCGGCGGTCAGGGCTTGGCCGTCATGAGGCCCTCCGGGCCGAGTGAGAAGCCACGCCGTTCTTGCGGGGTGGAGGAGTCACGGTGTTCAGACTCCGGCTGAGGCTGAGGCCGGGATGTCGGACAGATCAGCGGGCGAGGACAGGTGCCCGCGCACCGCAGTGGCGGCCGCGACCTGCGGCGAGACCAGATGGGTCCGGCCGCCCTTGCCCTGCCGGCCCTCGAAGTTGCGGTTGGAGGTGGAGGCGGAACGCTCACCGGGGGCCAGCTGATCGGGGTTCATGCCCAGACACATCGAGCAGCCCGCGTGCCGCCACTCGGCGCCGGCCTCCTTGAAGACCTTGTCCAGGCCCTCCTCGACCGCCTGCAGCGCGACCCGCACCGAGCCGGGGACGACCAGCATCCGTACGCCGTCGGCGACTTTGCGGCCCGCCAGGATCGAGGCCGCGGAGCGCAGGTCCTCGATACGGCCGTTGGTGCAGGAGCCTACGAAGACGGTGTCGACCTTGATGTCGCTCAGGGCCTGTCCGGCGGTCAACCCCATGTACTCCAGAGCCTTTTCGGCGGCAAGCCGCTCCGAAGCGTCCTCGTACGAAGCCGGGTCGGGGACGTGGGAGGACAGCGGGGCGCCCTGGCCCGGGTTGGTGCCCCAGGTGACGAACGGGGAGAGTTCGGCGGCGTCGATGAAGACCTCGGCGTCGAAGACCGCATCGTCGTCGGTGCGCAGGGTCTTCCAGTACGCGACCGCCGCGTCCCAGTCCTCGCCCTCGGGGGCGTGGTCACGGCCCTGCAGATAGTCGAACGTGGTCCGGTCCGGGGCGATCATGCCCGCGCGGGCGCCGGCCTCGATCGACATGTTGCAGATGGTCATGCGGGCCTCCATCGAGAGCTTCTCGATGGCGGATCCGCGGTACTCCAGGATGTAGCCCTGGCCGCCGCCCGTACCGATCCTGGCGATGATCGCCAGGATCAGGTCCTTGGCGGTGACGCCGTCCGGCAGCTCGCCCTCGACGGTGATCGCCATGGTCTTGGGGCGGGCCAGCGGCAGCGTCTGGGTGGCCAGGACGTGCTCGACCTGCGAGGTGCCGATACCGAACGCCAGCGCGCCGAAAGCGCCGTGGGTGGAGGTGTGGGAGTCACCGCAGACCACGGTGGTGCCGGGCTGGGTCAGCCCCAGCTGCGGGCCCACGACGTGGACGACGCCCTGCTCGACGTCCCCCAGCGGGTGCAGCCGGACGCCGAACTCCGCGCAGTTCTTGCGCAGGGTCTCCAGCTGGGCACGGGAGACCGGGTCGGCGATGGGCTTGTCGATGTCGAGGGTCGGGGTGTTGTGGTCCTCGGTCGCGATGGTGAGGTCGAGCCGCCGCACCCGCCGGCCGTTCTGGCGGAGCCCGTCGAAGGCCTGCGGGCTCGTCACCTCGTGCAGGAGGTGCAGATCGAAGTAGAGGAGGTCGGGCTCGCCCTCGGCGCGCCGGACGACGTGGTCGTCCCAGACCTTCTCCGCGAGTGTCCTACCCATCGCTTTCCCTCCGGCCCGGCGGCGTCGCCGGGCCCAACTAGAGATCAACTCCGCCGTCGTCCGTACGTCGGACCTGGCGGGGAGCGCGGGCCCTTGTACGGCCGCACATCCAGGTTCGCAACTTCTCGGAGAAATTGAACTTGCGTTTCACAGAGTGAGACGTGAGTATCGTTTCATGGACAACTCTAGCGGCGTCGGCGTTCTCGACAAGGCAGCTCTGGTTCTGAGCGCCCTGGAGTCCGGTCCGGCCACCCTCGCCGGACTGGTCGCGGCGACAGGGCTTGCACGACCCACGGCTCATCGCCTCGCCGTGGCTCTGGAACACCACCGGATGGTGGCGAGGGACATGCAGGGCCGGTTCATTCTGGGCCCGCGGCTGGCCGAGCTGGCCGCCGCGGCGGGCGAGGACCGGCTGCTGGCCACGGCGGGGCCGGTGCTGACCCATCTGCGCGATGTGACCGGCGAGAGCGCGCAGCTCTATCGCCGGCAGGGGGACATGCGTATCTGCGTGGCGGCCGCCGAGCGGCTGTCCGGACTGCGGGACACGGTGCCCGTCGGCTCCACGCTCACGATGAAGGCCGGGTCGTCGGCCCAGATCCTGATGGCCTGGGAGGAGCCCGAGCGGCTGCACCGCGGCCTGCAGGGCGCCCGCTTCACGGCGACGGCCCTGTCGGGCGTACGGCGCCGGGGCTGGGCCCAGTCGATCGGCGAACGCGAGCCGGGCGTGGCGTCCGTCTCGGCGCCGGTGCGGGGGCCGTCGAACCGGGTCGTGGCGGCGGTCTCGGTATCCGGACCGATCGAGCGCCTGACCCGTCACCCCGGCCGTATGCACGCCCAGGCGGTCATCGACGCGGCGGCCCGCCTCTCCGACGCCCTCCGCCGCACGGGCTGACCCCGAGGGCTCCGCCCCTCCCCGGCTCGCCCTGCGGGCGCGGAGCACGGTACGGGCAGCGCGCGGGGGGACCGGGCGTCCGAGGACGGGGGTCCGGGGACGGAGCCCCCGGGAAAGGCCGAGTCGCAGGCGCCACATGCGCCCGCGACTCGCCGCACCCACCCGGCCCCAAGGCTCATGCCGCGCGGAGGCGATCCGCCGCGCGGTCGCCGCGGCGGGCCACCGGGACGACCCCCGTGGCCGCGCCCAGCCCGAACGCCGGCATGTTCACGTAGACGTTCTCGTACGACCCCGCCGGGACGATGTACGTCTCGTGCCAGAAGCCGACCTTGCCCTTGCCCTCGCGCATCCGCCGGTTGAACGCCGCCCAGGCCGGCCGGTGCCGCTTGTCCTGCGCGGAGGCGTACGCGAGCAGCTTCTCCTTCGAGTCCCAGTACTGGACGGTGTACAGCACCCTGGGCGCGCCCAGCAGCAGCTGGTAGCCAAGGAGTCCGCTGCCCTCGTCCTGCGACAGCTCCTTCAGCATCCGCGGCATGGCCATGAACACCGGCCACCAACTCCGCAGCGCCCGGAAGCTGTTGATGCGCATCCCGATGAGGAAGACGACCACGTCCTCCTGCGACTCCGCCGTCATGCGCCCCTGGATCGGCTGCTTGCCCATCGCGCCCCCCCTTGCGAGGATTGTTGGATAGTGGAGCTATCTACACTTGGATAGTGCCACTCTCCAATGAAAGGCGCAAGCAGATGAGACTGGCAGAGCTCAGCGAACGCAGCGGCGTCCCCACCGCCACGATCAAGTACTACTTGCGTGAGCGACTGCTGCCGCCCGGCCGGCGGGTCAGCGCCACCCAGGCCGAGTACGACGAGGAGCATCTGCGCCGGCTCCGGCTGGTCCGTGCGCTGATCCAGGTCGGCGGCATACCGGTGGCCGCCGCCCGCGAGGTCCTCGCGGCCGTCGCCGACGACACCCTCGACCACCACATGCGCCTGGGCGCCGCGGTCTGGGCCCTCCCGCACGGCCCGGAGCCGGACGAGGAGGACCCCGCCACCGAGACGGCCGGCCGCACCGCCGACGCACTGATGGAGCGGCTCGGCTGGAGCTTCGGCCGCGAGCAGGGCGCGCTGTCGCCCTCGTACCGGACGCTGGTCGCCGCGATCGCCACGATGGACCGGCTGGGCTACCCCTGCGACGTGGCACACCTCTTCCCGTACGCTCGCAGCGCCGCCGAACTGGCCGTCAACGACCTGGACTTGGTGGAGAAGTACGAGCAGGAGGAGGAGCAGGTGGAGGCCGCGGTGGCGCTCACGGTGCTGTACGAGCCGGTGCTGCTGAGCCTGCGCAGGCTGGCCCAGGCCGAGGAGTCGTACCGCCGGTTCGGCTGAGGCATACGCGAGAAGGCCCTCCCCTATGGGGAGGGCCTTCTCGTCACGTACCCCCGACCGGATTCGAACCGGCGCTACCGCCTTGAGAGGGCGGCGTGCTAGGCCGCTACACAACGGGGGCAAGATGGTGATCCAACTGACTGGACCTGCTGGCCTACCTGGACTCGAACCAAGACTAACTGAACCAGAATCAGTCGTGCTGCCAATTACACCATAGGCCATGGTGGTATAGACCAGTACCCCCGACCGGATTCGAACCGGCGCTACCGCCTTGAGAGGGCGGCGTGCTAGGCCGCTACACAACGGGGGCCCTAGCGATCCCCACCCGGCTACCGCCGGATGTTGTCACTGCGAAGGCACCGGGAGCGACCCTGGTGACCAGCAGGATGGATCTGTACCCCCGACCGGATTCGAACCGGCGCTACTGCCTTGAGAGGGCAGCGTGCTAGGCCGCTACACAACGGGGGCTTTGCAGATGAGCTCTGCGAGCTGGCCTACCTGGACTCGAACCAAGACTAACTGAACCAGAATCAGTCGTGCTGCCAATTACACCATAGGCCACCAAAACTCAACCCCCCTGCGGGGGGTCTTGTTCGGTTGTGCGCTTTCAGCTCGGGCTTTCCGGCCCGCTCCTCCCGGCGCAGGAAGAACATTACCCGAAGGTGGACGGCGCTCCAAAACGGGTATCCGACTGCAGCACGCTGGGTAGCTCCTCCAGACCCGTGATCCGGATCAGCTCCGGCCTGCCGCCCTGCCCACCGCGGTCCAGCCAGATGCCGGTCAGCCCCGCCGCGCCGGCACCGCTCGCGTCGATGTCCGGGTGGTCTCCCACGTACGCGACGTCCTGCGGCGGCAGCCCGAGCGCGTCGCACGCGGCATGGAAGGCCGCCGCCTCGGGTTTGGAGACCCCGAGCTCCACGGCGCACAGGACGGCCTCGAAGCGGTCCCTGACGCCGAGGATGCGCAGCTTGCGGTCCTGGTTGTGGAGGGACGAGTTCGACAGGACGGCATGCCGGTACTCGCCTGCGAGGCGGTCGAGAGCCGGCAGGAAGTCCGGGAACAGCGACCATGCGGCCTCGTAGTGCGCGACGTGCCGGGCGAACCACTCGTCCGCCTCGGCGTCGCTCAGCTCCCGGACGAAGAAACTGCGGACCCGGTCGCGCCGCTGCCCTCGGAAGTCCGTCTCCCCGGCGGCGAAACGGGCCCAGTGGTGTTCGGTGAGCTCCCGCCAGCGCCGGAGGGCCTGGTCCGCGGACGTGTATGCGTGCGGCAGGCCCTCGTCCTCGAGCATGCGCCGCAGCCCTTCGCGGTCGGCGCTGGTGTAGTCGAAGATCGTGTCGTCGATGTCCCAGAGGACCGCGCGGATCGCCATGATCCCAGGCTAGGGGGTGCTGGGCGGCCGTGGGGCGCCTGCGGTGCAGCCGGCCCCCGACAACGCCTGAGGGGCGGCAGCCGCACCGGCTGCCGCCCCTCAGGGCGTACGACGGGAATCGACTACGCCGCCGCCAGCTTGGCCAGCGCCGCGTCGATCCGGGCCAGGGTCTTCTCCCGGCCCAGGATCTCCAGGGACTCGAAGAGCGGCAGACCCACCGTGCGGCCGGTGACCGCGACGCGGACCGGGGCCTGGGCCTTGCCGAGCTTGAGGCCGTGCTCCTCGCCGGCGGCCAGGACCGCGTTCTTCAGCGACTCGTGGCTGGACCAGTCCGCGGCCTCGAGCTTCTCGCGGGCCGTGCGCAGCAGGGCGTCGGAGCCCTCCTTCATCGCCTTCTGCCAGGAGGCCTCGTCCTCGACCGGCTCGGGCAGGAAGAGGAAGTCGACGTTGGCGGTGATGTCGGAGAGGACCGTGAGACGCGTCTGGGCGTACGGGGCGATCGCCTCCCACGCGGCGCGGTCGAAGTCCTCGGGGGCCCAGGGGGCGTGCGGAGCCTGCAGCCAGGGCTCGCAGGCCTCGGCGAAGGCCTTCACGTCCAGCCGGCGGATGTGGTCCGCGTTGATCGCCTCGGCCTTCTTCAGGTCGAAGCGTGCCGGGTTGGCGTTGACGTCCGCGATGTCGAACCTCTCGATCATCTCGGTGATCGAGAAGACGTCCTGGTCGGCCGAGAACGACCAGCCCAGCAGGGAGAGGTAGTTGAGCAGCCCCTCGGGCAGGAAGCCGCGCTCGCGGTAGAGGTTGAGCGAGGCCTGCGGGTCGCGCTTGGAGAGCTTCTTGTTGCCCTCGCCCATGACGTACGGGAGATGGCCGAAGGCCGGGATCTGCTGGGCGATGCCGAGCTCGATCAGCGCCTTGTACAGGGCGATCTGGCGCGGGGTGGAGGAGAGCAGGTCCTCGCCGCGCAGCACGTGCGTGATCTCCATCAGCGCGTCGTCGACGGGGTTGACGAGCGTGTAGAGCGGGGCGCCGCTGGCGCGGACGATGCCGTAGTCCGGGACGTTGTCCGGCGTGAAGGTCAGCTCACCGCGGACGAGGTCGGTGAAGGTGATCGGCTCGTCGGGCATGCGGAAGCGGATGATCGCCTCACGGCCCTCGCGCTCGTACGCGCCCTTCTGCTCGTCGGTCAGGTCGCGGCACTTGCCGTCGTAGCCGGAGGGCCGGCCGGCGGCCCGGGCGGCCTCGCGGCGCTCGTCCAGCTCGGTGACGGTGCAGTAGCAGGGGTAGGCGTAACCGCCGGCGAGCAGCTTCTCGGCGACGTCCTTGTAGATGTCCATGCGCTGCGACTGGCGGTACGGCGCGTGCGGGCCGCCGACCTCCGGGCCCTCGTCCCAGTCGAGACCGAGCCAGCGCAGCGAATTGAGGAGCTGCTCGTACGACTCCTCCGAGTCGCGGGCCGCGTCGGTGTCCTCGATACGGAAGACCATGGTGCCCTGGTGGTGCCGGGCGAACGCCCAGTTGAAGAGGGCGGTGCGGACCAGGCCCACGTGGGGGTTGCCGGTCGGCGAGGGACAGAAACGTACGCGGACGTTCGTCGCGTTAGCCACGCTTGATCACCTTGTTGGTGAGAGTGCCGATGCCTTCGATGGTGACGGCGACCTCGTCGCCGACGTTGAGGGGGCCGACCCCGGCCGGGGTGCCGGTGAGGATGACGTCTCCGGGGAGCAGCGTCATGGCCTCGGTGATGTGGACGACCAGGTCCTCGATGGAGCGGATCATGTCGCTCGTACGACCCAGCTGGCGCTGTTGGCCGTTGACCGTGCACTGGATCGTGAGGTCCTGCGCGGCTGCCAGCTCGATGCCCGTCTCCACCCAGGGGCCGAGCGGGCACGACGTGTCGAAGCCCTTCGCGCGGGCCCACTGCTTCTCGCGCTTCTGGGCGTCGCGCGCGGTCACGTCGTTGGCGCAGGTGTAGCCGAAGATGACGTCCTTGACGCGCTCGCGCGGGACCTCGCGGCACAGGCGGCCGATGACGACGGCGAGCTCGGCCTCGTGGTGCAGCTCGTTCGAGAAGGAGGGGTACTCGATGGCGTCGCCGGGGCCGATCACCGAGGTGGAGGGCTTGAAGAAGGCGACGGGTACGTCCGGGACCTCGTTGCCGAGCTCTGCCGCGTGCTCGGCGTAGTTGCGGCCGATGGCCACGACCTTGTTGGGCAGGACGGGCGGCAGGAGCCGGACCTTGCTCAGCGGGACCTTCGTTCCGGAGAGCTCGAAGTCGGCGTAGGGAATGCCCTTGATGATGTCGAGGACGAGGCCACCGGGGTCACCGGTCCCGTCGTCCTCGACCGCGCCGAAGGCGACATTGCCGTCGATGGAGAATCTGGCGATGCGCACGGGTGCCTCGCGCCCCTCTGCTTCCGCTGGCTGGAGTCTGACGCTCCAGGCTAACGCGGCGCAGGCACCCGACCTGCCGTATTACGGCGCCACCCGTCACTGCGCCCCGGGGATCACGGGGCCACCGGGGCGTTCAGGAGGGTGGTGCGGCGGGGGTTGGCCGTCTGGGTGGGGAGGTCGACCGAATGCTCCGGCTGGGCCTCCGGCTGCAGCTCGTCGGCGTCCGCGAGGTGCGCGAGCGTGGTGCGCCGGGGGTTGGCTATGTTGCGGAACATCATGGTCTTCATCGGGGGATCAGGTCCTTGTCAGAGCGCCGGTTCTTGTAAAGCAAAAGGCTAGACACCCCATTCCCTGCGAAAGCATGGACAAGGCAACGATCTCCGTGTGAGTTTGCTCACGACGGGAGGGGCAATTCCGTCATTCTGGACAGCGAAATGCCCTTACAGAAACGGACATTGCATAGCTGAATCAGCTATTCCGCTCCCGATCATGGCGACTGGGACACCCCCCACCCGTAAGCGACTCGTACGCAAAAGTCCCATTCTTCCCCGTCGCTTTCTACGGCTTGTCACGCGTCACTTACAACGTGTCACTCTCGTCACAGCCCGGCCCGCGGCCCTTGTTGGAGATCCGGCACTGTGCTGGAATTCCACGCACCGCCGCGGGTTTCAGGCCGGCGCGCAGGGGCGCAACGCAGCGCCGAGTGGCGGCGGGAGGGGGAAGGAAGCGCCGGTCACTCCAGACCCACCTAATGGGGCATGCTCATCGCCCCACCACGCCGACACCGTCCCGCCGTGTACGCGGAGGGACGCCTGGTCCAGAGGTTGCGACGCTAGTGCAGGGACGTTTCAAGAGGGATGGCAGCGCTGCGGCTGAACAGGAGCCGCACGGCGGGACCGACCGCGGCTCCTCGCCCCAGCACGCCCAGAACCAGGACCGGCCCGCGGCCGGCGACGTCGGTGACCGTGGTGCGCGCTCCGGCGCGGCACCGGGCGGTAAAGACACCGCCGTCCCGCTGAAGCCCAAGGGCTCCCCCGACACGGGCTCTCGCATAGCCCTGCGCAACTGGCGCATCAGCACGCGCCTGGTCTCCCTGCTCACGCTCCCCGTGGTCGCCGCGACCACGCTGGGCGGACTCCGTATCAACGAGTCGATGAGCGACATGGAGCAGCTGGAGCACATGCAGCTGCTCACCAAGATGACCCGGGAGGCGACCGCTCTCGCCGAGGCGCTCCAGAACGAGCGCGACCACGCGGCCGGCCCGCTGGCGCACGGCGGCAAGGCCACGGACTTCAAGGTCTCCCAGCCCCGGGGGGTGACCGACCAGCGCAAGGCGGCGTTCCTCGACGCGACCAACGACATCGGTGACACCACCGGCGACGACGCCCTGGAGGGCATCCGCTCCAACGTGGCCCAGATCGCGGCGCAGGTGCACAACATCACCGAGATCCGGAAGAATGCCTACAAGGAGACAGAGGGGGAACTCGTCTCCAACTCGCAGACGATCAGCCAGTACTCCCGGCTGATCGACTCGCTGCTGAGCCTGTCCCAGGACATGGCCCAGGCGACGAGCAACCCGGACATGATCAAGCGGACCCGCGCGCTGGCCGCGTTCTCGTCCGCCAAGGAGTACGCCTCCATCCAGCGCGCGGTCATCGCCGCCGCGCTCCCGAAGACCAGCAGCGCCGTCGGCAGCATGAACGAGAACGACCGCCTCACCGGTCTGGACGCCAAGACCAACGAGGACGCGGCGCTGAAGTCGTTCACCGCGATCTACTCCGCGCTCGGCGGCAACGCCGAGGAGCTGACCGCCCCGCTGGAGACCGGCAACTCCGAGATCCAGAAGGCCGACACCTACGCGGACCGCGTGCTGCGCAGCACCGACGGCATCTCCAAGACGCCCGAGCGCCGCAGCTACCTGGACTGGACCGACCAGGCCGACACCAAGATCCAGGCGATGAACCAGATCGAGGAGACCCTCCTCGGTGAGATGGAGAGCCGGGCCCGCGAGCTCAAGCAGGAGTCGCAGCAGGACGCCATCATCAACGGTGCGCTGATCCTGGTCGTCCTCGGCGTGTCGCTCGTCGGCGCCTTCGTCGTGGCCCGGTCCATGATCCGCTCGCTGCGACGCCTCCAGGACACCGCCACCAGAGTCGCCCAGGACCGGCTGCCCGAGCTCGTCAAGCAGCTCTCCGAGGCCGACCCGCAGGACGTCGACACGACCGTCGAGTCGGTCGGTGTGCACTCCAGGGACGAGATCGGCCAGGTGGCCACGGCCTTCGACGACGTGCACCGCGAGGCCGTCCGCCTCGCCGCCGAGCAGGCCCTGCTGCGGGGCAACGTCAACGCGATGTTCACCAACCTCTCGCGCCGCTCGCAGGGTCTCATCCAGCGTCAGCTGTCGCTCATCTCCGAGCTGGAGTCCCGCGAGGCCGACCCTGACCAGCTGTCCTCCCTCTTCAAGCTGGACCACCTCGCGACCCGCATGCGCCGTAACGGCGAGAACCTCCTCGTCCTCGCGGGCGAGGAGCCGGGCCGCCGCTGGACCCGGCCCGTCCCGCTCGTCGACGTGCTCCGAGCCGCCGCGTCCGAGGTGGAGCAGTACGAGCGCATCGAACTGGCCGCCGTCCCGGCGACCGAGGTCGCGGGCCGCGTCGTCAACGACCTCGTGCACCTCCTCGCCGAGCTGCTGGAGAACGCCACGTCGTTCTCCTCTCCGCAGACCAAGGTCCGCGTGACCGGTCACGCGCTGCCGGACGGCCGTGTCCTCGTCGAGATCCACGACACCGGTATCGGCCTCTCCCCCGAGGACCTGGCCGCGATCAACGAGCGGCTCGCGTCGCCGCCCACCGTGGACGTCTCGGTGTCGCGTCGCATGGGTCTGTTCGTGGTCGGCCGCCTGTCCCTGCGGCACGGCATCCGGATCCAGCTCCGTCCGTCCGACTCCGGTGGTACGACCGCGCTGGTCATGCTCCCCGTCGATGTCGCACACGGTGGCAAGAAGCCCCAGGCCAAGCCCGGTGCGGGCGCGCAGAACGGTGCCCCGCAGGGCCCCGGCGGCGGCCGCGGTCTGCCCGGTAACCCCGGCGCGGGCGGTGGTCAGGGCGGTCCCGGTGGCGGCCGTCCCGGTCTCGGCGGCGGACCGTCCGGAGGTCCCGGCGGTGCGTCCGCGGGCCGTCTCGGCGCAGGTGCGCCGCGTGGCCAGGTCGGTGCCGGATCGGCTGCGCGCGCCGCGCTGCCGCCGCGTGACGGCGCGTCCTTCCAGGGCGGCGCCCCGCAGGGCGGCCCCCAGCAGGGCGGCGCCCCGCAGCAGGACCCGTCGCGTCAGGCCGGCGCACCCGTCGGCGCGTACGGCTCCGACAGCGGCCGCGGCCGACCGGGCGCCCAGGACCGCAACGACTCCCGTCAGAGCGGCATCGGCGGCCGCGACCGCAACAGCCAGCGGCAGGGCGCCCCTGCCGGTGACGACCGGGGCCGCCAGCTGCCGCCGACCGGTGCCCCGCGCGCCGAACTGCCCGGCAGCGGCCCGCAGGGTCAGCGTCCGCAGCGCCCGGAGACCACCAGCTGGGGCAGCGAGCAGCCGGCCGTACCGCAGCGCTCCCCGCTGGACGCCCCGCGCGGCCACGAGGAGCCCGACACCACCGGTCAGTACGCCCGCCAGGGCTACTCGGCACCGCGCCACGGCGGCCAGGACCCCGCAGCCACCGAGCAGTTCCAGCGCCCCGACTTCAACGCGCCGCGTCCGGCTGCCGGTCAGGGCCAGCAGGGCTACGGCCAGGGCGCCCCGGGCCGCGGCCGCCGCGACACCGCCGACTTCGGAGCCCCGCGTCCCCCGGCCGCGAGCCTCCCCGCACAGCCGCAGCCCGAGGCCCTGCCCCCGGCCGGCCCGGGCGACGGCCGCACGCCGCTGTACGACACGCTGGAGACCAACTGGTTCCACGGCGCGCCGGGTGGTCAGCCCGGCTACGGCGGTCCGGCCAACGGGGCCCAGCAGCCCCCGGCCGCACCGCAGCAGCCCGCCCAGCGTCCCGCCCCGCCGATGCCGCCGCGACGTCCCACCGCGGGGCCGGCCGGCGGACAGGCGGGCCACCCGGTCCAGCACAACGCGAGTGGCGCCGCCTGGCGCACCTCGCCCAACGACGAGCTGGTGCGCCAGGCCGAGCGGGTCCGCAAGCCCGCCGCAGGCGGGATCACCACCTCGGGTCTGCCCAAGCGGGTTCCGCGCGCCAATCTCGTGCCCGGTACCGCTCAGGAGTCGACCCACCAGTCCGGTCCGCAGGTATCCCGCGCCCCGGACGATGTGCGGGGCCGGCTGACCAACCTCCGCCGGGGTATCCAGCAAGGCCGGCAGGCGGGCAGCACCGGTAACACCGGCAGCTTCAACGTCGGGCCCACTCACCAGCAGGAGCGTTAGTTGAGACCGATGAGCCAGGCGGCGCAGAACCTGAACTGGTTGATCACCAACTTCGTGGACAACACCCCTGGGGTGTCCCACACCGTGGTGGTCTCCGCCGACGGACTCCTGCTGGCGATGTCCGAGGGATTCCCGCGCGACCGAGCCGACCAGCTTGCGGCCGTCGCGTCCGGACTGACCTCGCTGACCGCAGGCGCCTCCCGCATCTTCGAAGGCGGCCCTGTCAACCAGACGGTCGTGGAGATGGAGCGCGGCTTCCTCTTCCTCATGTCCATCTCGGACGGCTCCTCGCTGGCCGTGCTCGCCCACCCCGACGCCGACATCGGTCTCGTCGGCTACGAGATGGCACTCCTGGTCGACCGTGCCGGCAGCGTCCTCACCCCGGACCTCCGTGCCGAACTCCAGGGGAGCCTGCTGCACTAGACGCTTCGCACAACCGTTGCAAGGGGGGTGTGTGCCCCCAGGTGCACCCCTGGTACCCCCTAACCGCCCCACAACCGTCATGCCGCCCCACCCGGCCCCCCACCGGCCCATTCAGACGGCACAGCCGACCACTTGCTGTCACGCCCGGAGGATTCATGACCCCGCCCCCCGCCTCTCACGATCCGTACGGTGTCCCCATGGACACCGACTACGGACATGAAGGCGACCAGCCGCTGGTGCGTCCGTATGCGATGACCGGCGGCCGGACCCGGCCCCGCTACCAACTCGCCATAGAGGCACTGGTCAGCACCACGGCAGACCCTGCGCATCTCGTGACGCTCCTGCCGGAGCACCAGCGGATCTGCCACCTGTGCCAGGAGGTCAAGTCGGTCGCCGAGGTCTCGGCACTGCTGTCGATGCCGCTCGGTGTGGCTCGGATCCTTGTGGCGGACCTGGCCGAGGCGGGCATGGTGGCGATCCACCAGCCGGGCAACGGAGAGGCCGGCGGCACGCCGGACGTGACACTGCTCGAAAGGGTGCTCAGTGGACTTCGCAAGATCTAGCGGCGGAACGGCCCGGGCGACGACCTCCGCGAAGATCGTGGTGGCGGGCGGCTTCGGTGTGGGCAAGACCACGTTCGTCGGCGCCGTCTCGGAGATCAACCCGCTGCGTACCGAGGCCGTGATGACGTCCGCATCCGCGGGCATCGACGATCTCACCCACACCGGGGGCAAGACCACCACCACGGTGGCCATGGACTTCGGCCGCATCACCCTGGACCAGGACCTCATCCTGTACCTGTTCGGCACCCCCGGACAGGACCGGTTCTGGTTCATGTGGGACGACCTCGTCCGGGGCGCCATCGGCGCCGTGGTTCTCGTCGACACGAGAAGACTTGCCGACTGCTTCCCCGCGGTCGACTACTTCGAGAACAGCGGACTGCCCTTCGTCGTGGCTCTCAACGGCTTCGAGGGACATCAGCCCTACACCCCGGACGAGGTCCGCGAGGCGCTGCAGATCGGGCCCGGCACCCCGATCATCACCACCGACGCCCGCCATCGTGCGGACGCCAAGAGCGCCCTCATCACCCTCGTCGAGCACGCACTGATGGCACGACTCAAGTAGTCTCGTGTATACGGCAGTTGTCGTAGAGAAATCGTGGGCGGGCTGTGTCTTTTGACACGGTCCGCCTCCGTGTTCATAACGTTTCGACAGAGAATTCTCCGGGCTCGGACACCCGGCGCATCCGGCTGGTACCGCTGTGCTCACATAGGCCTCGCCATTTGCCAGGGCTGGCTCTTTATGCCCGTTTTATCGGCGGCCTGGAGCACCCGGAACGGCGTCTTCACGCTGTTTGGAACGGGACCGCTCGGCGTGCTGAAATCGACGAACTCGTGAGTAGTACGGCCCTGAACAATAATCGGCACAACGTAGGTGCCGACGCCGAGAGGTTGTTGGTCGAGTGAGGCGAAGCAAAACAAGCTCCGCAGAGCAGCAGGCGCGGGGCAACTTCACCCCGCCCCCGCGTGCAGCGGCGTCGCCTGCGGATGTGCAGCCCGTGGCGCCGCCCCCCGCCGGGGGCAGTTCCAGCAGGCTGTCCCCACGCAACTGGCGGGTGCCGACCAGGCTGAACGCGATCCTCCTCATACCCGCGCTGGTCGGCCTCGTCATGGGCGGCTTCCAGGTGAAGGGATCGATCGACACCTGGAACGAGGCGCAGGACGCGGAGAAGACGGCCCTGGTCGTGCGCGCCGCCTCCGAGTACGGCCAGGCGCTGCTCAACGAGCGTGACCTCACCGCCCAGCCCCTGCTCGAGGGCAAGCGCGACGCCGCGGTGGTCCAGCAGACCCGGGCGGCCACCGACGCCGCCAAGAAGAAGTTCGACGTGGCCGTCGCGGACATGCCCCAGAAGCAGGGCCTGGAGCGCCGCCTCAAGCTCTTCCGCGAGGCGGAGCCCAAGCTCGAACTGATCCGCCAGACCGCGTACAGCGCCGCCGTCGAGACGCCGGACAAGTCCAACGGCAAGGGTGGCCCGGTCGCCACCGAAGAGGGCTACGTGCTGGTCCAGCACTACCTCACGGAGTTCTCCAACGAGCTCGGCCTGGGCACCGGGAACGTCACGAGCTTCGGCCGCACGCTCTACGCGATCCAGCTGGCCAAGGGCGCCGAGTCGCTGCAGCGCTCCATCGGCACGCATCTGCTCGTCCGCCCCAGCGAGAAGCAGGCGGTCAGGAACGGGCAGACGGTCGCCTTCTCCTCGTACGCGTACCTGGAGGGGATCGCCCTCGGCGAGTACGTCTCCGGCGGTGCGGCGGAGGACACCGAGAAGCTGAAGTCGGTCATGGGCGCCAAGTCGCAGGAGGGCGCCAAGAAGCTCGCCGAGGCCGCCCAGCAGGCACAGGCCGCCGGCGTGAAGTTCACGCTTCCGCCGGAGAAGAACGGCTCCGTCTACGACGGCATGGTCGCCGCCATCAGCTCCGGCGACGAACCCGACGAGCTCGCCGAGCAGGGTGTGACGCCGACGGTGTGGATGGCCGCCGCCACCGCCAAGTTCGACGGCTACACCGAGATCGAGAACGACCTCGTCGACAAGGCCGTGACCGAAGCGGCCCGGATCTCCGACGAGGCCAAGACCGACGCCATCGTCAACGGTCTGATCGTCATCATCGCGCTGCTCACCGCGTTCATCCTGGCCGGTCTGGTGGGCCGCCAGATGAGCCGCTCGATGCGCCAGCTGCGGACCGCCGCCTTCGGCATCGCCGAGCAGCGTCTGCCGATGCTGGTCGACCAGCTGTCCCGCACCGAGCCGGGCCGGGTCGACACCCGCGTGCAGCCGATCCCGATCGACACGCAGGACGAGATCGGCGAGGTCGCCCGCGCCTTCGACCAGGTCCACCGCGAGGCCGTCCGGCTCGCCGCCGAACAGGCCATGCTGCGGGGCAACGTCAACGCGATCTTCACCAACCTGTCGCGCCGCAACCAGTCCCTGATCGAGGGCCAGCTGACCCTGATCACCGACCTGGAGAACAACGAGGCCGACCCGGACCAGCTGGAGAACCTCTTCAAGCTGGACCACCTCGCGACCCGTATGCGCCGCAACGGCGAGAACCTCCTCGTTCTCGCCGGCGAGGAGCCCGGCCGCCGCTGGAACCAGCCGGTGCCGCTGGTGGACGTGCTGCGCGCCGCCTCCTCCGAGGTGGAGGCCTACGAGCGCATCGAGCTCACGGGCGTCCCGGAGAGCGAGATCCACGGCCAGGCCGTGACCGACCTCGTGCACCTGCTCGCCGAGCTGCTGGAGAACGCCACGACGTTCTCCTCTCCGCAGACGAAGGTCCGCGTCACCGCGACCCGGCTGCCCGACGGTCGGGTCATGATCGAGATCCACGACAAGGGCATCGGCCTGACCGCCGAGGACTTCGCCGACATCAACCACAAGCTGGCCAACCCGCCGACGGTGGACGCCGCCGTCTCGCAACGCATGGGCCTCTTCGTGGTCGGCCGTCTCGCCGACCGGCACGGCGTCCGCGTCCAGCTGCGCCCCTCGGGCGAGCAGGCCGGTACGACCTCGCTGGTCATGCTCCCGGACGCGATCACGCATGGTGGCGGTGGCGAAGCGCTTCCCGTGGACGACTTCACCGTGTCGCAGATGATCCCGCAGCAGCAGTCCTTCGAGGCCACCACGATGCGCACCGCGGCCGAGCTGGGCTTCGACGACTCTCGCTACGAGGAGCAGTCGTCCGACAACCGCCAGCTGGACCCGGTCAACCGCTCCCTGATGCGCGAGGAGCGCCGTGCGGCGCTCGAGGCGCAGTCGGGCGGCGACCGCCCGCTGTTCCGTGACGAGACGCAGCAGGCGTACGGCGAGCGGGACCAGTACGCCGACGGCCAGTACGCCGGGGAGCAGTACGACCAGGGCTTCGCGGCGCAGGAGCAGCAGTCCTCCTACGAGCAGAACGGCTACGGCTCCGAGGGCGGCGACGGCTACGACCGCACTGGTGAGTACCCGGTTTCCGGCGGTTACCCCGAGCACTCCGAGCAGGCGTATGCGGAGGCCTCGTACGACGCCCCGCAGGAGCACCGGCCGCAGTACGACGGCCAGTTCGGCCACGGCTCCGACCAGGGAGAGTGGGCCGATCAGGGCGGGTACCGGGGTGGCTACGAGCAGGGCTACCGGTCGGATGCGGAATCTGCGCCCGGCGCTCCCGCGAGCGCTCCGGAGCGCGTAGGCTTCGACCGTCCGGGTCCTGCTCCGAGCAGCAGCCACCAGGTGACCGACGCCGGTCTGCCGCGACGCGGCGGCAGCCAGCCGGCGCAAGGCCAGTGGCAGCCCACCGGCGCCGACAACGGGCAGGCAGGACAGGCGACTTCGGCCGGTCAGGCCCCGCAGGCCCCTCGGAACGGGCGGCCCGAGGCGGACGGCTCCGACGACTGGCGCTCGACGAACGACGAGCGCTGGCAGCGGGCCGAGAAGCTCCGCAAGCCCGCAGCGGGCGGAGTCACCCCGTCCGGTCTCCCCCGGCGGGTCCCCAAGGCCAATCTGGTCGAGGGCACGGCGGAGCAGACCCCGCAGGGCGGCCCCCAGGTCTCCCGCGCCCCTGAAGACGTGCGTGGCAGGTTGAGCAACCTGCGGCGCGGTGTCCAGAAGGGACGCACCGCGGGGACGGACACGAACGGAATGGGCTTCGGCCCGGGTAGTACCTACAACCAGGAGCGTTAGTGTGAGCCCGATGAGCCAGGCGGCGCAGAATCTGAACTGGTTGATCACCAACTTCGTGGACAACACCCCTGGGGTGTCCCACACCGTGGTGGTCTCCGCCGACGGACTCCTGCTGGCGATGTCCGAGGGATTCCCGCGCGACCGAGCGGACCAGCTTGCGGCCGTCGCGTCCGGTCTGACCTCGCTGACCGCGGGGGCGTCGCGCATCTTCGAAGGCGGCGCGGTCAACCAGACCGTCGTGGAGATGGAGCGCGGCTTCCTCTTCCTCATGTCCATCTCGGACGGCTCCTCGCTGGCCGTGCTCGCCCACCCCGACGCCGACATCGGTCTCGTCGGCTACGAGATGGCACTCCTGGTCGACCGTGCCGGCAGCGTCCTCACCCCGGACCTCCGTGCCGAACTCCAGGGAAGTCTTCTCAACTAACAAACAGGCAGTGCGTTTCTCGCCACCGCACCATAGGGTGCGGTGGCGCGGCTCCACAGGGACATGGACCGGCGTACGGCACTCGGAGGAGGAAGAAACGTGGCAACACCCCCAGGCGGACACCCATATGACGGTGCTCAGCAGTCTCCGGGTGAGCAGGGTCAGAACCGCTTCAACTTTCCCTCCACGCCGAGCAGAGGCGGCGGCCCGCAGCCGTACCAGCGGCCGCAGCAGCCGTACGACCCGTCGTACAACCAGCCGCAGGCGCCCCGGATCCAGCCCGTGGCGCCCCGGCGGAACCCTGAGCCGGCACCCGCGTCGGCACCCGCGTCGGGCAACCACAACCCATTGGTGCGTCCGTACGCGATGACCGGTGGCCGGACCAGGCCGCGCTACCAGCTCGCCATCGAGGCGCTGGTCAGTACCACGGCCGATCCCGTGCGGCTGCAAGGGCAGTTGCCCGAGCACCAGCGGATCTGCCGACTGTGCTTCGAGATCAAGTCGGTCGCCGAGATCTCGGCACTTCTCTCCATCCCCCTCGGCGTTGCCCGGATCCTCGTAGCCGACCTGGCGGAGGCCGGACTTGTCGCCATTCACCAGCCCGGCGGCGACGAGTCCGCCGGCGGCCAGCCAGACGTGACACTGCTCGAAAGGGTGCTCAGTGGACTTCGCAAGCTCTAGCGGCGGTGCAGCCCGCTCAACCACCAGCGCGAAGATCGTGGTGGCGGGCGGCTTCGGCGTGGGCAAGACCACGTTCGTCGGCGCCGTTTCGGAGATCAACCCGCTGCGTACCGAGGCCGTGATGACGTCCGCATCCGCGGGCATCGACGATCTCACCCACACCGGGGGCAAGACCACCACCACGGTGGCCATGGACTTCGGCCGCATCACCCTGGACCAGGACCTCATCCTGTACCTGTTCGGCACGCCCGGACAGGACCGGTTCTGGTTCATGTGGGACGACCTCGTCCGGGGCGCCATCGGCGCCGTGGTGCTGGTGGACACCCGCCGTCTCGCGGACTGCTTCCCCGCGGTCGACTACTTCGAGAACAGCGGACTGCCCTTCGTCGTGGCTCTCAACGGCTTCGAGGGACATCAGCCCTACACGCCCGACGAGGTCCGCGAGGCGCTGCAGATCGGGCCCGACACCCCGATCATCACCACCGACGCCCGCCACCGCGCGGACGCCAAGAGCGCCCTCATCACCCTCGTCGAGCACGCACTGATGGCACGTCTTCGGTAGGCCGTCGCCGTACCGGTCCCGTACACGGTGCAGGCCCCGCACTCCGGCTGGAGTGCGGGGCCTTCTCGTTGCGCGACGCCTCGAAGCCCGTCGGAGCCTGCGGACGGAGACGGACACGCCGGGCCGCTGGACGTTCGCGGCACGCACGCCGAGACCCCGCCGTCCCTGGGAGGGAGCAGCGGGGTCTCGGTGGTCGGTACGGCGTCAGCCCTGCCAGCTGTGCGGGGCGCGGAAGCCGGACTGGCGCTCCAGCCGACGCCAGCCGGCCGTGCTGCGGCCGCGGCCGGCCGGCGCGGACGGCTGCGCGGCGGCACGGGCCAGCAGGACCGCGGTGATCGCGGCCAGCTCCTCGGGGTCGGCGTGGCCCTTCTCGACCCGGAGCAGGGACTCGGCGGAGGTGGTCATCTGCAGCGTTCTCCTCGTGGGTTACTGCGGGGGGTTGCCGTGCTTGCGGGACGGCAGGTCGGCGTGCTTGGTACGGAGCATGGCGAGGGAGCGGATGAGCACCTCGCGCGTCTCGGCCGGGTCGATGACGTCGTCGACCAGTCCGCGCTCCGCGGCGTAGTAGGGGTGCATGAGCTCGGCCTTGTACTCCTTGACCATGCGGGCGCGCATGGCCTCGGGGTCCTCGGCGTCGGCGATCTGCCGGCGGAAGATGACGTTGGCGGCGCCCTCGGCACCCATCACCGCGATCTCGTTCGTCGGCCAGGCGTAGGTGAGGTCGGCGCCGATGGACTGGGAGTCCATCACGATGTACGCGCCGCCGTAGGCCTTGCGCAGGATCAGCGAGATCCGGGGCACGGTCGCGTTGCAGTACGCGTACAGCAGCTTGGCTCCGTGGCGGATGATGCCGCCGTGCTCCTGGTCGACGCCGGGCAGGAATCCCGGCACGTCCAGCAGCGTGACAATCGGGATGTTGAAAGCGTCGCACATCTGCACGAAACGGGCGGCCTTCTCGGACGCCTCGATGTCGAGCACGCCGGCCAGCGTCTGCGGCTGGTTGGCGACGATGCCGACGACCTGGCCGTCGAGCCGGGCGAGGGCGCAGATGATGTTGCGCGCCCAGCGCTCGTGGATCTCCAGGTAGTCGCGGTCGTCGACGAGCTCCTCGATGACCTGGTGCATGTCGTACGGACGGTTGCCGTCGGCCGGCACGAGGTCGAGCAGCACGTCGGAGCGGCGGTCTGCCGGGTCCTCGGTCTGCATGTGCGGCGGGTTCTCGCGGTTGTTCTGCGGCAGCATCGACAGCAGGTACCGCACCTCGGCGATGCAGGTCTCCTCGTCGTCGTACGCGAAGTGCGCCACACCGCTCGTCTCGGCGTGCACATCGGCGCCGCCGAGCCCGTTCTGGGTGATCTCCTCACCGGTGACCGCCTTGACGACGTCCGGTCCGGTGATGAACATCTGCGAGGTCTCGCGGACCATGAAGACGAAGTCGGTCAGCGCCGGGCTGTAGGCCGCGCCGCCCGCGCACGGGCCGAGCATCACGCTGATCTGCGGGATGACACCGGAGGCCTTGGTGTTGCGCTGGAAGATGCCGCCGTATCCGGCGAGGGCGGAGACGCCCTCCTGGATCCGGGCGCCGGCACCGTCGTTCAGGGAGACCAGCGGGGCACCGGCCGCGATGGCCATGTCCATGATCTTGTGGATCTTGGTGGCGTGGGCCTCGCCCAGCGCGCCGCCGAAGATCCGGAAGTCGTGCGCGTAGACGAAGACCGTCCGGCCCTCGACCGTTCCCCAGCCCGTGATCACGCCGTCGGTGTAGGGCTTCTTCGCCTCCAGGCCGAAACCGGACGCCCGGTGCCGGCGCAGTTGCTCGACCTCACGGAACGAACCCTCGTCCAGCAGCAGCTCGATCCGCTCACGCGCGGTCAGCTTGCCCTTGGCGTGCTGCGCCTCCGTCGCCCGGTCACTGGGTCCACGGCGGGCCTCTTCGCGAAGGGCGTGCAGCTCGGCCACGCGCCCTCGCGCGTCGGTCGGCTCGCCGGTGGTCTCGTCCAAAACGGTCATGTACCGACCCTACGGACCCGAACAAGAAAATCCTGCCGTTGACTCCGTACAGTCTCGCGACCGTTCTCCTGTCACCCCCGGACAGAACCATTGCGCGGCACAGGCGAAGTACCAGCCGGGGACTGCCCCGGATTGTCGGGGTCCGACAAGGACGTCATCCGCTCGTCAGCCAATGGCCACCTGACGGCGAGGAGTGGCGCCCGCGGCGCCCGGGGGGCTGCGCAGCCGCAGGGCACTGCCGGCGGCAGCAGCCCCGCCTGACGGATCGCGGCCGATCACTCGTTGCCCGGGGCGATCCCGGCCGAGTTCCGGCTGCCCGGAATGCGGAGGTTCACTCACGCAGCGTGTCGTCACGCCGCTCCGGGTGCGGCCGAGCGTGCTCGTGAGGGCCGATGCGAGAGTGCCCACCGTACCGGGCTGCCGGAAGTTCGCGGCCGTGAGTCCGAGGGACGGGACGGCGGCGGCCTGACGGCCGGCGGTGTTGTCGAGGATCTCCAGCCCACGGGGGTCGGCCGCGCCGGCGGTGACGGCTCTCCGGGAGGCGCCCGGCACCAGGAAACAGGCCTACGAGGCGTTCACCGGATCGGCCCATGAGGGGTCGCCTCCACCGCACCCGGACAGCGCTCGTGCCCCGCACCCGGGCCGGGTGCGGGGCACGAGCATTCCCCCGGTCTCAGGGCGCGCAGTGGAAGCGCGCACTCCCCCAGTCGGCGTGATCGTTGCCGTTCCCGTCGCCGCCGTCGAGGACGACGAGCTCGACGTATCCGGCCCCCGTGACGTCGGCGCTCAGCGTCCAGGCGGCGTCCGCGGCCTTCAGCACCGGCGACGCGACCTTCTCCGTACCGTCGGCGGTGACGCTGAACTGCACGCTGCCGCGTGACGTCTGGACGTCGTCCACGCCCACCTCCCCCGTGAAGGAGGTGCACTTGCCGCCCAGGTAGTAGCGGATCTTGGCCGGGGCGTGGGTGCCGAGGCCCTTGGCGTACGACACTCCGCCGATCTTCAGCGGGCTTCCGTCGCCCGTGCCCGTCTCACCGTTGGAGCGGTCCCGCTCGACCGGCCCCCAGCCGTTCTCGGCGGCCGTCCAGTCGAGGTCGCTCGCCCAGGCGTCACTGGTGGGCGGTGGCGGGAGGGTGCATACAGACGTGGTGGCCTCGAGGGCCCGTGCCGAGCCGGCGACCGAGTACGTGGCGCGCGAACCCACGGCGTACGTCTGGTACTTGGCGTCCACCGGCGGGGTCACCTGCCAGGTGGCCGTCGCCTCGGCGCCGGGCGCGACCGAGGCGAAGGACATCGGCCCCGCGGGCTCCGCCGTCCATCCTTCGGGAAGCGTCAGGCTCAGCGAGACGTCGGTGGCCGCAGTCGCCTCGTCGTTGGTGAAGACGGACGTGACCTCGTTGGCCGCTCCCGGCTCCAGCGTCTCGGCCGCCGCGTCCACGCTCAGCGTGCCGCAGGCAGGCGCCTGCGCGGCCGGGCCCAGGTCGGTGACCGTGAACCCGTCCAGGACGAAGTCCGCCCCTTCGGGAGCGTCCCCGCGCTTGCGCAGCCCGGTCCAGGTGTCGCCGCAGCCCGCGGTGACGGTCTCCGTGAAGTGCCCGCTGGTGCTCCCCCAGCTACCGCTGGGAGGTGCCCCCTGCTGTCCGATCGGCGTGCGGCGGGTCTCGACGGAGCCGCCGCCGGCCCGGTCGTAGCCGGTGACCCACTCGTAGGCGCCCGCGTGGCTCGACTGGTGGTCGTACTCGACCTTGTAGCTGTGCCCGTTGGTCATCGGCACGGTCCAGGGAGCGGTCCGGTAGACGAGACCGGTGTTCTCGTCGTGGGCCTTGAGGGACTCCGAGCCGCCGGCGGCGTCGACGAGCACGTCGTCGATGAGCTTTCCGTTCCACCCGGCCTGTGTGTACGGGGCGTGGAGCTGCGCGATGTGCGTACGGGGGTCGGTGGAACCGCCCGCGTCCCCCTTCAGGAACGGCCCCCAGCCCTGGTCGACGGCCTCGAAGTCCTCGTACACGACCGTCCCGGGCTTGGTGGCGGGGGCGTTCTCGACGATCCTGACGTCATCGGCCCGGACGGTCGCCGCCGACCCGTCGGAGACTTGCGCGGCCTCGATCCTGAGGGTCGTGGCGCCGTTGGCCGGTGCCGTGAAGTTGACCTTGGCGCGCTGGAAGTGGCTGCCGTGCCGGTCGGACGCGGCGACCTGGTCCTCGACCGTGGAGCGTTCGACGGTGACGGACCGCCCACCGATGCTCAGGGTCGTGCGCCGCTGCTTGCCCGGCTCGACCTCGATCAGGGCGGAGGCGGTGTAGCGCTTGCCCGCCCGGAGTCCGTCGATGCGCTGGGAGACCGCGGCGGGGGCCGTGCCGGTGAGCTCGGCCGCGTTGCGCCCGTGGTCGTCGGTCTCACGGGTGACGGTGCCGGTCCTGGTCCAGCCGGTGAGCCCGGTGTCGTTGAAGCCGGGGTCGTCGACGCGGGTGCCTTCGCCCCAGCCGGGCACGGCCTGCTGCGGGGCGCGGTCCGGGTGGAGGACGTACGGCTGCCCGGCCTCGGCGTCGAGGGTGACCCGGCCGTCGGCGGGGCGTACGGTGCCGGTCTTCACGCGGCCGTTGTCGGTGAGCTTGTAGACGGTGTACGACGCGTTGCCGGGCACGGCCCAACTGCTCGTGCCTCCGGCCTTGTTGTAGTGGTACAGCTTCTTGCCGCCGTCCCACGGAAGCAGGTAGCGGTCTCCGTCGAGGACCTTGCGCCCATGGTCGTGGAACGTGCGCCGGCCGTCCTCGACGGTGCCGCGCAGGCCGCCGGTGAGCGTGATGTCGTTCCCGTCCCAGCGCGTGATCCTCTGCTGCTGGAGGAACTTGGCGGGCAGGTTCTTCTCCCAGATGTTGGCGTAGAACGTGGTCCAGTCCGTCTCGCCGGTCCAGCCCTCGAAGTCCTCGAGTGCGGTCTGCCCGAGGACCGGATGGTTGTTCCAGACGTCCTTCTCGCCGTTCCGGATGAAGCGGATGATCTGCGAGTTCAGCCCCTTGTTGGTGGCGCCGCCGTAGTTGAGGTCGTTGGCCCAGTGGGACCAGAGCGAGGCCCGCTCGAACTTGTCGGACCACTCCGTGCCGACGTTCCAGCCCTGCGCCTGCACGGCCTGGATCGTCTTGTCGGCGATCCAGCCGTGCGTGTAGTAGACGTCGATGTAGAGGAAGCTCAGATTGGGGTCGGTCTCGTCGCGCAGCTGCTGGAAGCGCCGGGCGAGGTCACCGCTGTCGAGGTCCCGCCGCTGGTCGATGTAGTAGCTCTGGTTGAGCCAGTTCCAGCCGGGCTTGGTCTTGTCGACGAGGGTCTCGCTGAAGTTCCTGGCCTCCGGGTACGACTCGGTGGCGTTGACGTGCACCCCGAAGGTCGCGCCCCACTTCTTGCCGCTCGTCAGCAGCTTGTTGAGGTCGGCGAGGCCGCCCGCGCGCTTGTTGTAGTTGCCGCCGTAGTCGGGGTGGGCGGAGTCGTGCCCCTCGGAGCCGTACCCCTTGAGGACGGCGAGCTGCCCGAGGCCGTCCGTGGCGAGCGAGATCCGCTTGACGTCGTCGAGGGTGCGGAGGAAGGGGTGGGTGGCCTGGCTCGCGAAGTTGAACGGGATGTGGGTGACGACGCGGCCGGGGGTGTCCTTGCTGCCCGGCGCGGTGACGGCGATGCTCCGGAAGGCCACGGCGCCGTCCTGCCAGTCGGTCTTCCCGTCGCCGGCGTCGGGGGTGACGACGACCTTGGCCCAGGGCAGGTCCTTGCCGCTCTCGGGCTGCGGCGCGTCGGCGCCGCGGTAGGTCCACTGGCCGGACCACACACCGACCCGGATGCTGCCGTCGGCGTCCTTGCGGGCCTGGTGCCAGAAGCGGGCGTCGTCACCGTTCGTGGCACCCGAGGGCTTGTCGTAGCTGGAGTTCGACTCGACTGCGGCGGCGAGCGCGGCCGTGTTGACGATGGCGTACGAGCCGCCGACGGCGGCGGTCTCCGGGGCCGTCGCGTCCGTGATCGTACCGAAGACGTCGGCGGTCTTCGTCGAGTCGGGGTCGAGCTTCGTGAACGCGGTGGCGGCCCCCGTGTCCGCGCTCCCGACCGAGACCAGGTCGTGCCCCGGTATGTCGATGGTGCCGACCCTGAAGTCCTCGGTGTCCCGGACGGCCGTCACCTTGAAGGTGGTGGCCCGCCCGGACACGGAGAGCGTCGTGTCGATCTCGACGCCGGGCAGGCCGGGGAAGGTGAGCGTGTACGCGGCGCTCGCCTCGCGCACGGCGGGCGCGGCCTTCAGCCGCACGGGCTGCGCGGTGCCGTTGATCGTGACCTCGGTGACGGGGCGGGTGCTGCCGAGGAGGCGGGCGCCGGTGGCCCGGTCGGTGTACGAGAGCACCCGCGGGAAGTCGGCGGCGACGGCGACGGCGAGCTGCCCCGAGGTGAGCACGGCGGGCCCGGCCGGCTGCGGTGCGGCGTGCACGGGCCCCACCACGGAGAGGAGGACGGCCGTGGCGGCGGCGGTCACGCACGCGGCACGGGATCTCTTGGTGAGCGACATGGTGCCTGGGTAGCGGGGGCGCGTCGGCACGGTCAACGAAGTCGGACGGCAGCGGCGCGCGCAGTCCAAGAACACCTTCCTTCAGTCCAAGCGGACCGAGTTCTCGGGTCACCGTCCGAAGATGTTGAAACTTTAAGGGAATGCGGATACGGTGCTTCTCGTTGAAGATTCAACGAGTGGCCGGGAAGGTCACTCCCCGCCCGTCCACAAGCATTCCCGAGGAGTAGTCATGGGCCTGTTCAACCGCAAGAACGAGACCGCCACCACCGCCGCCCCGAGCAAGGTGGAGCCGGCACTCGCCGCTCTGACCGGCGAATACACCATCGACCCGGCCCACAGCAGCATCGGTTTCACCGTCCGTCACGCCATGGTCACCAACGTCCGCGGCTCCTTCAGCGACCACGAGGGCTCGCTGCGGCTCGACGGCTCGAACCCGGCCGCCTCCAACGCAGTCATCGACGTCAAGCTCGCCAGCATCGACACGGGCATCGCCGACCGCGACGGCCACCTGCGCAGCGCCGACTTCTTCGACGTCGAGCAGTTCCCGGTCATGTCCTTCCGCTCCACGCGGGCCGAGCAGCTCGGCGGCGACAAGTACCGCATCAGCGGTGACCTCACCATCAAGGACGTCACCCGCCCGCTCTCCATCGACCTGGAGTTCAACGGCACGGCGACGGACCCCTACGGCAACGAGCGCGTCGGCTTCGAGGGCGCCGCGGAGATCCTGCGGTCCGAGTGGGGCCTGACGTGGAACGCGGCGCTGGAGACCGGCGGCGTGATGGTCAGCGACAAGGTGAAGCTGACCTTCGACATCTCGGCCATCAAGGCCGCGGCCTGATCACCAGGTCCCCGCGCACCCCGTAGGGTGCGCCCCCCCAGAGCGCGCCCGTCACTCCCCCCCCCATCGGAGTGGCGGGCGCTCGGGCGCTCCGGGGTCTCGGGGCCTCGCGCCCTTGGGCCCCTCCCCCTCGTACCGGGTCCCGTCGAGGTAGAAGGCTTTCCGCGGCACGCACAAGCTTCGGCCTTCTTCTCGACCTCGGCGACGGACGCCGGCGGGGCGTCTCCGATCACGTGCTCCTCGCGGCAGCATGAGCAACGGCGAGCTCCCGCCGGACGGAGGGCCCTCCGCAGCAGATGGACAGGCTGCCCGCATGGTTGGGGGCGAAGTCGACGATCAAGGCTGGGCCAACACCCGTGCCTGGGTGGAGAAGACCCTGCCGGCGGGCGCTTCCCTCGACGCCGTCGAGCGCTTGCGCGGCGGCTGGACATCGGAGATGCGGCGACTGCACATCTCCGTCCCCGACGCCCCCTGTCGAACTCAGGAACCGCGTCACTCGCTGGTCCTCCGGTCCTTCGTCAAGCCCTTCTACGTCCGCCACGCGCAAGGTCTCCTCACCCGCGAGGCCGACATCCTGCGCCTGCTCGCCGGTACGGACATCCCGGCGGCCGCACTCCACGACGTCGACGCAACCGCGGCGCACTGCGACCACCCCTCGTTGCTGATGTCGCTGCTGCCCGGCACCGTGCGGCTGACCGAGGAGGGAGCCGGCCGGAGGGCCGAACTCCTGGCCCGGCAACTGGTCCGCATCCACCGGGTCCGCGTTCCCGCGGGTGCCCGCCCCCGCGACTACCAGGCGTGGACCGCGCCCGAACGCGTACCGCTCCCCGAATCCACCGACCGCCCCGGCCTGTGGCACCGCGCCGTGGACGTCATCCGCAAAGAGGCCCCGGCCCACAGGGCCTGCTTCCTGCACCGCGACTTCCACCCCGGCAACGTCCTCTTCAGCGGCGAGGGCGACGGCCTACGGATCACCGGCGTCGTCGACTGGGTGGAGACCTCATGGGGCCCGGCCGACCTCGACGTGGCGCACTGCTCCACCACCCTCGCCCTCCTCCACGGCGCATCCGCCGGCCTGCGCTTCGCCGACCACTACGTCACGGCGGGCGGCAGCCTCACCGAGTCCGCCGGCGCCCACCTGTACTGGCGCCTGCTCAACGCCCTCGCCTTCGCCCCGGACGCGGAAAAGGTCGCCGTCCCATGGCGCGAACTGGGCCGCGTCGACCTGACCCCGGCCCTGCTCGCGGTGCGGTTGGAGGACTACATCCAGGCCCTCTTCGACCGCTACGCCTGAGCTACGAGGTCCGGCCGGGGTCCGCGAACTCGCACCACACGATCTTCCCCGGGTTCCGCTCCCCCACCCCCCACTTGTCGGCAAGCGCCCCGACGAGCAGCAGCCCTCGCCCGCCCTCGGCAGCGGTGCCTGTGTCGGCGTCGGCGTCGGCGTCGGCGTCGGCGTCGGCGTCGGCGTCAGGCATGGGCGCCCGGACCTCTCCGCCGCCGCTGTCGTGCATCTCCACGCGCAACACCTCGCCCAGCCACAGGTGCAGCCGGAACCCACGCCCGGGCGGCACCCCGTGCACCAGCGCATTGGTCGCCAGCTCGCTCACACAGAGCAGTACATCGTCGGCACGCCCGGTCACGCCCCAGTCGGCGAGCGCCCGCGCGGCGAACTCCCGGGCCGCGGGTACGGATCGGCGTTCGCGCCGGTAGAACGCCTCGCGGAGGAGCGGGAGTTGGGTTTCGTTGTTCATGCACGCACTGTCACAGCACGTCACTATCGTTGATCAGTGCGTCAGGCCGTACAGCTGATTTGTACGGCTCGTGACGGGTCGCCAACGACTTGTGACGGGGAAGGGCAGTTCCATGCACCTAGCACAACGCAACAAGAGGATCACGTCCTGGCACGTGATCGGCGCCCAGCTCGCCGGCTTCCGCAAGGAGGCACGGATGACCCAGGCGGCGCTGGCCACGCAGTTCTGCGTGGGCGAGGACACGATCGCATCGATCGAACAGGGCCGCAGACCGCTGAAGCTCGACCTGGCGATCGCCCTCGACGAGCTGCTCGACACCAAGAGGGCCTTGCAGATCGCCGTGGAGAAGGTGCCGGAGCGTGAGCGATTCCCGGCGTTCGCACAGGACTTCGTGGAGCACGACAGGAAGCGCTGACCTGTCTTTCGTATCAGGCACAGGTCGTGCCTGGCCTCCTGCAGACCGAGGAGTACGCGCGGGCGGTCTTCACCAGCCTCTACCCACCCTTGGACGACGACCAGTTGGAGGAGTGGGTCCATGCTCGGCTGGACCGCCAAAAGCTGTTCCAGCGCAAGCCCCGGCCGATGGTGAACTTCCTGCTGGAGGAGTCCATCCTTCACCGCCCCATCGGAGGGCGAGATGTCCTTCGCCTGCAGAACGAGCATCTGCGCCGCTGCGCCGAACTCCCCTTCCTCGGGCTGCAGATCATGCCGACCGACCGGGACGTCCACGCGGGTCTCGACGGCCCGATGGTGCTGCTGGAGACCCCCGACCACGACCATCTCGCCTACATCGAGGCGCAGCGAATCAGCTTCCTCGTCGATGATCCAGATGAGGTCAGTGCCTATCAACAGAAGTATGGGATGCTGCGTTCGCAGGCCCTCTCCCCCAAGGAGAGCATCCGCCTGCTGGACACCCTGCTAGGAGAGACATGACCCACGCAGCAGACCTCAACTGGTTCAAGTCCAGCTACAGCGGCAGCGAAGGCGGCGACTGCGTCGAGGTCGCGGCCAACTCCTCCGCCGTCCACATCCGCGACTCCAAGACCCCCGACGGCCCCGTCCTCACGGTCTCCCCCGCCACCTGGGCCGCCTTCGTCTCCGAGCGCTGATGTCCGCTCGTCGCGTCGTCCCGGACATTCCCTCGCGGGCCATGGACGAGAGCCGCGCGTTCTACGGCCTCCTCGGCTTCGAGGAGGTCATGAACCACGGCTGGGTCATGACCCTCACCTCGCCCGACAACCCCACCGCCCAGATCACGTTCTCCACCGGCGACAAGACCGCGCCCGTCGTCCCGGACATGAGCATCGAGGTGGACGACGTCGACGCGGGCCACGCGGCCATGACCGCCCGCGGCGCCGAGATCGTGCATCCGCTCCAGGACGAGGAATGGGGCGTGCGGCGCTTCTTCGTGCGGGACCCGAACGGCCGCGTGGTGAACATCGTCGGGCACCGCTGAACGTGCCCCGAGGGAGACGTCGAGGCGCGCACCTGGCCCGAGCCGGCGATCGGCCCCCATCCTCGTGGCCTCGTCCGACTCCGTGATGTTCTTCGGCTGCGCCGCCGTGATCGCCCTGACCAGCTGAGCGGTCGGCTCCCGCTCGCGGCTCAGAGCACGATCGGCCGGTGCCTCAGGGCCTCGTCGACGATCTCCTCCGCGGACGCGTCCTGGAAGTCGTCCGAGGGGTGGAAGATCAGGTCACCGACCCCCGGATGCGACACGTTCGCCTTGAGGAGCAGCAGGTAGTAGTCGCTCTCGGGACCGGCCGCCAGGACTCTCTGCACGACTTCGACGAGCTCGTCCCTCGTGATGTCCGCTACCCGGGGGTGTGCCGGCCGGGCCGCTTCCCTGGCGAACTCCTCCAGAGTCCTGCTTCCTTCGTACTCGGCGAAGTCGAGGGCCACATAGTCGTGGCCGGTCGTCGCATTGAAGGCCCGGATCGCCTCCTCCGCGTCCTCTGAACGGTCGCCGCCCAGGTCAGCGATCCGATCGATCTCGGCGCTCAACTCGTCGATCCGCCTGCGGCTCACAGGCGGGGGCAGCAGTTCCGGTCGTAGATCCACAGCCCGAAGTATGTGCCACACTCCGAGAAGATCCACCCGTGGCGTGGTCGCTGAGCCCACCGCGCAGGGCCGACGGCGCCTCGCCGGGCGGTGGCCGTTCTTCGGTCGTCCGATCAGGCCCCCCGCCGCGCGGTGCGCGCGGGGCCCTCGCCGGATGCCCCAGCCCGAAGACGAGGCCCAGGGCTACGACGCGCGCAGCCGCCCCACCCGCTCCCCCGTCCGGGTCTCGATCTCCGACGCCGCCTCGTGGAGCAGCTCGTGGCTGACACCGCTCAGGGCCCGCGCGACCGCGAGGTCGTCGCCGATGTGAGGCATGTCCGGGTCGGTGCGGTTGCGGTGGGCCGTGCCCTCGCCGACGATCAGTTCGTCGTTCTGGCCGCGGAGGCGGGCCTCGGCCACGGTCGTGCGGTCGCTCTCCGTGATGACGATCTCGAGGTTCCACTTCTTGGTACGCATCAGAAGCCTCCTCCTGCATCGAAGCCACCGCCGCCGCCCCAGTCGCCACCTCCGAAGCCGCCGCCGAAGTCCGAGGCGTTGAAGTCCCCACCGGAGAAGTCTCCGCCGCCGAAGTCGCCGCCGCCGTACTCGGCCGCGTAGGCCGGGGTCGAGAGGGCACTGCCGAGCAGCGTGCCCACCAGGAGGCCCGGCAGGAGGCCGCCGCCGAAGTAGCCGCCGGCCCAGGGGCCGTAGGCGGGGCCGGCCTCCCAGTAGGGGCGGGGGCCGGAATCGGTTGCGACCTGGCGGGCGAGAGGGTCCTTGCCGTCGGCCAGGCGGGCGGAGTCGGCCGCGCAGACCGGGACCTCGCGGACGGAACCGCCCAAGGGCGTCCAGGTCATGTCGGTGGTGGAGGGGCCGTGGGCCGGGTCGAAGAAGCAGGGGGCGCGGCGCTCCGGGAGCGGGGTGCCCTCGCGGCGGGCGGCGAGGACCGCGAGCGAGAAGCGGCCCTCCTCCAAGGCCTCGGTGACCGGACGGACGTCGTGCGGGTGCCGGGCCGAGGCCATGGCGGACTTCGCGTTGTCGTACGAGTCGAGGGCGCGCTCGTAGTCGGCGCGCATCGCGTCGTCGGCGCCGCGCTCGGACGGGTGGAAGTCGAGCCGGTCGAGTTCCTCCCCGTACGCGGTGATGTCCTCGTCCACAACGACGCGGAGCTTGTCGAGCGCGGCCCCCTCCTCCTCGGCGCGCTTGCGGCGGTTGCGGCGGACGACGGCGTACGCGCCCGCGCCGCCCGCGGCCAGGACCGTGGCGAGCGCGATCAGTGAGCCGGTGTTGGCGCCGCCGGTGTCGGAGCCTGAACTCCAGCCGGCCGGGGCGGTGCCGTTGACGGTCGGCAGGGCCTGGTCGACGAAGTTGTTGAGCTGGGTGGCTGCGTCGGTGCCGGGGGTGTCCACCCCGGCCACGACGTTCTGCACGGCGTTGGCCGGCATCACGGCACGGTCCGCGCCCGCGTCGAAGCGGTCGCCGAGACGGATTCCGTACAGCCCGGTGATCCCCGTCGCGGTGCGCAGGTCACGCAGGACGCTGTCCGCGGGGAAGGCCGCGCTCTCGGGGAGTACGGCGATGAATACGGGCTTGTCCGCGTCCTCGATCTTCTGCGCGAGGGCCTTCTCATCCGCTTCGGAGAGCTGGGACCGGGCGCCCGGGTCGACGTAGACGGGGCCCTGTTTCAGGGCCTCGGCCGCGTCGGAGATACCCGTGGCCCGGGCGCTCGCGCCAGGGGCCAGGGCCAACAGCAGGAAGAGCGCCAGCCCGGCGAGGGCCGACAACCACGTGAACGGCCTAGTCCTCATATCACGAAGCTACCCGAGGGTGGCAAATAAGGACATAGTTCCTGATGAGCGGCTGATCACCAGGCCGCCGGTCGGATCCGGTGGGGCGCCGGCGGCTTTCAGTCCTCCTCGGCCTTCGCCTTGAGGTGGTGAAGCCAGTCGGACAGTGACGCGTCCAAGGCCTTCTGCAGAGCAGGGGTGTTCACCTCGACCGGGTCGCCCGACCATGACTCCTCCGTGCGGACGTGGACTCCGTCGCGTTCGCTGTGGAAGGTCCACACGTGTACGGCGGTGATGCCCTGGGCCGGGCCGCCCCAGACGATGCGGCGTTCGGGCCAGGCCTGCTTGACCGCTGAGGTGATGCTCTGGAGGCCGTGGACGGACCAGCGGAAGACGGAGCCCTCCCGGAGGGGCCACGGGTCTCCTTGGTCACCTCGGTGACGTCGGGCTGCCAGGTGGGCCAGGCTTCGACGTCGGTCTGGATCTTCCAGATCCGGCTCAGGGGCGCGTGAATGACGATGTCGTCGCGGGTGATCACGGGGGCACTGGTGTCGATGCCGATCGGGTGGTGGGCCGCTGCCGGGGAGGCGGTCAGTATGAGTGCGGCGGGTACGGCTGCGGCCTTTGCGAGCGGTGTGGCGATCATGGACTCTCCTGTGGGTGTGCGGTGAGCGGGCAGGTGATGGGGTTCCACGGGGTGGTCGTGGCGCGACTACGGGACCAGGACGACCTTTCCGCTGACCGTGCCGGATTCGGCCAGGCGCAGGGCTTCGGCGACCTGGGTCAGGGGCAGCTCGGCTGCGACTGCCGCGCTGATGTCGCCGCGCTGCAAGGCCGTGAAGACCTCGGTGAGGTCGGCCCGCAGGCGGGCGCGGAAGCGGCGCTTGGAGAAGGCCTTGCCCGCCCAGACGTTGAAGAAATAGGCGCTGCGACCGTTGGGCAGGGCGTTCCACATCCACACTCGGCCCAGGAGCTTCAGCACGGGCCACTGCTTCGAGCCGGTGTCGTCCCGGGTGGCGGCGCTGCCGTACGAGACGAGGGTGCCGCCGGGGGCGAGGAGACCCCAGGAGTCGGTGAGGCTGCGGCCGCCCACGTGGTCGAAGACCGCGTCCACACCGCTGGGCGCGAGTTCTCGCACCCGGGCGGGGATGCTCTCGGCTCGGTAGTCGATGGGGGTCACGCCCAGTGCGCGCAGAGTGTCATGGTGGCGGGCGGAGGCGGTGCCGATGACCCGTACCCCGGCGGCGAGGGCGAGTCCCACGAGCATTGAGCCCACTCCGCCGTTGGCGCCGTGGACCAGGATCGTCCGGCCGGATCGGATGCGGGCCTTGCGGTGCAGCATCCGCCAGGCGGTGATGCCGTTGACCACGGCGGTTTCCGCCTCGGCGGCGCCGACGCCCTCGGGGACCTCGACCACGTCCGCCGCGTCGAGCAGCACATGGCTGGCCCAGCCGCCGGTCTTCGTCAGTGCCGCCACCCGCTTGCCGACCAGGCCGTTCTCGACACCGGCGCCAGTCGCGTGGACGGTGCCGACCAGGTCGTAGCCGGGGACGAAGGGGAAGGGCGGCTGGTCGTAATAGCGGCCTCGTCGCATCTGCTGCTCGGCGAAGGACACTCCGGTCGCCTCCATGCGGACGACGACCTGACCCTCGCCGGGGACGGGGACCGAACCGCGGCGGAACTCCAGCCCCTCGGGCTCGACCTTGCCCGGCAGAACCACCTCGATGCGCTCTGTTGCACTCACCACAAACCTCCCGTTAGACATAGTCACTACAGTTAGAAGCTGTAACCAGCCTGCATGGCGACGCCTCAAGCAGATGCCGGAATGTTTTTTATAGGATGTATCGTGAGTGATAGCCTCTAACAAAGTGACGCGGAGAAGGTGGTGAGCGTGGCACGGAACGCGGAGTCCCCACGGGACCGGTACCGGGCACAGGTGCGGGCCGAGATCAAGGAACACGCCTGGAAGCAGATCGCCGACGCGGGGGCATCCGCGTTGTCCCTCAACGCCGTCGCCAAGCAGATGGGAATGACGGGGCCGGCGCTCTACCGCTACTTCGGCAGCCGCGACGAGCTGATCACCGAACTCGTCACCGACGCCTACCGCAGCCTGGCCGACACCTTCCGTGCCGCCGCCGCCGAGGGCGCCGACCTCGCGGGGCTCGCGCACGCGATGCGCCACTGGGCGCTCGAGGATCCCCAGCGGTACTTCCTCATCTATGGCACGCCCGTGCCCGGCTACCACGCGCCGGACGACGTCACCGCGATCGCCGCCGAGATCATGGCCACCCTGCTCGACGCGTGCGCGGCCGTACCGTCGGCCGAGAGCGAGGAAACGGCATTCGACGCGCACCTCGAACAGCACCGGCAGTGGGACGGCGGCCACCCCGCCCCGGCCCCGGTTCTGCGGCGAGCCCTCACCTTCTGGAGCCGCCTGCACGGCACCCTGTCCCTGGAACTCGCAGGGCACTTCGCCGGTATGGGCTTCGATCCCACCGAGCTGTTCGCCGCCGAGCTGGACAGCCTGCTCCACCGCTGAGCGCCCCGGCCGGGCCGGGCATGCAGGGCCCGGCCGGAGGGGCATGCGACGACCGGCCAGGAGCGGAGCAGGGAGGCGGTCCGGGGGCGGTCCACCGGCCGGATTGCATCAAGACTTCAACTCGCATGGCCGAAACGGCCGTTGTGTGTTCAGTTCATGAATGCGCAGAGTCTTGACGAACGTTCGCATCAGCAGTTCACTCACGGCTCGTCCCCCACATCTCTGCCGAGAAGGGCTTCAGCCCATGGCACCCATGGCATCTGCCGCACGCCCCGCACGCGTCCGGAGAGCGCTCTCCGGCTTCCTCCTCACCTCCGCACTCGCCGCCGCCGGACTGACCGGCCTCACGACGGCCACCCCCGCCCAGGCCGCCGGCGAGCAGATGACCGTCTGGCTGACCACCACCGACGACGGCGGCGGCCGCCATGTCACCCGCGGACTCCAGCCGCAGACCCCCGTCACCTTCCAGCCGGGCAGCGGCGGGCCCGGCACCAATGTCACCGTCGACGAGAACACGCGCTACCAGACCTTCACCGGCGGCGGCGCCTCCTTCACGGACACCGCCGCCTGGCTGATGAAGGGCAGCGGGGCCCTGTCCCAGGCGACCCGGGACGACACGATGCGCAAGCTCTTCTCGCCCACCGAGGGCATCGGGCTGTCCTTCGTCCGCAACCCGATGGGCGGCTCGGACCTGGCCCGCTTCGGCTACACGTACGACGACCTGCCGGCCGGGCAGACGGACCCGGGCCTCACGAAGTTCTCCATCGCCCACGATCTTCAGGACGTGCTGCCGCTGACGAAGCAGGCCGAGCAGCTCAATCCGGCGCTCACGCTCGTGGCCTCGCCCTGGACCGCCCCGGCCTGGATGAAGGACAGCGGACAGCTGAACGGCGGCTGGCTCAAGGCCGAGCACTACGGGACGTACGCGAACTACTTCGTGAAGTACCTCCAGGCGTGGCGCGACCAGGGCGTCCCCGTCGACTACGTGACCGCGCAGAACGAGCCCACGTGCTGCTCCGGCTACCCGTCCATGAGCTGGAACGCCTCGGGGCTCGCGTACTTCACCAAGAACGAGCTGCTGCCGAAGCTCCAGGCCGCCGGGCTGCCCACGAAGGTGCTCGCGCACGACTGGAACTGGGACACGTACGACGCGTACGCCGCCCAGACCGTGGACGACGCGGCGGTCCGCAGCCACCCCAACTTCGGCGGGGTCGCCTGGCACGGCTACGGCGGGAACGTCGCCGAGCAGACCGACGTGCACAACCAGTACCCGCAGCTGGACGCCTTCCAGACCGAGCACTCCGGCGGCACCTGGATCGCCCACCAGCAGCGCGAGGACATGATGAACATCATCGACTACACCCGTAACTGGGCGAAGTCGGTGACCAAGTGGTCGCTGGCCGTGGACCAGAACCGCGGTCCGCACAACGGAGGCTGCGGGGTCTGCGACGGACTGGTCACCGTCCACAACGGGGACGCGCGGCACGGCCAGGTCGACTTCACGATCGAGTACTACACGATGGGCCATCTGACGAAGTTCGTGCGGCCGGGCGCCCACCGGATCGCCTCGTCGGCGAGCTCGGCCGTGCCGAACGTGGCCTGGCGCAACCCCGACGGCTCCAAGGCGCTCATCGCGTACAACGACGCCTCGTCCGCGCAGACGGTCACGATCAACTGGGGCGGTCAGCACGTCACGTACTCGCTGCCCGGCAGGACCTCGGCGACCTTCACCTGGCAGGGCACCCCGTCCGGCACCCCGGACGCCACGGGGTCCTTCGTCGGCCTGGCCGGCAAGTGCCTCGACGTCGCGGGCGGCGCAAGCGCCGACGGCACGCCGGTCCAGCTGTACGACTGCAACGGCACCGATGCCCAGCGGTGGACGGTCGTCGCGGCGGACGGTTCGGTCCGGGCGCTCGGCAAGTGCCTGGACGTGACGGCCGGCTCGACGGCGGACGGCGCGAAGGTCCAGCTCTACGCCTGCAACGGCAGCGGCGCCCAGCAGTGGCGCCGGCAGCCGTCGACAGGTGACCTGGTGAACGTTCCGGCCGACAAGTGCCTGGACGTCACGGACAACTCGTCGGCGAACGGGGCGAGAGCCCAGATCTGGTCGTGCACGGGTGCCGCCAACCAGAAATGGCACCTGCGGTAGCGCACCGCCCCTGCACTCCACCTCGAACGGGGGTGGGGTGTGGGGCGTTGGGCTCTGAGAGCGATGGCCGCGGTGGCCGGGGTGGTGGTGCTCACCGGACGTTCTCCGGAACCCCGGCCGCTCGTGGCGGTGTACCTGGCGGAGGACGGCACTCCCCAGGCGCTGATGCGGCCCTGCGGCGACAGGCCCGTGCGCGGCCCGCTCCTCAGGGGCGATCCCGACGTCGAGGCGTCGGGCAGGCCGACGACAAGTACGCGCACGGGCGCGCCGGACGCGGGGCGCAGGATGCGGCCTCGGTCCGGGTGGAGGAGCCCGGCCGGGACGCCGACGGCCGGAGCGCAGCCGCCGACTTCCCGCTCTTCTCCCCGCCCGCGGAGTGGCGCGTCAAGCGCATCGGTCCGCAGCGCCTCCAGCCGGGCCACACGTACGAGCTGTTCCTCGGCGATCCCGACCGCGACGCGTATGCGTACCACGGCTACGTCGTCTTCCGCGCCTCGGACGTCGCAGCCCTGCGGCCCGGCCAGGTCCGGCCGGACGGCCGGGCCATGTCCCGCGACGCGTTCGAGGAACGCGCCGAGGACTCCTGCTGAGCGGCGTGCGTCACTCCGCCGGTTCGACCCCCGCCCGCAGCAGCCCGTACGTGTACGCGTCCTCCAGCGCCTGCCACGACGCCGCGATCACGTTCTCCGCGACGCCGACGGTCGACCACTCGCCGCCGCCGTCGCTGGTCGTGATCAGGACGCGGGTCGTGGACTCGGTGCCGTGGCGGCCCTCGAGGATGCGGACCTTGTAGTCGACCAGCTCGAGCTTCGCGAGCTGCGGGTAGATCCGCTCCAGGCCCACGCGCATCGCGCGGTCGAGGGCGTTGACCGGGCCGTTGCCCTCCGCCGTGGCGACGATGCGCTCGCCCTTGGCCCACAGCTTGACGGTGGCCTCGTTGGCGTGGGTGCCGTCGGGGCGGTCCTCGACGATCGCGCGCCAGGACTCGGTGCGGAAGTAGGTGCGCGGGCGGCCCTCCGCCTCCTCCCGGAGCAGCAGCTCGAAGGAGGCGTCGGCGGCCTCGTACGTGTAGCCCTTGAGCTCACGCTCCTTCACGCGCTCGACGACACGGCCGACCAGCTCGCGGTCGCCGCCGAGGTCGATGCCGAGCTCCTTGCCCTTGAGCTCGATCGAGGCGCGGCCCGCCATGTCGGAGACGAGCATCCGCATGGTGTTGCCGACCTGCTCGGGGTCGATGTGCTGGTACAGGTCCGGGTCGACCTTGATCGCGGAGGCGTGCAGGCCCGCCTTGTGGGCGAACGCGGAAACACCCACATAGGGCTGGTGCGTGGAGGGCGTCAGATTGACGACCTCGGCGATGGCGTGCGAGATCCGGGTCATCTCCTGGAGCGCGCCCTCGGGCAGCACCTTCTTGCCGTACTTCAGCTCCAGCGCGGCGACGACCGGGAAGAGGTTGGCGTTGCCGACGCGCTCGCCGTAGCCGTTGGCCGTGCACTGGACGTGGGTGGCGCCCGCGTCGACGGCGGCGAGGGTGTTGGCGACGGCGCAGCCGGTGTCGTCCTGGGCATGGATGCCGAGACGGGCGCCGGTGTCGGCCAGGACCGTGGAGACGACGGCCTGGACCTGGGCGGGGAGCATGCCGCCGTTGGTGTCGCAGAGGATGACGACGTCGGCGCCGGCCTCGGAGGCCGCGCGGACGACGGCCTTCGCGTACTCCGGGTTGGCCTTGTAACCGTCGAAGAAGTGCTCGCAGTCGACGAAGACCCGGCGGCCCTGCTCCCGCAGGTACGAGACGGTGTCGCGGACCATCGCCACGTTCTCGTCCAGCGTGGTGCGCAGGGCGAGCTCGACGTGGCGGTCGTGGGACTTGGCGACCAGGGTGATGACGGGCGCCCCGGAGTCGACCAACGCCTTGACCTGCGGGTCCTCGGCGGCCGAGCCGCCGGCGCGGCGGGTGGCGCCGAAGGCGACGAGCTGGGCGCGCTGGAACTGGATCTCGTCGCGGGCCCGGGCGAAGAACTCGGTGTCCCGCGGGTTGGCGCCGGGCCAGCCGCCCTCGATGAAGCCCACGCCGAAGTCGTCCAGGTGCCGGGCGATGGTCAGCTTGTCCGCGACCGTCAGGTTGATGCCCTCGCGCTGGGCGCCGTCGCGCAGCGTGGTGTCGAAGACGTGGAAGCTGTCGTCAGGCCTGGCGTCATGGCTGCTGCCTGTCGTGGTCATGGCGGTGGTGACTCCTGTCGGAAGAGTGGCTCCGGAACTTCTGGCTCCACTTGCCCCCATCTTCGCGCGCCTGTCGCCTCTGGCCGGGGTGAGGCCATAAAACGAAAAAACCCCTCGCGGGTGCGAGAGGTCTGCGCGCGGGTCTGGGGCACGGTGCCACTGCCGCGGGGGTTGCTGCCGCTGTCAGTGGTCACTGCGGACCGGCGCGCTGTTGCCGATAATCATGGCGAATGCGAGCACGGTGGCAGTCTGCCATATATGTGCGTCTGCATGGACATCGGTCTCACGATGCGGGCAACCTCGACGCGGCCGCTCCCGCCCCTTCGCGGCGGCGCACCCTCGTGCCGTCACACCTTCGCACCTTCACCCCTTCGCACCTTCACCCCTTCGCGATCGGCGCCCTCACACCCCCGCGTGCCCTTCACACCCTCCGCGCCGGGGCACGAGGACACCCGCACGGGTGCGCACGCCGCACCACCGGCGCCGCCTACAGGAGCGCGTCCGCGATGAACTCCCGCACATGGGCCAGGACTTGGGCACGGTTCGCGCCGGGTATGCCGACCGCGACATGCACGCTGAAGCCGTCGAGCAGGGCGCGCAGGCGGGCGGCGAAGCGGTCCGGGTCGACGGCGCGGAACTCACCGCGCGAGATGCCCTCGGCAAGCAGCGCGACCAGGTCCCGGTGCCAGGCACCCTCGATCGCCGCCTGGCGGGCACGGGCGTCGTCGTCCGCGTTCTGGGAACGGTTCCAGACCTCCAGCCACAGCGTCCAGTGCGGGTCGCGGGGGCCGTCGGGCACGTACAGATCGACGTACGCCTCGAGCCGCTCGCGCGCGGGAAGCGGCCTGGACAGCAGCGCACTGCGCTCGTGCCCGAGGCGGCCCTCGCTCCACTCCAGGGTCTGCAGGAGCAGCTCGTCCTTGGTGCGGAAGTAGTAGAGCAGGTGACCACTGCTCATCCCGACCTCGCGCCCGAGCCCCGCCATGGTGAGGCCCTCGAGCCCGCGCTCGGCGATCGTCGCCATGGACGCGGCGAGCAGTTCCTCGCGGGGCGGGGCGGTGTTGCGACGGCGGGCCGCGGGGGTCATACGGCGGCCTCCAGGGACGGTTGCTTCACTCGTACGTTGTACCCGATGGGGATCGGCCGTCGTCGGTGACCGTCCAGCCGTCCGCGGCCATGCGCTCGCGCAGGGCCCGCACGGCACGGCGGGACGGCTTCCCGGGTGACGGCGCCGACGACAGCGCCGACGCCGCGGCGTGGACCGCCTCGTCGCGGTCGATACCGAAGGCGCCCTCGACGACGAGGCCCAGGTTCCGCTGGGAGAGCAGGTCGGAGAGGACCACCAGCAGGGGCGGGAAGTCCTCCTCGCTCACGGCGCCCTGGAACACCTGCCGCAGCTGACGGACGACCTCGACGAGCGGCGGGTCCAGGGCCATCCAGGCCCGGCTGTTCTCGATCTCGGCAGCGACCCGGTCCATGAACCACCGCATGACCTCGTACGGCACGTCCCGGTGCCCGCCGCGCTCGTCGAAGCGGACCGTGGGCTCACGGTCCGGATCTTCGTCGGGCACGATCGCGGTCACCAGGTGGATCTCCCGCGCCGCCTCGTGGAGCTCCAGGTACCAGGCGTCGTCGGGGACGGCGTACATGATCTGGAGCGCGTAGTCGCGGCCGTCGTGCTCGATCAGGGGCATGGCCGCAGGCTGGCACACAACCTGCGGCCGTCTCGAACGCTTTTCCGTTGCAGGGTCAGACCTTCGGCTGCTGCTGCGTGATGCAGTGGATACCGCCCCCACCTGCGAAGATTGTGCGGGCGTCAACCAGCGTCACCGTGCGGTCCGGGAAGAGGTGGCGGAAGATGCGGGCCGCGATCTCGTCGTTCGGGTCGTCGAACGCGCACAGCACCACGCCGCCGTTGCAGAGGTAGTGGTTGATGTACGAGTAGTCGACCCAGTCGCCTTCCTCGTCCTCGAGGACCGTCGGGGCCGGGACCTCGACGACCTGCAGGGCGCGGCCGCGGGCGTCGGTCTGGCCGCGGAGGATGTCGACGTAGGTCCGGGAGCGCTCGTGGTCGGGGTGTGCCGGGTTCTGCTGGCTGTGCACGACCACGACGCCCGGCCCGGCGAAGGCGGCGACGATGTCGACGTGGCCCTGGGTGCCGTACATGCCGTAGTCGCCGGTGAGGCCGTGCGGCAGCCAGATCGCCTTCGTGGTGCCGAGCTTGGCGTGGATCTCGGCCTCGACCTGCTCGCGGGTCCACCCGGGGTTGCGGCCGGCGCCGAGTTGCACGGTGTCGGTGAGCAGAACCGTCCCCTCGCCGTCCACGTGGATCGCGCCGCCCTCGTTGACGAGGTTCGAGGAGTGGACGGGGACGTCCATGAGGTCCGCGACATGGCGGGCGATCTTGGAGTCGTGCTCCCAGCGGGCCCAGTCCTGGGCGCCCCAGCCGTTGAAGACCCAGTCCACGGCGGCGAGGCCGCCCCGGCCGTCGGTGACGAAGGTGGGGCCGATGTCGCGCATCCAGGCGTCGTCGAGCTCGCGCTCCACGATGTCGACGTCCGCGCCGAGCAGTCCGCGGGCGCCCTCGACCTGGCCGGGCCCGACGACCATGGTGACCGGCTCGAAGCGGCGTACGGCACGGGCGACACCGGCCCAGGCGGCGCGGGCCTCCGCGAGCTCCTCGTCGTTGGTGAAGGTCGGATTGGGGCCGGGCCAGGCCATCCAGGTGCGCTCGTGGGGGGCCCACTCGGGCGGCATGCGGAACGTCATGACTAGTCCTCAACGGTGTCGTGCTCGGGGAAGACGCGGAAGGTCTCGGCAAACTCGGATGGTCTCGGGACACGCCGGGGAAGCTCAGGGATTCCGGGAGTCCCGAGCAATCCCGGAGAGTCCCGGGCAGCCCGAGAAGTCCCCGGGAAGTCCCGGAGGAGGGCTCAGAGGAAGTAGAGGCGGTTCAGGGACATGGACTCGATCGGGTCCGAGCGGATCGGATCACCGTCGAGGGTGACCAGTCCACTGTGCGCGTCGACGGCGACGTCGCCGACCCGCGAGTTGAGGAGCAGGTCCTCGGGGCCGATGCCGCGGGTGCCGCGCACACCGACGCGACGGCGACGGGTGGGCATCCTGTCGTCGCCGAGAGCGGCCGCGGCCTGGGACACGAAGGCCACGGAGATGTCCGCGGGCGTCGCGCCGTGGGCGCCGATCTGCGGGCCGAGGATCAGCGGCTCGCAGGTGTCGGTGGCGGCGTTCGGGTCGCCGGTGACTCCGTAGGCGGGGAAGCCGGCCTTCAGGACGAGCTGCGGCTTCGCGCCGAAGTACTGCGGCTTCCACAGCACGATGTCGGCGAGCTTGCCGTTCTCGATGGAGCCGATCTCGTGCGCGAGGCCGTGGGCGATGGCGGGGTTGATGGTCAGCTTGGCCACGTAGCGCAGCACGCGTGCGTTGTCGTCGTGCTCGCCGTCGCCCTCCATGGGGCCCAGCTCGGCCTTCATCTTCCCGGCCATGGCGAAGGTGCGGCGCACGGTCTCGCCCGCGCGGCCCATGCCCTGGGCGTCCGACGAGGTGATGCCGATCACGCCCAGGTCGTGCAGGACGTCCTCGGCGCCCATCGTCCCGGCGCGGATGCGGTCGCGGGCCATGGCGGCGTCGCCGGGCAGGTCGGTCTTGAGATCGTGTACGGAGACGATCATCCCGTAGTGCTCGGCGACCGCGTCCCGGCCGAAGGGCAGGGTGGGGTTGGTCGAGGAGCCGATGACGTTCGGCACGCCCGCCATCCTGAGCACGTTCGGTACGTGTCCGCCGCCGCAGCCCTCGATATGGAAGGCGTGGATCGTCCGGCCGTCGAGGACCTTGAGGGTGTCCTCGACGGAGAGGCACTCGTTGAGGCCGTCGCTGTGCAGGGCGACCTGGACGTCGTGCTCCTCGGCGACCCGCAGTGCGGTGTCGAGCGCGCGGGTGTGCGCACCCATGTCCTCGTGGACCTTGAAGCCGGATGCGCCGCCCTCGGCGAGCGCCTCGACGAGGGGGGCGTCGCCCGAGGAGGAGCCGCGGGCGAGGAAGCCGATGTTGACGGGCCAGGCGTCGAAGGCGTTGAAGGCGTGCTTCAGGGCCCATGGCGAGTTGACGCCGACCCCCCAGACAGGGCCGAACTCCTGCCCGATGATCGTCGTGACGCCCGATGCGAGGGAGGCTTCCATGATGCGGGGGGACAGCAGGTGGACGTGTGTGTCCACGGCACCGGCGGTGGCGATGAGGCCCTCGCCGGAGACGATCGACGTGCCGGTGCCGACGACGACGTCCACGCCGTCGAGGGTGTCCGGGTTCCCGGCGCGTCCGATGCCGGCGATGCGGCCCTCGCGCATACCGATGGACACCTTGCGGATGCCCTGGACGGCGTCGATGACGAGGACGTTGCTGATGACGACGTCGCAGGTCTCGCGCACGGCGGAGGCCTTGAGGTGAAGTCCGTCGCGGGCGGTCTTGCCGAAGCCCGCGAGGAATTCGTCGCCCGGCTTCTGGGAGTCGGCCTCGACGCGCACGACGAGTCCGGAGTCCCCGAGTACGACGCGGTCACCGGCACGCGGGCCGTGGACACTCGCGTACTCCCGCGGGTCGATGCCGCTCACTGGTCCTCCTCCGTCCCGGTAGCAGTCCGACGCAGGTCGAAGGAGGCCTGATCCGGGTCCGCGAGAGCGCTGCCCGCGTCCGCCGGCGCCTGACCGGGGTCCGCGGAGGCGCCACGCGTGTCCGCGGAAGCGCGACCGGGATCCGCTGAGGCGCCGAGGTAGCCGCAGGCGGCCGCTCTGCGCAGGGCCTCCGCCCTGGCGCCCGGGGCGTCGAGCGGACCGTCGACGAGGCCCGCGAAGCCGATGGCGATGCGATCGCCCCCGATCGGTACGAGACCGACCTCGGCCCCGCCACCCGGGTCGAAGCGGACGGACGAGCCGGCGGGGACGCAGAGCCGCATGCCGTAGGCCGCCGCCCGGTCGAAGTCGAGGCGCGGGTTGGCCTCGAAGAAGTGGAAGTGGGAGGTGACGCTGACGGGGACGGCCGCGGTGTTGCGCACGGCCAGCCGCACCGCGGGCTCCGGCTCGGGGTCCGCGGGGCCGGGCAGGACTGCGCCGGGCGCCACTTCACCGAGGCCGCCGCCCCCGATGGGATCCGAGACGACCGCGAGCCGGGACCCGTCGTCGAAGACGGCCTCGACATGGACCTCCGTCACGATGTCGGCGACGCCCGGCAGGACGTCGTCGGGGCCGAGGACGGCGCGGGCCGCCGCGATGGCCTCGGCGAGCCTGCGGCCGTCGCGCGCCGCCTCGCAGACGGTGTCCGCGATCAGCGCGGTCGCCTCGGGGACGTTGAGCTTGAGTCCGCGGGCACGCCGCGCGCGAGCCAGTTCGGCGGCGCCGAACAGCAGCAGCCGGTCGCGCTCGGTCGGGGTCAGTCGCACGTCACCACGCCTCCCTCTGGGTGGACCCACACCGGAATCTCCGAATCCGACTCCAGATGTTTGAACGACACTCTAACCGTCAGCTTCCTGCTACTGGAAGCATTGACGACGACCAGATGCCGGGTTGACATAGAGCAACACTCAAATTGTCACCGGCGTACCAGGGAGAGCCGGATGCCGATCGTCGCCGTCATCGCGACGGGTTTCGTCTTCCTCGGCCACTTCGCCTGGGACGCGCGGTCCCCGATGACCTCGTTCGTGCTGCCGCTCGCCGCCATCGGCACTCCGTGGGCCGTTCACCCTGATCGGGCATGTCCCGTTCCGCGGTGTGTACGACGCCGACGCGCTGCGGGTCTACAACCGGCGCGCCCGGGGCGGCAGCTACTCGTTCCGGGCGGGCTGGGAGCCGCGGGCGACGACGGCCTGGGCGCTCGGCGCTGCGGTGGGCCTGCTGTCCGTCTCGACCCCCTTCCACGAGGCCCGCTGCTCGCCCCGACCGGCGGCGTGGACTGCGGCTTCGTCCTGTCGGGCGTGGTGGGCGGTGCGGTGTACGCGGGGCTGACGCTCGTGCAACGAACGACGCCCGGCACTGAACCGGCCGGTAACATCATGGCTGCCGTGGACTGACGGCACGTCGGGGAAAAACGGGGAGGAACAATGGAAGAGGCGGCGTTCGTACTGGGCAAGGTCGTCAGGGGGATCGCGGGCCTGGCCTACGCCTTCGGTGATGTCCTGGTCGCCTTCGTCGGGCCGGACGGCTCGCCCAAGGCCGACGAGCGCAAGCGCCGGCGCAAGCAGGGGCGCTGACCGTACACACGGCGAGGGCCCCCGCCGCGCGGTGCGCGCGGGGGCCCTCGCCGGATGCGGGCTCAGGGGCGGCCAAAGGGCCGCGCCGGGCGCCGGCCCGGGTCTAGGCCAGCACGTGCATCCAGCCGTGCGGGTCCTCGGCCGCACCGGTCTGGATGTCCAGCAGCGCCTTGCGCAGCTGCATCGTGACCTTGCCCGGCTCGCCGCCCGCCTGCGTCCACTCGCCGTCGGCGGACTTGACCGTACCGACGGGGGTGATGACGGCGGCGGTACCGCAGGCGAAGACCTCGGTGAGCGTGCCGTTCTCGGTGTCACGCTTCCACTGGTCGATGGAGACCCGGCCCTCCTCGGCCTCGTAGCCGAGGTCGCGGGCGAGCTTGAGCAGCGAGTCACGGGTGATGCCGGCGAGGAGCGAGCCGGTCAGCTCGGGCGTGACGATCTTGCTGTCGTACACGAAGTACAGGTTCATGCCGCCCAGCTCCTCGACCCACTTGTGCTCCACGGCATCGAGGTAGGCGACCTGGTCGCAGCCCTTCGCGGCGGCCTCGGCCTGGGCGAGCAGGGACGCGGCGTAGTTGCCGCCTGTCTTGGCGAAGCCGATGCCGCCGGGGACGGCACGGACACGGTCCTCGGAGAGCCAGATCGAGACCGGCTTGACGCCACCGGGGAAGTACGCACCCGCGGGGGACGCGATGACGATGAACAGATACTCGTTGGCCGGCCGGACACCGAGGCCGACCTCGTTGGCGAACATGAACGGACGCAGATAGAGCGAGGCCTCACCGCCGTGCGCCGGGACCCACGCCTTGTCCTGCTGCACGAGGGCGTCGCACGCGTCGATGAACGTCTCGACCGGCAGCTCGGGCATGGCCAGGCGCCGGGCGGAGATCTGGAAGCGCTTGGCGTTGGCGTCGGGCCGGAAGGTGGCGACCGAGCCGTCGGGCCTGCGGTAGGCCTTCAGCCCCTCGAAGATCTCCTGCGCGTAGTGCAGGGTCATGTTGGCCGGGTCCATGGACAACGGCGCGTACGGAGTGAGCTGGGCATCGTGCCAGCCGCGTCCCTCCGTCCACTTGATGGTCACCATGTGGTCGGTGAAGTGGCGGCCGAATCCGGGGTTGGCCAGGATCGCCTCGCGCTCCGCATCGGACAGCGGGTTCGAGGAGGGCTTGAGCTCGATCGTGGGCGTCGTCATGTTTGCGTGTCCTTCACCGTTTGTGTGTGACGGACCGCGCTCACGTCTGTACGTCTGCTCGCCCTGCGTACAGCCGTACTAGGACTTCCGAGCTTCCCCGCATGATGCGGCCCCACGTCCGATTATCGCAGTGCGTGGGGGCCGGAGCAGAACAGCGTGGATTGCGGCCCAGGGTTGATGGTGGCACCCGGAGGCCGCACAGGAGAAGCCGCCGGGCGCTGATGCGACCCGGCGGCTTCGAGGTTTCGAGATTCGAGGTTTCGAGAGTCGACGGGTCAGCCCGCTACTCGTACGGCGAGCGCGTCGCCGATCTCGTCGGTGGTGCGGGCGGTGCCGTCCCGCTCCGCCAGGTCGGCGGCGACGGCGTCCTCGATGCGGCCGGCCTCGGTCTCGTGGCCGAGGTGACGCAGGAGGAGGGCGACGGACAGGATCGTGGCCGTCGGGTCGGCCATGCCCTGGCCCGCGATGTCGGGCGCGGAGCCGTGGACGGGCTCGAACATGGACGGGAATTCGCCCGTCGGGTTGATGTTGCCGGATGCGGCCAGGCCGATGCCACCGGTCACGGCGGCGGCGAGGTCGGTGAGGATGTCGCCGAAGAGGTTGTCGGTGACGATGACGTCGAAGCGCTCCGGCTGGGTGACGAAGAAGATCGTCGCCGCGTCGACGTGCAGATAGTCGGTGGTGACCTCGGGATATTCCTGGCCGACCTTGTCGAAGATGTTCTTCCACATGTGGCCGGCGTAGACGAGGACGTTGTTCTTGTGAACCAGCGTCAGCTTCTTGCGGGGGCGGGAGTCGGCCCGCTCGTACGCGTCACGGACGACACGCTCGACGCCGTACGCGGTGTTGACGCTGACCTCGGTGGCGACCTCGGCGGGCGTACCGGTGCGCAGCGAACCGCCGTTGCCCGTGTACGGACCTTCGGTGCCCTCGCGGACGACGACGAAGTCGATGTCGGGGCGGCCGGCGAGCGGGGTCGCGGTGTTGGGGAAGAGCTTCGACGGGCGCAGGTTCACGTAATGGTCGAAGGCGAAGCGGAGTTTGAGCAGCAGCCCGCGCTCCAGGACGCCCGACGGCACGGACGGGTCGCCGATCGCGCCGAGCAGGATCGCGTCGTGGTTCTTGAGGGAGTCGAGCTCGGCGTCCGGGAGGGTCTCCCCGGTGCGGTGCCAGCGCTTGGCGCCGAGGTCGTACTCCTTGGTCTCCAGCTTCACATCCTCAGGAAGGACGGCCGAGAGGACCTTGAGGCCCTGGGCCACGACCTCCTGACCGATGCCGTCACCTGGGATCACTGCGAGATTGAGGCTGCGAGACATACCCGCACCGTACTCCCCCGTCCCAGCGGATGACATTCGATGTCCACCATCCGGACGCGCGTGTCACCCTCGCCGTCACCTGGGCCACACGGGCGGCGCGCGGACGGCATGACTGGACAAGCGGCTCGGTGAGCTGCGCGCACGGCCGAGATCGACTTCGTGGTCGTCCTCTTTCCGCTCCTCACCAGGCACCAGGTCGATCTGGTGATCAACGGGCACAACCACGTCCACGAGCGCACGGACGCCATCAAGGGCGGCGAGGTCGGCAGGACTACGTCGAGGTGAAGCGGGGCCAGTGACCCGCCGGCGAGTGCACCGCTCGGTCGGTGACCCGCTCGGCGGGTGCACCGCCGAGTCGATGCCCCGTTCCGTCAGCGACTCGTTCCGTCGGTGACTCGCCGGTCAGTGACCGGTTTCGCCGCCGTTGTCCCTGCGGTCGAGGGCTCGCTGCAGGGCAGCGGCGGCATTCGCGGCAGCGCTCTTGCGGTCGGACTCGCTCGTGCGGGGCGTGTGGCGGACGCGGCGGCGGAGGGTCGTCTCGGGCATGGTGATCGACTCCTTGAGATCAAAAACGATCGAAGGCGCCGGAAGGGGCGGGGAGCGGGCCGCAGGGGTTGCCTGCACGGGGCACCGGCTCACGACCGCCATTCGCTTGATCGAGCGAGACGTTCGGCTTCCACAAAGCTAAGGGAGTTGGGCCGCCCTGTCTCTACAATTAGTCGGACTTCCTACTATCTGAGACGCGATCTTGAAGCAGTGCAGGTGAGAGCGCTCCGAGCCGGCGGTCAGAGCACGTCGCCGTCACGCCAGTCGAAGAGCAGCACGCCCGCGGCCGGGTCGGGGAGGGATGAGCCGCCGACCGGGCGGAGGAAGGCGGATCCCTCCTCGTCCGGGAGGTGGACCACGCCGTCGGGGCCCAGCGCCTCGATCCGGCCGGAACACGACGGTGCCCCCGGCCGAACCGGCCGGAGGCACCGCTGACAGATACTCAGGACGTGGCGTGCGCTCCTAGGACGTGGCTTTCTCCAGCTCGGCGGCGACCCGTCCCACCCAGTCCGTGAACTCGTCCCGGTGGTGCGACTGCCCCCCGCACAACGCCGCGACCTGCGGATCCGTGATCCGGTTGGGCCCCTCCAGCTCCAGCAGCCGGCGCAGCTCCTTCGTCACGGAAGCGAGTCGCTGCGCATCGGAGTGCTCGATCGCGTCGACCCCGTGGCCGGCGCCGAGAGTCGTGGAACCTGGCATGTCGTCCCTCCTGACCGCCTTGCCGAACCCCCTCCCAGCAGCGTATGCCCGCCCCACGTGAGCCGCCCCCGGCCGGTCTGGGGGGACCGGCGGGGGGCGGGGTTCACAGGGGGCCGCTCAGGCTCAGCCCATGTGCGGGTAGCCGTAGTCGGTCGGCGGGACCAGCGTCTCCTTGATCGCGCGGGTCAGCGTCCAGCGCATCAGGTTCTGCGGGGCGCCGGCCTTGTCGTTCGTGCCGGAGGCGCGGCCGCCGCCGAAGGGCTGCTGGCCGACGACGGCGCCGGTCGACTTGTCGTTGATGTAGAAGTTGCCCGCGGCGTAGCGGAGCTTCTCCATCGCCTCGGCCACGGCGGCACGGTCACCGGCGATGATCGAGCCGGTCAGCGCGTACGCCGACACCGACTCCATCTGCGCCAGCATCTCGTCGTACTTCTCGTCCTCGTAGACGTGGACGGCGAGGATCGGGCCGAAGTACTCGGTCGTGAAGACCTCGCTCGAAGCGTCGGTGCACTCGATGACGGTCGGGCGGACGAAGTAGCCGACCGAGTCGTCGTACGTGCCGCCCGCGACGATCGTGCAGGTCGGGTCTTCCTTCGCGCGGTCGATCGCGGCCTTGTTCTTGGCGAAGGCGCGCTCGTCGATGACGGCGCCGATGAAGTTCGTCAGGTCGGTGACGTCACCCATCTTGATGCCGTCGATCTCGGCCGCGAACTCCTCCTTGAAGCCCGAGTTCCAGATGGAGGCCGGGACGTACGCACGCGAGGACGCGGAGCACTTCTGGCCCTGGTACTCGAAGGAGCCACGGGTCAGCGCGGTCTTCAGAACGGCGCGGTCGGCGCTGGGGTGGGCGACGACGAAGTCCTTGCCGCCCGTCTCACCGACGATGCGCGGGTAGGACCGGTACGTCTCGATGTTGTTGCCGATCGTCTTCCACAGGTGCTGGAAGGTCTTGGTCGAACCGGTGAAGTGGATACCGGCCAGCATCGGATGGTTCAGGGCCACATCGGAGACGGCGATGCCGTCGCCCGTCACCAGGTTGATGACGCCCTTGGGCAGGCCCGCCTCCTCCAGGAGCTGCATCAGCAGCACGGCGGCGTGGGTCTGCGTCGGGGACGGCTTCCAGATCACCACGTTGCCCATGAGGGCGGGGGCGGTGGGCAGGTTGCCCGCGATGGCCGTGAAGTTGAACGGCGTGATCGCGTAGACGAAGCCCTCCAGCGGGCGGTGGTCGAGACGGTTCCACACACCCGGGGAGTTGGCCGGCGGCTGCTCGGCCAGGATCTGGCGGGCGTAGGCGACATTGAAGCGCCAGAAGTCGACGAGCTCGCACGGGGTGTCGATCTCGGCCTGCTGCGCGGTCTTCGACTGGCCCAGCATGGTGGAGGCGGCCAGCGTCTCGCGCCAGGGGCCGGCCAGCAGCTCGGCGGCGCGCAGGATGATCGCGGCGCGGTCGTCGAACGACATCGCACGCCACGCCGGGGCGGCGGCGAGGGCGGCGTCGATCGCGTCCTGCGCGTCCTGCTGCGTGGCGCCGGCGAAGGTGCCGATCACGGCCTGGTGGTTGTGCGGCTGCACGACGTTCACGCGCTCGCCGCCGCCCATGCGCTTCACACCGTTGATGGTCATCGGCAGGTCGATGGGGTTCTCGGCCAGCTCCTTGAGCTTGGCCTCGAGGCGGGCACGCTCGGGCGAGCCGGGGGCGTAGCTCTGCACCGGCTCGTTGACGGGGGTGGGGACCTGGGTCACAGCGTCCATGAGTTCCTTTGGCTCCTTTTGAGAGGGTGGGAGGGCTCAGTCCTGGGGCCCTGGGGTCAGTTCTTGGTGATCATCGACCGTACGAAGAACAGCAGGTTGGCCGGCTTCTCGGCGAGGCGGCGCATGAAATAGCCGTACCAGTCGGTGCCGTACGCCGTGTAGACGCGCATCCGGTGGCCCTCGGCCGCCAGCCGGAGGTGCTCGTCGCTGCGGATGCCGTACAGCATCTGGAACTCGTACTCATCCATTTTGCGCCCGGCGCGGCGCGCGAGCTCCTGTGTGACGGCGATGAGCCGCGGGTCGTGGGACCCGATCATCGGGTAGCCCTCGCCCTCCATCAGGATCTTGAGGATGCGGACGTACGCCTTGTCGATCTCGGCCTTGTCCTGGTGTGCGACGGACGCCGGCTCCTTGTACGCGCCCTTGACGATGCGGACGCGGCTGCCGTTCGCGGCGAGGCGGCGCGCGTCGTCCTCGGTGCGGAACAGATAGGCCTGGATCACACAGCCGGTCTGCGGGAAGTCCTTCCGGAGTTCCTCGTGGATGGCGAACATCGAGTCGAGGGTGGTGTGGTCCTCCGCGTCCAAAGTGACCGTGGTGCCGATCGCGGCGGCCGCCTCGACGACGGGGCGGACGTTCGCGAGGGCGAGCTCGTGGCCCCCCTCGAGGGACTGGCCGAACATCGACAGCTTGACCGACATCTCGGCCTTCGTGCCGAGGCCGATCGGCGTGAGGCGCTCGATCAGTTCCAGGTAGGCGTCCCGTGCGGCGGCGGCCTGCTCGCGGGTGGTGATGTCCTCGCCCACGACGTCCAGGGTGACCTCGAGCCCGTTGGCGGTCAGGCCCTGGACGATCGGGATGACCTGGTCGACGGTCTCACCGGGGATGAAGCGGTTGACCACCGGCTTGGTCACGGGGGCCGCGGACACAAGACGGCGCATCTTGTCGCTGCGCGACGCGGCGAGGATCACGGGACCCAGCACGGGGCACCTCCTACGGGAGACGAACGAGGCCGGACCAGGTCGAAGCGGAACAGAGCGCAACGAATCCCGTACGGCACGGAGAACCACCGTGAAACCTAAATATCGCTCCGATGCTCGGCCATCGACAGCTGTCACGCATCCGGGCCCAGCTCTTCAGACATCTGTCTGAAGAGGCACCCGAGCGGTGCGAGAATGTCCGGGTGAAGGGCGATTACCAGGAACTGGTGGACGAGATCTCGGGGCTGCTGGGCGCCCCCGCGACCCTCGAGAACCGGGACTTCGAACTGATCGCCTTCGGCGCGCACGACAGCGACGACGACAGCGCCATGGACCCGGTCCGTACGCGCTCGATCCTGACCAGGAAGTCCACTCCGGCGGTACGCGCCTGGTTCGAGGACTTCGGCATCGCCCGCGCGACCGGCCCCGTACGGATCCCGGCCGCCCCGGAGGCCGGGGTCTTCCGCGACCGGATCTGTCTGCCGGTCCGCCATCGCGGGATCGTCCTCGGATACGTCTGGCTCCTCGACGCCGAGCCGGGTCCCACGCCCGCCCGGCTGGCCGCGGCCATGGAGGTGACCGAGCGGATCGGCGGGCTCCTCGCGGACGAGGAGCGGGCGGGCACCGACCTCTCGCGGGAGTTCCGCGCGGTGCTCACGGCCGAACGCGGCTGGCAGTACGACATGGCGGTCGCCGCCCTCCGGTCGGCCCTCGGCCCGACCGCGGACGGGCTGCACGCGGTGGTGTGCGTGGCTCCGTGGCCGTCGGAGGACGCGCCTTCGGCGCGTACGGTCCCGGGGGCGTCGGCGCTGTGCACGGTCCAGTGGGCCACCGCGGCCCGGCGGGTCCCGGCGGTGCCGGGGCCGGCCCCAGGGCAGAACGGGGCCGGGAGCGATGCCGCCGCGGCTCAGCCGGTTCCGGACGGCGGCCATGCACTCGCCGCGCTGGTGCGGCTGAGGGCCTCCGATGTGCTCGCGCCCGTCGTCACCGCGGCGAACCGGCTGAGCGGCACCGTCGGCGGCGGCGCCGTCGCGGGCGTCGCGCTTCCCCGCCGGGGCGTCGGCGATCTCAACACCTCCTGGCGCGAGGCCGCCTCCGCCGCACGCGCCGCCACCGCCCAGCCGCGGCTCGGCCCGGTGGCCGACTGGGCCTCGATCGGCCCGTACCGGCTGCTGACCGCACTCCCGCAGGCCCCCTCCCCCGACCCCGCGGTCGTCCCACTCCTCACCCCGGCGCACGCCGAACTGGCCCGTACGGCGGAGGTGTTCCTGGACTGCGCGGGCCAGGCGGGCCGCGCGGCCTCCACCCTGGGGATCCACCGGCAGACGCTCTACTACCGCCTCTCGCGGGTCGAGCAGCTGACAGGACTCGACCTGGACGTGGGCGAGGACCGGCTCCTGCTCCACATGGCCCTCAAGGCCGCCCGGCTCTAGGAGCGTCGGCGGATCACCGCGCTGCGGACCACCTCGTCCTGGATGCCGCCGGCGTTCGCCCCGCGGGTGATCAGTGACACGCTGACGGCACAGAGCACGAGGATGCCGGTGACGACGAGGTTGGTGAGGTGCCGGATCGGCGCCGAGCCGCACCCGAGACGTCCTCCGTCACCGGGGCGCACCGCCTCCGGGCCGAGCGCACGTTTGCCTACGGTGCCTCCCCGGCGCGAGGCACTCAGCGGCGAGTGGAGGAGGAAGAAGGCGAGCACCCACCCGGCTGCGGCGGTGCGCCAGATCGTGTGTGCGTCGCCGTCGGGGGCGTCGAGCCCTCCGAGTGTCCGGTCGAGCCCGACGAGCGGCATGAGGATCACCAGGACGGCGACGGTCAGGTCGACGGCGGCGGCACAGCGCCGCATGAGGCTCGCCGGGGAACCGGGGAGGGTGGCCGGGACGCGTCCCACTGACGGGAGGGAACCGGGGCCGCCGCCGGAGGACAGGGGCCGAGCGTCATCTTGTATCGACTTTCGATCGTGCGGCGTGCACCGGGGCATGTGTCCTGATGCGCGGGAGGCCCGCGCAGGCTACCTGCGGCGCCGGCGGGTCCCGGCGCCGACGGCGGCCCGGACCCCGAGCGCCTTTCCGTGCGTCGCCAACTCCCGGAAGTCGTCGGCGGGACGAGGTCCCTTCGGATGCTCGCCGGCATCACTCCGTGACCCGATTCACCGCGAGGCCATCCCGGTGACCACCGGCAGCATGAGCGCGACATGGCATCAGCGCGACATGTCTTCAGGCCGCGCCTCACCCGGGCGCCGCACCCGGACAGCGCACCCGGGCGCCGCACCCGGGCAGCGCACCCGGGCCAAGACGCTTCACAGGGCGGCCGCGGCGCGGGTCAGCCCTTCTCGCCCATGATCACCCGGAGTCCCTCGGTGAGGTCCCTCGCGGACGGCGCCGTCTCCGGGTCCACCATCCACTGGATCATCACGCCCGCCACCAGCGCCTGGACGAGCAGCCCCGCCGCACGGGCTTTCTCGGGGTCGGCCTCCGGGTCGATGCCGAGGAAGGCCTCTGCCATGCCGAGCCGGCCCTCCCGCTGAGGCTCCCTGATCGCGTCGCGGAGCACCTCGTCCTCGTCGAGCCGGGTGACGACCTCCAGCTGGAGCTTCCAGACCTTGCGGCTCTCCTCGAAGGCCTCGATGACCTTCTCCCAGAGGTCCTCGAACCGGGCGTACGGGTCAGCCGACGCACTGCCCGCGTTCTCGGTCCGCGCGGGCCCTACCGCCTCGCCCCACTCCTCGGTGAGTGCCAGGAACGCCTGATGGAGCAGGGCGTCCTTGGAGCCGTAGTGGTAGCCGATGGAGGCCAGATTGGTGCCGGACGCGGCAACGATGTCCCGGGCGGTCGTCCGGCCGTAGCCCTTCTCCAACAGGCAGAGCTTGGCGCCTTCGAGCAGCTCTTCGCGGTGTCCCATGAAAGCAGCGTACCCGGCCGCTAGACGCTCGTTTTACACGAGCGTCTAGCGGCCGGGCACGGGGATCGAAGGCCGCGAAGACCCGGCGGATCAGTGGACCAGGTTCACCGAACGGGCCGACGCCGCGCCGATCTCCTCGGCGATCTCGTTCAGCACGGACTGCGGCACGGTGTCGTCCACGGTCAGCACGACCAGCGCCTCGCCGCCCTCCGACTGGCGCGAGACCTGCATGCCCGCGATGTTCAGCCCGGCCTCGCCGAGGATCCGGCCGACCGTGCCGACGACACCCGGACGGTCCTCGTAGCGCAGCACGACCATGTGGTCGGCCAGCGCCAGGTCCACGTCGTAGTCCCCGACCGCGACGATCTTCTGGAGGTGCTTGGGTCCGGCCAGCGTGCCGGAGACCGCGACGTCCTCGCCGTCGGCGAGCGTGCCGCGCACGGTCACCACGTTGCGGTGGTCCGGGGACTCCGAGCTGGTGGTGAGGCGGACCTCGACGCCGCGCTCCTGCGCGAACAGCGGCGCGTTCACGTACGACACGGTCTCGTCGACCACGTCCTCGAACACGCCCTTCAGCGCGGACAGTTCGAGCACCTTGACGTCGTGCTGCGTGATCTCGCCGTACACCTCGACATCGAGACGGACCGCGACCTCGCCCGCCAGCGCGGTGAAGATCCGGCCGAGCTTCTCGGCGAGCGGCAGACCCGGGCGGACGTCCTCGGCGATGACACCGCCCTGGACGTTGACCGCGTCCGGCACCAGCTCACCGGCGAGCGCGAGGCGCACCGACTTGGCGACCGAGATACCGGCCTTCTCCTGCGCCTCGTCCGTGGAGGCACCGAGATGCGGGGTGCAGACGACCTGGTCGAACTGGAACAGCGAGGAGTCCGTGCACGGCTCCTTGGCGTACACATCGAGGCCCGCGCCCGCGACCCGGCCCTCCTTGAGCGCCGAGTACAGCGCCTCCTCGTCGACGATCCCGCCGCGCGCGGCGTTGACGATGCGGACGGTCGGCTTGACCTTGCGCAGCGCCTCGTCGCCGATCAGACCGAGCGTCTCGGGGGTCTTGGGGAGGTGGACGGTGATGAAGTCCGAGACCTCGAGGAGCTCGTCGAGGGAGAGGAGCTTGACGCCCATCTGCGCGGCACGCGCAGGCTGTACGTACGGGTCGTACGCAACGATCTTCATGCCGAAGGCGGACATCCGCTGGGCGACCAGCACACCGATACGGCCGAGGCCGACGACGCCGAGGATCTTCTCGCTGAGCTCCACACCCGTGTACTTGGAGCGCTTCCACTCGCCGTTCTTCAGTGCGGTGTTGGCCTGGGGGATGTTGCGCGCGGTGGCGACGATCAGCCCGCAGGCGAGCTCGGCGGCGGTCACGATGTTGGACGTCGGGGCGTTGACGACCATCACGCCGGCCTTGGTGGCGGCGGAGACGTCCACGTTGTCCAGACCGACACCGGCGCGGGCGATGACCTTCAGCTTGCTCGCGGCGGCGATGGCCTCGGCGTCGACCTTGGTGGCGGAGCGGACGAGGATCGCGTCCACATCGGTGATGGCAGGGATCAGCTCGGCGCGGTCCGCGCCGTTGCAGTGCCGGATCTCGAAGTCCGGACCGAGCGCGTCCACCGTCGCGGGCGACAGCTCTTCGGCAATGAGTACAACGGGTTTACGGGGCGCAGTGCTCACGTGAGTCCTCACTGGTCCAATGCGGACGGCCGTCCCGACGGCCGCTGGCGGTGGAGGGGGCTAGCCGCGTGGAAGACGCACGACGCTGTGGGCCTGACCTGACGCGTTTGTTGACCACTCTAGTGGTGTCGGAGGGCTGGTTTTCCGCCTTGACGGAAGGATCACCCGTCCGTGGTTGGACTGCATGTCCAACGGGAAGCGGCGGGCCCCGGAGGACCCGCCGCGCAGAGGCTTACGCCTCCTCGTTGTCGACCCAGCTCATGAGCTTGCGGAGCTCCTTGCCGGTGGTCTCGAGCAGGTGGTTCTCGTCCTGCGTCTTGTACTCGTTGTACTTCTTCAGGCCGCCGTGGTACTCGTCCATCCAGTTCTTGGCGAACGTGCCGTCCTGGATCTCGGCGAGGACCTTCTTCATCTCGGCCTTGGTCTGGTCCGTGATGATGCGCGGGCCGGTGACGTAGTCGCCCCACTCGGCGGTCTCGGAGACCGACCAGCGCATCTTCCCCAGGCCGCCCTCGTACATGAGGTCCACGATCAGCTTCAGCTCGTGGAGGCACTCGAAGTACGCGATCTCCGGCTGGTAGCCGGCCTCGACCAGGGTCTCGAAGCCCGCCTTGACCAGCGCCGAGGCACCGCCGCAGAGGACGGCCTGCTCGCCGAAGAGGTCGGTCTCCGTCTCTTCGGTGAAGGTCGTCTTGATGACACCGGCGCGGGTGCCGCCGATGGCCTTGGCGTAGGAGAGGGCGAGGGCGAAAGCGCCTCCGGTCGCGTCCTGCTCGACGGCGGCGATCGCCGGAACGCCGCGGCCCTCCTCGTACTGGCGGCGCACCAGGTGGCCCGGGCCCTTCGGGGCGACCAGGGCGACGTCCACACCGGCCGGGGGCTTGATGAAGCCGAAGCGGATGTTGAAGCCGTGGGCGAAGAACAGCGCGTCGCCGTCCTTCAGGTTGTCCTTGATGGACTCCTCGTACACCTGGGCCTGGATCGGGTCCGGGATGAGGATCATGATGACGTCGGCCTCGGCGGCAGCCTCCGACGGCGTCACCACGCGCAGGCCCTGCTCCTCGGCCTTGGCCTTGGACTTGGACCCCTCGTGCAGACCGACGCGGACGTCCACACCGGAGTCACGGAGCGACAGCGCGTGGGCGTGGCCCTGGCTGCCGTAACCGATGACCGCGACCTTGCGGCCCTGGATGATGGACAGGTCGGCGTCGTCGTCGTAGAACAGCTCGGCCACTGGGTTTCTCCTTGTTGACTGGTCTTGCTGGCTTTGCGTCCCACCGTACGGCGGGGAGGGACGAGGGGGTTCGAGGGTCTCGGTATCCGGGCGGGGCCGGACGGGGCGCTGCCGCCGGCGTCTGTTACGCGCTGCGGTCGAGGGCCCGCAGGCTGCGGTCCGTGATGGACCGCGCACCCCGTCCTATGGCGATCGTGCCGGACTGGACCAACTCCTTGATGCCGAACTGCTCCAGCATCTTCAGCATGGCGTCGAGCTTGTCACTCGATCCGGTTGCCTCGATGGTGACGGCCTCGGGCGCGACGTCCACGGTCTTGGCGCGGAAGAGCTGGACGATCTCGACGATCTGGGAGCGGGTCTCGTTGTCGGCGCGGACCTTCACCAGGACGAGCTCGCGCTGGATCGCGGCGCTGGGCTCCAGCTCGACGATCTTCAGCACGTTGACCAGCTTGTTGAGCTGCTTGGTCACCTGCTCGAGCGGCAGGTCCTCGACATTGACCACGATCGTGATGCGGGAGATGTCGGGGTGCTCGGTGACGCCGACGGCCAGCGAGTCGATGTTGAAGCCGCGACGGGAGAACAGGGCGGCGATCCTGGCCAGGATGCCCGGGGTGTTCTCCACCAGGACGGAGAGCGTGTGCTTGGACATGGTCGTTGTGTCTCTCTCTGCTCGCTCAGTCGTCTTCGTTGTCGCCGAAGTCGGGGCGGACGCCGCGCGCGGCCATGACCTCGTCGTTGGAGGTTCCGGCGGCGACCATCGGCCACACCATGGCGTCCTCGTGGACGATGAAGTCGATCACGACGGGGCGGTCGTTGATCGCGTTGGCCTCGGCGATGACCTTGTCCAGATCGGCCGGGTCCTCGCAGCGCAGGGCCACACAGCCCATGGCCTCGGACAGCTTGACGAAGTCCGGGACGCGGGTGCCCTTGCGGGGCGCCTGGCTCGCGCCGACCTGGGAGCCTGCGGTGTGGTGGCCGGTGTCGTCGGCGTGCAGGACGGTGCTCGAGTAGCGCTCGTTGTAGAAGAGGGTCTGCCACTGGCGGACCATGCCGAGGGCGCCGTTGTTGATGATCGCGACCTTGATCGGGATGTCGTTCAGCGCACAGGTGACCAGTTCCTGGTTGGTCATCTGGAAGCAGCCGTCGCCGTCGATCGCCCAGACGGCGCGGTCCGGCATACCGGCCTTGGCGCCCATCGCGGCCGGGACGGCGTAGCCCATGGTGCCCGCCCCGCCGGAGTTCAGCCAGGTGGCCGGCCTCTCGTAGTCGATGAAGTGGGCCGCCCACATCTGGTGCTGGCCGACGCCGGCCGCGAAGATCGTGCCCTCCGGGGCCAGCCGGCCGATGCGCTGGATGACCTGCTGCGGGGCGAGGCTGCCGTCGTCCGGCGTCTCGTAGCCGAGCGGGTAGGTCTCGCGCCAGCGGTTGAGATCGTTCCACCAGGCGGTGTAGTCGCCGGTGTTGCCCTCGGTGTGCTCGGCCTGAACGGCCTGGACCAGGTCGGCGATGACCTCGCGGGCGTCACCGACGATCGGGACGTCCGCGGCCCGGTTCTTGCCGATCTCGGCCGGGTCGATGTCGGCATGGACGATCTTGGCGTACGGGGCGAAGCTGTCCAGCTTTCCGGTGACGCGGTCGTCGAACCGGGCGCCGAGGGCGACGATCAGGTCGGCCTTCTGCAGCGCGGTGACGGCGGTGACCGAACCGTGCATGCCCGGCATTCCCACGTGCAGCGGGTGGCTGTCGGGGAACGCGCCCAGCGCCATCAGGGTGGTGGTGACGGGGGCGTTGGTGAGCTCCGCGAGGACCTTGAGCTCGGCGGTGGCGCCGGCCTTGAGGACGCCGCCGCCGACGTACAGGACCGGGCGCTTGGCCTGGATGATCAGCTTCGCCGCCTCACGGATCTGCTTGGCGTGCGGCTTGGTGACCGGCCGGTAGCCGGGGAGGTCGGTCTGCGGCGGCCAGTTGAACGTGGTCTGCGCCTGCAGGGCGTCCTTGGCGATGTCGACGAGGACCGGTCCCGGGCGGCCGGTCGAGGCGATGTGAAAGGCCTCGGCGATCGTCTTCGGGATGTCCTCGGCTTTGGTGACCAGGAAGTTGTGCTTGGTGATCGGCATCGTGATGCCGCAGATGTCCGCCTCCTGGAAGGCGTCCGTGCCGATGGCCCTGCTGGCCACCTGGCCGGTGATCGCGACGAGCGGGACGGAGTCCATGTGGGCGTCGGCGATCGGCGTGACCAGGTTGGTGGCGCCCGGCCCCGAGGTGGCCATGCACACGCCGACCTTGCCTGTGGCCTGCGCATAGCCGGTGGCGGCGTGGCCCGCGCCCTGCTCGTGGCGGACCAGGATGTGGCGGACCTTGGTCGAGTCCATCAGCGGGTCGTACGCGGGGAGGATGGCGCCGCCGGGGATACCGAACACGGTGTCGGCCCCGACTTCCTCGAGAGAGCGGATGAGGGACTGCGCGCCCGTGACGTGCTCAACGGTGGCGGAGGTCTGTCCGCCGGTTCGGGCCCGCGGCTGCGGATGGTGGGCCCCGGTGGCCTGCTCGGTCATCGGCATTCTCTTCTCGAAGCTGAGGGTGTGTGCGGGTCTCGAAGCTGGGGTTCCAGCGGGGGTCTGGCGGGCGATTTTGCGGGGTTTTGGGAAGATCCAGTGCAACAAAAAACCCCTCGTGCCGTGAGGCAAGCGAGGGGAGCGCGTCGGTGCGGTCTGCAGAGCCCGGAGGGCTCTGCTTCAGCCGACGCGCTTTCCAAGTACGAGAATTCGGGTGCGCATGGCACAGACCCTCCCCCCGGCGCACTACCACTGTCAAGCGGGTGGGACGGGCGTCTCATTATTTGAGCGGATCGGCGGACGCCCGACGAGCTCGGCGCCCGTGGGCGCGGAACGGCGTGCCGGCAGGGAGCCCCCGGTGAGGACCGGCAGGGCCGCTCCCCCGGGCACCGGGTACTCGCCGCGCACCAGGGCGCGGCGCAGCCTGTGCTCGTCCAGCGGCCCCGAGAATGCCACCCCCTGGCCATGGCTGCACCCCATGGCACGCAGGGCCAGCACCTGCTCCGGCACGTCCACGCCGTCCGCCACGGACTGCATGCCGAGATCGCAGGCGATCCGCAGCAGCCCCGCGGTGATCTTGTGCAGCCTGGCGGACTCCACGATGCCCTCGACCAGGCCCCGGTCGAGTTTCAGTACGTCGACGGGGAGCCGGCGCAGCGCGTTGATCGCGGCATAACCGCTGCCGAAGCCGTCCAGGGCGATCCGTACGCCGAGGCGGCGCAGGGCGACGAGGCGTTGCTCCAGCTCGTCGAAGGAGATGCGGGGGTCGCTGTCGGCAAGCTCGATCACGAGGGCGCCCGAGGGCAGGCCGTGGCGGGTGAGCAGGGCCTCGATCGAACCGAGGGGCACGGACCGGTCCAGCAGTCTGCGGGCGGAGAGCCGGATCGAGACCGGGATCTCGTGACCGAGGCGGCTGCGCTCGGCGGCCTGCTGGACGGCCTCCTCCAACTGCCAGCGGCCGAGCTCGGCGGTGCGGTCGCTGTCCTCGGCGGCGACCCGGAGGAACTCGGCCGGTGTGAAGAGGATGCCCTGGGCCGATCGCCAGCGCGCCTGGGCCGCGACGGAGGTGATCCGGCCGGTGGCCAGGTTCACCACCGGCTGGTGGAGCAGCGCGAACTCGCCGTCGTGGAGGGCTGTGCGCAGCCGCGTGGCCAGCTCGGCGCGGCGCACGACCTCGGCCTGCATCTGGGGCGCGTACAGCTCGACGCGGTCCTTGCCGCCGGCCTTGGCCCGGTACATGGCCAGGTCGGCGTTGCGCAGGAGGTCGCCCGCGCTGATGCCGGGCTCGGCGAAGGCGACGCCGATGGACGCGGCGACCCGCACTTCGTTGCCCTCCACGCGGTACGGCTGCGACAGCATGAGACGCAGCCGGTCGGCGATCTCGTGCACCTCGTACTGACGGCCGGACGGGTCCCGGCTGCCGTCACCGAGGATGAGGGCGGCGAACTCGTCGCCGCCGAGCCGGGCCGCGGTGTCACCCGCCCGCACGGACTCCTGGAGGCGCCGGGCGGCCTGGATCAACAGCTCGTCGCCGGCCTGGTGACCCAGGCGGTCGTTCACTCCCTTGAAGCCGTCCAGGTCGATGAAGAGCACGGCCGTACCGGCGTCTCCGGCGCGGCGGCCGCCGAGGGCCTGACGCACCCGCTCGGTGAACAGCGCGCGGTTGGGCAGGTCGGTGAGCGGGTCGTGCTCGGCGTTGTGCTGCAACTGGGCCTGGAGGCGTACACGTTCGGTGACGTCCCGGCTGTTGAAGATCAGACCGCCCTGGTGGCGGTTGACCGTGGACTCGACATTCAGCCACTGGCCGGTGCCTGATCGGAAGCGGCACTCGATCCGGGTCGTGGGCTCCTCCGAGGGAGGAGCGGCCAGAAACCGGCGCACTTCGTGGACGACGCGCCCGATGTCCTCGGGGTGGATGAGCGAGGCCAGCTCGGAGCCGATGAGCTCGTTCGCGTCGCGCCCGTACACACCCGCGGCGGCGGGGCTCACGTAGCGGAGCACGCCGGTCGTTGCCGCGATCATGATGACATCGCTGGAGCCCTGCACGAGGGAGCGGAAGTGGTTCTCCTTCTGCGCCAGTTCGTGGGTGAGGGAGATGTTGTCGAGCAGCATGATGCCCTGCCGGACGACCAGGGCGAGCACGACCGTGCAGCCGGTGAGGACCACCACGCGGTCGACCCTGCGGTCCTCGATGACGTTGTAGAGGATCCCGAGGGTGCAGACCGCGGCCGCCAGATACGGGGTGAGCGCGGCGAGCGAGCCGGCGATGGGACGGCTGAAGGCCGTGTGGCTCGCAGGGCGGGGGCCGCGCGGGAGCGTGGTGCTCGCCTCCGTACGCCGCGCTCCCCAGGGCGCGTACGCGAGGAGGAGCGAGCCCGCGAACCAGCCGGCGTCGAGCAGCTGGCCCGAGCGGTAGTGCTCCCGCAGCAGCGGCGAGGTGAACAGCGCGTCGCAGAAGACGGTCAGGGCGAGGGCCGCGATGGCGGTGTTGACCGCCGACCGGTTCGCGTTCGACCGCCGGAAGTGCAGCGCGAGCACCATGCTCACGAGCACGATGTCCAGCAGCGGATAGGCGAGCGAGAGCGCCGCCTCGGCCACGCTCTCTCCCTGGAAGTGCGCCGTGTGGGCGAGCGCGAGGCTCCAGGAGAGCGTCAGCAACGAGCCTCCGATCAGCCACGCATCGAGCGCGAGGCAGACCCAGCCGGCCCTGGTGACGGGGCGCTTGGCCAGGACGAGCAGCCCGACGATCGCCGGTGGCGCGAAGCAGAGGAAGAACAGGTCGGCGAGGGACGGGCTCGGTACCGCCTGCCCGAGGACCACCTCGTACCAGCCCCAGACCGCGTTTCCGCACGCGGCCATGGCGGAGGAGACCGCGAACAGCATCCAGGCGGGACGAAAGCGGCTGGACCGCGAGCGGGCGAAGAGGAAGCACGAGACCGAGGCGAGGAGGGCGGCGAAGCTGAGCCCGAAGTCACCCATGATCAGCGCCAGCTGCTCGGATCCCCAGCCGACGGCGGCCCCGGCGGCATAGCCCCCGCAGGCGACGGTGAGCAGCACCTGGGGCAGCAGGCCCCCGCCGCCCTCGGAGACCGGCAGCCGGGCGAGGAGGGCGCCCTGGGCATTCACCGTGCCGCCCCTGACAGCGCTTTCACCCGGCTCCGCCCGCGGAGGCGGCACTTCGGGGCGCGCTTCGAGGTGTGCTGCGGCGCGCGCGGGACGGGTGGGCGGCACCTTCGCCGCGTCGGATCGTTGGTCCATTGGCCGTGCATCGCCCGTCGCCCCCCTCGAAGTCCGGTCGCTCCGCAGCGCCGTCCGTACACGACGCAGCCCCCAACTCGGGACGATACACCAGTCTCGTCACTCAGGGACAGGCTTTATCTACTCTCCGTGACGATCTGGAAACATCGTCGGCACTGGGTGCATCCGTACGACTCCACTGAGTGGAGAACGAGTCGCCGACGGCGTCCAGAGCGGTGTCCCCCGATGGGGTTCACGGACCGGCACCACTGATGGTTCACGGGCGTCCGGAGGCAGCCGAAGCGCCGCAGCGGGCGCTACCGGGTCGTGAGGACCACGTTGCGCAGAGGCTCTCCGGCCGCGAACCGCGTGAGCTGCCCGGCCAGCAGGCGCTTTGCGCGCGGCATGAACGCCGAGGTGGGGCCGCCGGCATGAGGGCTGATCAGCACGCCCGGAGCGTGCCAGAGGGGGTGCCCGGCAGGCAGCGGCTCCGGATCGGTGACGTCGAGGGCGGCGGTGATCCGGCCGCTCTCCAGCTCCGTGAGCAGCGCCTTGGTGTCGACGACCGGCCCACGGGCGACGTTCACCAGAAGGGCGCCGTCCTTCATCCGGGCCAGGAAGCCCGCGTCCACGAGGTGGTGGGTGGCCGTGGTGAGCGGCGTCGAGAGGATCACCACGTCCGCGTCGGGGAGCAGCCCCGGGACTTCGGCGAGTGGGTGCACCTCACCGCGCTCTGTGGTGCGTGCCGAGCGCGCGACGCGCGCCACCCGCGCGCACTCGAAGGGCACGAGCCGGTCCTCGATGGCCGCGCCGATCGAGCCGTATCCGACAATGAGCACGGACTTGTCGGCGAGTGCCGAATAGAAGCCGGCCCGCCACTCCTCCCGCTGCTGGCCCTCCACGAAGCCGGGAATGCCGCGGAGGGACGCCAGGATCAGCGCGAGGGCCAGCTCGGCCGTGCTCGCCTCGTGGACGCCCTTGGCGTTGCACAGGCGCGCACCCGCGGGCAGCGAGCCGAGGCCGGGCTGCACATGGTCGATACCGGCCGAGAGGGTCTGGACGACCTGTACGGACGTCATGGCGGCCATGGGTCGCACAGCGACCTCCGTGCCCCTCATGTACGGGACAACGTAGAAGGCGCAGTCGGCGGGGTCGGCGGGATAGTCCTGACCGCCGTCCCAGTAGCGGTAGTTGAGCCCCGCGTCGGCGGAAGCGGGGAGCCCCTCGATCTCACCGGCCGGAATGGGGAGCCATACGTCCGTTGCAGTCATGGTCACGAGGCTATGCGAAGCGCGGCGGAAGCCAGAGGTTAGTTTTGGGGGCGGCACAAGGAGGGGTACGAGCAGGTGGAGCGCAGGACAATCGGTGCGGCGGCGCTCGAGGTGGGCGCGATCGGCCTGGGTTGTATGCCGATGAGCTGGGCGTACACCAGCTCACAACAGCGTGGTGACCGCTCGCTGCGCACGGTGAACGCGGCGCTCGACGCCGGTGTGAATCTGCTCGACACGGCCGACATGTACGGGCCGTTCACCAACGAGCTGCTGCTCGGCCGGGCCCTGAAGGAGCGGCGCGCCGACGCCTTCGTGTCGACGAAGGTCGGTCTGCTGGCCGGCGAGCAGCACCTCGTCGCCAATGGACGGCCGGCTTATGTGCGGCGGGCGTGCGACGCGTCGCTGCGGCGGCTCGGGACCGATGTGATCGACCTCTACCAGCTCCACCGGGCGGACCCGGAGGTTCCGGTGGAGGAGACCTGGGGCGCGATGGCGGAGTTGGTGTCCGCGGGCAAGGTGCGTGCGCTCGGGTTCTGCGCGGTGGGTGCGCGGGCGACGCGGAGGCCGGGTGCGGGGCCTGCGGGATCTCTGTGGTTCCCGGGGTCGGCGGCACCGAGAGCGGCGGCGAGGGGGCCGGCGGGAGGGCTGTACGAGGGAACGATCCGCCAGTTGGAGCAGGTGCAACAGGTCTTCCCGGTCAGCGCGGTGGAGGCGGAGCTGTCGGTGTGGTCGCACGAGGCACTGTCGCAGCTGCTGCCCTGGTGCGAGGCGCGCGGTGTGGGTTTCCTCGCGGCGATGCCGCTGGGCAACGGCTTCCTGACGGGAACGCTCACGCCCGGGGAGGGCTTCGAGCCGGACGATCCGCGGGCGCGGCATCCCCGCTTCACGGCGGAGATGATGGCGGCGAACCAGCCGCTGGTGGCAGGGCTCCGGCGGGTCGCGGAGCGCCACGGTCCCTCGACGACTCCCGCGCAGGTGGCGCTGGCGTGGGTGCTGGGGCACGGACCGCACGTGGTGCCGGTGCCGGGGGCCAAGCGGGAGTGCTGGGCCGTGGAGAACGCGGCGGCCGCGGACCTCGAGCTGAGCGAGCGGGACGTCGCCGAGATCGCGGGACTGCCGCCGGCCAGGGGATCCTGGGACTGACCTCCGGTCGTGCCGTCGCCGGCTCGTCTTCGCGCCGACTCGTCTTCGCGCGCTGACTCGTCTTCGGGATCGTGGGCGGAGATCGGGAACCTCGGGCGGTGCTGCGGTGTATGAACAGTAGACGTGCGGCTCACGGAGATCGCACAGACCGATCACCCGGCGAAGGGACAAGATCAGTGCCACGTCCAGCTGTGACGGCCGTGCTGGCCGCTGCCGCCCTGCTGCTCGCCGCCGGGTGCTCGTCCGACAGCCCGGCGGATCAGGCGGGTGGCCGCCAGGACGCCCCCTCGAGCCCGGCCTCCTCGTCCGCCACGGCCGGCGGCACCGCTCCGAAGGCCCCGCCGGCGAAGGGGTCGGTGAAGGTGGCGGCCACCCTGACCGAGGACCTGAAGTCGCCATGGGGCCTGGCGGCGCTTCCCGACGGCGATCTGCTGGTGTCCTCGCGCGACGAGGGCACGATCACGCGCATCGACGTCGACAGCGGCAGGAAGACCGGGATCGGGTCGGTGCCGGGCGTCGCACCGGCCGGTGAGGGCGGTCTGATGGGCCTGGCCGTCTCCCCGTCGTTCGCCTCGGACCGTCTGGTGTACGCGTACTTCACGACGGAGTCGGACAACCGCATCGCCCGCATGCTGTACGACGAGAGGAAGCCTGCCGGGCAGCAGCTCGGCGCGCCCGACACGATCCTGCGGGGCATCCCGAAGGGGGTCGTCCACAACGGCGGCCGGATCGCTTTCGGCCCGGACAGGATGCTGTACGCGGGCACGGGCGAGACGGGCGACAGAGGGCTGGCCCAGGACAAGGATTCGCTGGGCGGCAAGATCCTCCGGATGACCCCGGACGGGCAGCCGGTGCACGGCAATCCCTCGGCGGACTCCGTGGTGTATTCGTACGGGCACCGCAATGTGCAGGGCCTCGCCTGGGACTCCGAGAAGCGGCTGTGGGCGGCCGAATTCGGGCAGGACACCTGGGACGAGCTGAATCTCGTCGAGCCCGGCAAGAACTACGGCTGGCCGGAGGTCGAGGGCAAGCGCGGCAGGTCGGGCTTCGTGGACCCGGTGGCCCAGTGGCGGACGGAGGACGCGTCGCCGAGCGGCATCGCCTATGCGCAGGGCTCGATATGGATGGCGGGCCTGAGGGGGGAACGCCTCTGGCGGATCCCGCTCTCCGGTGCGGAACCTTCCGCGGAGCCCCAGGCGTTCCTCCAGGGGGAGTACGGCCGTCTGCGTACGGTCCTGCCGGTCGGCGGGGCCGGCGGCGGCTCGGCTGTCTGGCTGGTCACCAGTGAGACGGACACCAGAGGCACACCCGGGGCGGGGGACGACCGAATCCTGCGGCTCGAGGTGGAGTGAGAGGTGGGCGGCTTGTGTTCAATCTGATCGAGGAGCTTTTCGCGCCCGGCCGTAAGCACACCGACGACGAGCGCAACCGGCTGCAGCTCACGCGGGTGGACGTCGGCGACGGCGATCCGGGGCACGGCGAGATAGACCTGGCCTCCGGGAAGGTCGTCATACGCCCGCGGCGCGAGCACCCGGAGGCCTGACGCCGCAGCGGGCCGACTTCCGCCCGTGCGGCGATCCAGGACGGACAGCCCGGGCCCACCGGGCGTTGAGGACGGCCCGGGCCCACCGGGCGTTGAGGACGGCCCGGGCCCGTCGGGCGGCACCGGGCGCCGAGGTCTCTCCCCCGGTTACGGCTGCCGTGCGGCGCGGTGCCGCGCGCTCAGGCTGTCGCGGGGAACAGGTGGAGGCGATGGGCGAGCGCCGCTGCTTCGCCTCGTCCGGTCACGCCCAACTTGGCCAGGATGTTGGAGACATGGACGCTCGCGGTCTTGGGTGAGATGTAGAGCTCCTCGGCGATCTGGCGGTTGGTACGGCCCGCCGCGACCAGGCGCAGCACGTCCTGTTCGCGGGGGGTCAGCCCGAGGTCCTCGGCCGGGGCGGGTGCGGCAGGGGCGGGGACGGCCTCGGCACCGGGACCGGTGAGCCGTAGACGGGCGCGCTGGGCGAGCAGCGTGGCGGCTTCGGCGAGCGGACGGGCTCCGAGGCGCTCGGCGGTCTCGTGGGCCCGGCGCAGGAGCTCGGCCGCGCTGTCGCGCTCCCCGGCGGCCAGCAGCGCCTCGGCTGTGCGGTGGCGGACGCGGGCCACGTCGTACGGGCGGTCGACCGTGGCGAAGGCGGCCAGCACCGCGGACCAGGTGTCAGGGGTGTCCCGGTCCTCGGCGCGCAGGAGTTCGGCGTGGAGCCACTGCTCGTAGGCGGTCCAGACCGCCGCGCAGGTGGGGAGTGCCTTGGCGGCGCGCTTGATGCGGGACAGGGTTTCGGCGCGGCCCGGCGCGGCGGCGGGCAGCCCGCGGGCGTCGGCCTCGGCGACGGCGGCGGAGAGCAGGAGCGGCCAGGCATAGCGCTGGGTGCCGGGCGGGAAGCCGGCGGCCACGGCCCGGTCCAGTTCGGCGCGGGCGTCGAGAATGCGGCCCTCGCCGGCGGCGACGCCGACCGCGATGCGGGCGAGGGGCAGCGACTGCTGCGGCTGCGGGTCGTGGGTGCCGTAGTGGTCCTGGGCGGCGGCGAGCCGGCGGGCGGCCTCGGCCATGTCGCCCCGGGCGAGCGCCAGATAGGCGAGCCGTCCGGCCCCGGCGCCGCGCGGCTGGGCGCTGTGTCCGACGCGCTCGGCCTGCCCGGCGGCCTCCGCCGCCTCGTCCCAGCGTCCGAGGGCGTACAGCGATTCGGACAGATTGCCCCACACCCACGCTTCGACGTCCAGCAGTCCGTACTTCCTGGACAGGACAAGGCCTTCTTCGAGGATGCGGACCGCTTCCCCGGATCGGCCGACGCCCTCCAGGCTGGAGGGGAGGTTCACATGGCTGCGGCCCACCAGGGAAGCGAAGCCCAGTTCGGCGACGCGTTCCTTGACCTCGTACAGATCGGCGAGGCCGGCCTCGACGTCACCCGCGTCGACCAACAGGCCGCCCAGGGTGATCCGGGCCGTCATCTCGATCTCGCGGGCACCGACCATGCGGGCGTACTCGACGGCGCGTTCGGCAGCGGCGAGGGCGTCGGGCCCGGGTTCGTGCAGCATCGACCAGCCGGCGACACTGGCGAGGACTTCTGCGTGCACCTCGGACGGCGGGAGTCCGCGCATCAGCTCCTGAGCGGTGGCGAGTTCCCTCCAGCCGTCGCCTCGGCCCTGGCTCTGGATCAGCCGGGAGCGCTGCACCCAGAACCAGGCCGCGCGCAGCGCGTCGTTCTCCCGCTCCAGCAGCCGCAGCGCCCGCTTGGTGATCGTCAGGGCGCGTTCCCTCTCGCCGCTGTGCCGGCCCGCGACCGCAGCTTCGGCCATGAGGTCGAGGTAGCGCAGCGGGGTGGTGGCCGGGTCGCAGCCGCACGGAGGGTAGACCTCGGCGTAGTCGGCGGGCCGCAGGTCGACCCGTACGTCTTCGGGGGCGTCGTCCCACAGCTCCATCGCCCGTTCCAGCAGCCCGAGTTGTTCGGAGTAGGCGTGCCGGCGGCGCGCCTCGACGGAGGCGAGGAGGACGGCGGGGAGGGCCTTGGCCGCGTCGTGCGCGTGGTACCAGTAGCTGGCGAGCCGGGCGGCGCGCTGGTCGGCGGGGACGAGTGCCGGGTCGGCTTCCAGCGCCCTGGCGTAGCGGCGGTTCAGCCGCGAGCGTTCGCCGGGGAGCAGATCGTCGCTGACGGCCTCGCGCACGAGCGAGTGACGGAAGCGGTAGCCGTCCCCGTCCGGGGTGGCGAGCAGGATGTTGGCGCCCACGGCGGCCCGCAGTGCCTCGATCAGCTCGTCCTCGCCCAGCCCGACGACGGCGGCCAGCAGTGGGTACTCGACGGTGGATCCGCCTTCGGCGACGACCCTGGCGACTCGCTGGGCGTGCTGGGGCAGCCCTTCGACGCGGACGAGCAGGAGATCGCGCAGGGAGTCGGTCAGTCCGGAGCAGGAGTTGCCGTTGTGCGTGGCGACGGCGAGTTCCTCGACGAAGAAAGCGTTGCCGTCGGAGCGTTCGAAGATGTCGTCGACGAGGGACTGGGCCGGCTCGGCGGCGAGGATTCCGGCCATCTGGCGGGCGACCTCGTCCCGGCTGAAGCGGGGGACCTCGATGCGCTGGACGGTGCGCAGCCGGTCGAGTTCGGCGAGGAGGGGCCGCAGAGGGTGGCGGCGGTGGATGTCGTCGGCGCGGTAGGTGGCGATGACGACGAGCCGGCCGCGGCGCAGGGTGCGGAAGAGGTAGGCGAGGAGATGGCGGGTGGAGGCGTCGGCCCAGTGCAGGTCCTCCAGCACGACCACGACGGTACGCTCGGCGGCCAGCCGCTCCAGGAGGCGGACGGTGAGTTCGAAGAGCCGGGCCATGCTCTCCTCGTCGTGCCTGCCCGGTTGGCGCGACGAGTCGCCCATCTCGGGGAGGAGTCTGGCGAGTTCCTCCTCACGCCCGGCGGCCGCCGCGGCGAACTCGTCCGGAAGCTGCCGAAACAGGCTCCGCAGGGCAGTGGAGAAGGGGGCGAAGGGCAGCCCGTCGGCGCCGATCTCGACACAGCCGCCGATGGCGAAGACGACCTCCCCGCGGCAGGCCTCGTCGCGGAACTCCTCGATGAGCCGTGTCTTGCCCACGCCGGCCTCGCCGCCGATGAGGAACGCCTGCGGCTCGCCCGCGACGGCGCGGGCGAACCCATCGGTGAGTGTGGTCAGTTCGTCGGCGCGACCGACGAAGACGGGGCTGACGGACCTGGTCTCCACGCCGCCGAGCATCGCACATCCGTCCACTTGGGCGGCACCGGTTATCGCGCCGGCACCGGCACCGGCAGCCGAGGCTGCCGTCGTCGGGACGACCGACACGGCGCGGACCTCAGGCGGCCCGCTCGAACCCGCCCCGCGTACTCACCCGCCCTTCGGGTTCGTTCTCGGCGGACCGGCGGTTCCGGCGCACCTGGCGGGCCAGCCGCTCCTCGTCGGCACGGCGGATCAACTCGGCCTGGTGCAGCTTGTGGATCTCGTAGTCGAGCATGGGGTTCTCCTGAGGACGAGGTTTCGGCGGCTCGTGGGAGCCTCGCGTTCTGCGATGCCTCAACTCTCGTCTCCCAGGGGGTGCGACCACATCGGGGGAGTGCCGCATCTTTGCGGCCGCGGTGCCTTAGACGGCCGGGCCCGGTGCCCCGGTCCGCCCTAAGGCACCCCCGTCGGAACTCAGTGGTGGTCCTTCGCTGCGCGTCGTTCGCGCCATTCGGGCGCGAGGACGGACCAGACCTCCATGTCATGGCGGATGCCCTGCCAGGGGAAGCTCTCGCGCAGGACTCCGTCACGGGTGAAGCCGAGTCGCTCGGCGACACCGATGGAGCGGTGGTTGGCGGCGGAGGCGAGCCATTCGACGCGGTGCATGCCGCGCTCGTCCACGGCCCAGTCGACGAGGTGCTCGACGGCGCGGGTGATCAGTCCGCGGCCGGCCGCGGAAGGCTCCAGCCAGACGCCGACCTCGCAGGACTCCGTCCGGGTGTCGAAGACCCGGAAGAGCACTCCGCCGACGAGGGTGCCGTCGTGCCGGATCACGTAGAGACTGCCGGTGTCGGCGGCCTGCTTGTCGGCGAAGTTCTGGAGGAAGGAGCGGGCCGACTCGGGATCGGTCACTCCGGCCATGAACGGCACCCAGGGCCCGGCATACTCACGGGCCCGCTCGACATGGGCGAGGAACTCCTCGGCCTGCCAGGGGCCGATGGGCTGCAGCTCAGCGCCGTCCGCGAGGGATATGGAGAACATGCCGCTCCTTCACGTGGTGGTGTCGGATTCACGGTGGTGCGGGACCCGGTGGTCCGGGAGCCGGTGATTCCGGCCCCGGTGATCCCGCTCCCGGTGGTGCGGGACGTGGGAGTGTCGGACTACCGCGCAAGCGGACTGTCCTCGTTCACCCGCATTCCGGGGATCTTCGCATGGGTGCGGGTGCGGCTCTCGGGAGCTTCGATGCTGATCCGCGGCAGTCGCCGGTCCAGCCATCGGGGCAGCCACCAGTTGGCGCTGCCCAGCAGGTGCATCAGCGCGGGCACGAGCAGCGTGCGGAGGACGAAGGCGTCCAGGGCGACGGCGGCGGCAAGGCCGATGCCGAACATGGCGATGACCCGGTCGCCGCTGAGGACGAACGCGAGGAATACGGAGATCATGATGACCGCCGCGGAGTTGATCACGCGGCTGGTCTCGGCGAGGCCGATCCGGACGGCCCGCCGGTTGTCCTTGGTCTCCAGCCATTCCTCGTACATCCGGCTGACGAGGAAGACCTGGTAGTCCATCGAGAGCCCGAAGAGCACCGAGACCATGATCACGGGCAGGAACGGTTCGATCGGGCCGGCGCTGCCCAGGCCGAGCAGTTCGCTGCCCCAGCCCCACTGGAAGACGGCGACGACGATGCCGAAGGCGGAGGCGACGGCCGCCACGTTCATCAGGGCCGCCTTGAGCGGGATGCCGAGGGACCGGAAGGCAAGGAGCAGAAGCAGACAGCCGAGCGCGATGACGACCCCGACGAACAGGGGCAGCTTGCCGACGATGACCCCGGCGAAGTCGTCGTAGCTCGCGGTCACCCCGCCGACGTGGACGTCCAGGGACGTACCGCTCTCGGCGGCCGGCAGGACGGTGTCGCGGAGCCGGTCGACGAGTGCGCTGGTCTCCTGCGACTGCGGCGACGTCTCCGGCACGACCGTGAGGAAGGCGGTGTCGGCGCTGCCGTTGTACGTGACGGGCCCGACGGACGCGACGCCCGGGGTGTCCCGGAGCGTGCCGGGGAGACCGTTCAGCGCCAGCCGGTCGTCGGCGCCGTCGAGTTCGGCGACGAGGGTGAGCGGGCCGTTGACGCCGGGCCCGAAGCCGTCGGCGATCAGGTCGTACGTCTTGCGGGTGGTGCTGGACGCGGGGTTGTTGCCCTGGTCGGAGGTGCCGAGATGGAGCGAGAACGTGGGCAGCGCGAGCACCAGCATCACCACGGCCGCGATCGCGCCCAGCAGCTTCGGACGGCGCTCGACGAAAGCGGACCAGCGGGCGGCGAAGCCGGTCGGGAGCTCGGGCCGAGGGCCGCGTCCGGCGAGCCGGCGGCGCTCGCGTCGGCTCAGCGCACGCATCCCGATGAAGGACAGCAGCGCAGGCAGCAGGGTCACGGATGCGGCGACGGTGAGGAGGACCGTCAGACAGGCGGCGACCGCCACGCCGTTGAGGAAGGACAGACGCAGGACCAGCATGCCGAGCAGCGCGATGCAGACGGTCGCTCCGGCGAAGACGACGGCTCGACCCGTGGTCGCCACGGCGTTCTCCACGGCCTCGGCGACGGGCAGTCCGCGTTTGAGGCCCTTGCGGTGCCGGGTCACGATGAACAGGGCGTAGTCGATGCCGACTCCGAGGCCGATCAGCAGACCCAGCAACGGCGCGAAGTCGGCGACGTCCATGGCATGGCCGAGCAGCACGATGCCGGCGTACGCGGTGCCGACGCTGACCAGTGCCGTGGCTATGGGCAGCAGGCTGGCGGCGAGCGAGCCGAAGGCGAGGAAGAGGACGACGGCGGCGACGGCCACGCCGACGACCTCGGCGATGTGCCCCGAGGGCGCTTCGGTCAGTGCGGTGACACTGCCGCCGAGCTCGACCTGGAGCCCGCCGTCCTCGGCGGCCTTGGCGGTGTCGATGACGGCCCGCGCCTGCTGCACGGGAATGTCGTCGGTCTGCTTGTCGAACGTGACGGTGGCGTAGGCGGTGCGACCGTCCTCGCTGATCCGGCCGTCGCCTGACGAGAGGGTGGCGCGCCCATCGCCACCTTTATCCGCTTCAGTCGTCCGGCCGGCTTTTGCTTCCTCGCCGGAACTGCGTGTCCTGCTCGTGTTGTTGGCGTCCGCTTCGCCCTGGGCCTCGGCCTTGCTCTTGGCCTTCTCCTTGGCTCCGGCTTGGGCTTTGGCCTTCTCCTTGGCCGTCGCTTCGGCCCCGGCATCGGCGTCGTACGGGCCCGTGACCGAGGCGACGCCGTCCAGCCCGGCGATCTCGTCGAGCGCGCGGGACATGCGCTGCTTGACGGCGGCCGCGCCGACCGTGCCCTGCGGCGTGTGCCAGACGATGGTGTCGCTCGCGCCACCCCGTCCGTGGAAGGCATCCTCGAGGACTGCGACAGCCCGGCCCGATTCGGTGCCCGGGACCTCGTAGTCGTTGGAGTACGCGGCACCCGCGAAGGCCGCGGCGGCCGAGACGCCGCCGAGAGTGAGCAGCCAGAGCAGGACGGCGACAAGGCGGTGCATGATGCACCACCGGGCAATGGTTGCCAACGGACGGGCTCCCTGGTGGTTCGTGGGTCTTCACTGGGAAATGCCCGTAAAGAACACATGACCTTCGGGAAGTCACTCTCTCAGGCGATAATGATCGTTAGCGATCTTTTGCCCGATTCGTGGCGATACTCACACAGACGCGCGGGAGCAGGGGACTCAGGTCCTGCTCCCGCGCACCCCGAAGCGTCAGCCGGAGACGCTCGGGCGCCCGTTCTCGATGTGGCCCATCAGGCGCCGGCGGAAGCCGGTGTCGGCGTCCGCGGTGACCTCTACGTCGTACCAACCGTGTGCGTCGGCCGCCGAGTGGACGACGGTGCGGCTGCTGCCCGGCTTCACCGTGAGCCGGCGGGTCCAGTCCCGCAGATCCTCGTCGTCGACGTAGCCGAGCGGGCGGACCGTGAAGGTGATGGCCCGGTCGCCGTTGTTCCGGAGAGTGAGGTGCAGGTCGCGGTCGTGGTGGTCGATGCGCGAGGTGACCTCGGCGCCCGCGCCGGCGGCACGGCCCGCGAACTCGCGGCGGAAGCCGTTCGGCCCGGTAATGGTGAAGCGGTACGCCTCCCCGGTGAGGGGCACGTTCCACTGCGCCGTGCCCCGGACGTCCGTGTGCTGCGGGACGGGGAACTCACCGGCGTACGGGTAGAGCGCAAAGTGCGCACTCGCGCGCCCGGTGTTGCTGAGCGCGACCGTCAGCGCGCCGTCGCCGAGCCGAGCCGAGGCGTCCGGCTGGTACGGCAGCGGGCGCGCGGGCCGGCTGCCGGGCTCCTGCACGGGCATGTGCTGCACCAGCGGCGGCTGCGGCCGCCAGCGGCCCGTGAACGACGGGATCGCTCCGGGCTGCTCCACATCGGGCAGCGGTCGGCCACGCCGGAAGTCGAAGGCCGAGGTGAGATCGCCGGTGACGGTACGCCGCCAGGCGGTGATGTTGGGCTCCTCGACGCCCGTCCACTTCTCCAGGAAGCGGATCACCGAGCTGTGGTCGAAGACCTCGGAGCAGACATAGCCGCCGACGGTCCAGGGCGAGACCACGAGCAGAGGCACGCGGATGCCGAGACCGGTGGGCTTGCCCTGCCAGCGCTCCTCCGTGTTGTCCGCGGGCGGCACCGGCGGCGGCACATGGTCGAAGAAGCCGTCGTTCTCGTCGTAGTTGATCAGTACGACGGTGTGCCGCCAGACGTCGGGGTGCGAGCCGAGGGCGTCGAGCACCTTGTAGACGAGGGTGGCGGAGGCGATCGGCGAGGACGAGCCCGGGTGCTCCGAGTCGATCGCGGACGGCACCAGGTACGACACCTCGGGCAGCGTGCCCGCCGCCACGTCCGTGCGGAACTGATCGGCGAGCGATCCGGTCTCACCGCGCCGCAGCCCGCGCTCGAAGAGCGAGCGCTCCTCCCGGGTGAGCGTCGCGACGCCCTCCTCCAGGGCCGCGAGCAGCCGGGCTCGCTCGGCCGTGTCGGAGGTGTCGCGGACCTTCGCGTAGAAGGCCTCCATGAAGGTGAAGTCGCCGGCCTCGGCGAGGGCCTTCCGCGCGATCTTCTTGAAGGTGGTGAAGAACTCGATGTTGTTGTCGGTGAAGTTCTCCCACTCCTGGTACGTCTTCCAGCTGCGGCCGGCCTTCTCCAGGCGCTCGGCGTACGTCGGCCACGCGTAGCCGGGGTGGCTGCCCTCGGCGTACGCGGCGTTGGTCACGGCACGGCTGCCGTCGGCCTCGAAGCCGGTCCAGCCGCTCCACAGGTGGTTGCGGTTGGGGCTCGTCGACGTGTGGATCGAGGAGTGGTAGGCGTCGCAGATGGTGAACGTGTCCGCGAGCTCGTAGTGCAGCGGGATGTCACGGCGGTCGTAGTAGGCCATGGTCGCGGCGGTCTTCGCCGAGATCCAGCCGTCCATCCAGCCGTCTCGCCAGGCCTTGGCGCCGCCGCCCCAGGAGTGGTCGAGGTCGCCTATGTACTGCAGGTCCTTCTTCTGGGTCTCGGCGGCGTCGCGCACCGGGAAGGGCAGCACGGCGCCCAGCGGGCCGGGCTGTTCGAAGACCCCCTTCCCCGAGGGCAGTTCGACGGCGTTGCGGTCGCCGAAGCCGCGTACACCGCGCAGGGTGCCGAAGTAGTGGTCGAAGGACCGGTTCTCCTGCATCAGGATCACGACGTGCCTGATCGCGTGCAGACCGCCGGACGGCGGCTCGGCGGCGAGCGCGGCCTGCAGGGAGGGCGGCAGCAGGGACCCGGCCGCCGCGGCACCGAGGGCGCCTCCGCCGAGTGCGAACAGCCGTCGCCGTGAGATGTCCGTGGCCAAGTGATCCTCCTGAGTCGCGCGTTACCGCCCGGAAGCTAGTGAGAGCAGATGGCGGAGGAAAGACCCGTGGACGACTGCCGAATGAACGTCCAAGAGGTGCTTCCGGACAGCCCGGGCGAGATCACGCCACCCGATCGGGGAATGCAAAGATCTGGAATTGGCAGCGTTGTCAGCAACGCCTGGCAGCATGGACACATGACCAATACGGGGGCATCGAAGACCATCACCGTCAGGACGCCCGAGGAGGCGGCCGTGCTCGCGGAGCAGCTGCACGACGCTCCGGGGGGACACTTCGGCCGCCCACCGGTCACGGTCGTGGCCTACGAGACGGGCGCGACGCCGGTGGAGCGGCGCGAGGACTTCCGTGTGGTGTACGACGCGATCGTCGCCCGGATCGGTGAGCCGACGCTCTACGGGGGATCGGCGCAGGGGCCCAGCGTCCGCTGGCGCGACGGCCGCCGGCTGGTGCTGCTGTCCGGCGACCGGTTCGGCGCCAGGCTCTCGGTGCACCGGCCCGAGGCGCTCGAGGCGGAGGAGCTCCGGAACTTCGAATGCGGCGGCGCCTGGTCGACGGCCGAGCCGCACGACTTCGATCTGCTGCCGTTCTGCTGGCAGTTGTACCGGGGCGGGCCGGGCGAGCGTCCGGCGACCCGGCCCGGCGCCCGTCTCGCGGGGTGCTGGGAGCATCTTGAGGCCGCCCTGGAACTGATGCTCGCCGCATGGGTCGAGCAGCTGCCCGTGCAGGTGCCGGGCGACTGGGCGGGATTCACGATCCTGTCCAGCCGGGACTGGGGGCGCCATCTGGTCGTGTCGTACAGCCCGGACGAAGGGCTGGGGGTGGCCGTCGACGACCGGGACGCGCAGCAGGGCCCGGAGCGGGAGCTGCAGATGAGGGCGCACGGCTGGCAGACGAGCGACCGCGGCTGGTGGCAGTCGGCGTTCCTGGAGGCGGACGAGCGCTCGGCGGGCGCCGCCGCGCGGCTGACCGTCGCCGAGCTGCGCGGCCGGGGCGCGGTGTCGCCGGACGAGCTGGTGGCCCGGGACGTCGGCGTCAATGACCGGGGCGAGTTGTGGCTCCCGGGCCTGGGGATACGGACGTACTGACGCGCTCACCGCCGCGCGGGTCGGTGCGCGGGTGAACCGCGCGGGCGCGCGAGAAGCGGTATCTCTCAGTCCACTCTCACCCGCTCTGTGATGCCTTGTGCGGATGTTTCCGGGCCGTTAGATTCTGCACGCCCTGACCCCCCTGACGTGATCGCCTTGCGCGCCCGTACTTCGGCGTGCCCCGGCGCGTCCCCGAGGCACGGTGGTGAGCACGGCGATGCAGAAGCAGGCGCGGACGCACCCGCACAGGCACACGAAGTCCGGCGGCAAGGGATTACGACAGCTCCTGCTCGCGCAGTCCCTCAGTCAGTTGGGCTTCTGGCTGATGAGTCTGGCGATGCCGCTGCTCGCCGCGACGACGCTGCATGCGTCGCCGTTCGAGGTGAGTGCGGTGGCGGCCAGTCAGACCGCGGCCTTCCTGCTGGTCGGCCTGCCCGCCGGGGCGTGGGTGGACCGGCTGCGCAAGCGGCCGGTGATGATCACGACCGATCTCGGCCGGGCCCTGGTGCTGGGCAGCGTGCCGGTCGTCTGGGCCCTGGGACACCTGTCGATCGGCTACCTGTGCGCCGCGGCGCTCGCGACCGGCGTACTGACCGTCTTCTTCGACGTCGCGGACCAGAGCTTCCTGCCGCACCTCGTCAGACCCCAGCAGCTCGTCTCGGCCAACGCCAGACTCGTCGGCGTCGAACAGGTGGCAGCGGTCGCAGGCCCCGGCACCGGCGGACTCGTCATCCAACTCACCACCGCTCCCCTGGCATTGATCGGCACCGCCGTCGGATACCTCTGGTCGGCGGTGTGCCTCATGTTCATCAGGGACCATGAGCCCGCACCGGTCCGCGACAAGGACACCCGGCTGTTCCGGGACGTCGCCGACGGTGTGCGGTACGTGCTGGCCGACCGGTTCCTGCGCCCACTGGTCTGCTGCTCGACCACGATGACGCTGTTCTGGAGCATGGGGTACGCGATGCTCCTCGTCCTGCTCGCCCAGGACCTGGCCGTACCGGCCGGCACGATCGGGCTGCTGTTCACCTTCGGCAGCCTCGGCGGTCTCGGCGCCACTTTCGTGGCCCGTCGCATCATCGACACCCTCGGCGACAGCACGACGATCAAGCTGAGCGTCGCCGTCGCCGCACCCTTCACCCTGTGCTCGGCCCTGGTCCAGCCGGGATGGCGACTGGGCCTGGTCAGCCTCTCCAGCTTCGCGTTCGGGGCGGGGCTCGTCCTCTACAACGTGGCCCAGGTCAGCTTCCGGCAGCGCAGTGTCCCGGCCGCCCTGCTCGGGCGGGTCAATGCCACGGTGCGCTTCTGCGCCTGGGGAGCACGGCCGCTGGGGGCGCTGTGCGGCGGCGCGATCGCCGAACTCGTCGGCGTGCGCCAGGCCGTGTGGGTCGGCGCGGCCGGAACCTCGCTGGCGATCGTCTGGCTTCTCCTCTCCCCACTGCGCGGCCTGCGCACTCTGCCCATGGATGCCGCCACGGAAGACCAGGGCACCGAAGACCGGATCACCGAGGACACGGTCACCGAGGGCCCGGTCACCGGCACCCCCATCGCCCATGCCCCAGCCGCCGAAGAAGCAGCCACCGACAACGCAGCCGCCGACGACGCAGCCACCACGAAGGAGCGCATATGACCGAGCTCGTCTGGATCACCTGCCCCGACAACTACGACCCCGTCGTCCAGGAACGGCTCAGACGCGAGGGCTCGGAGCGCGTCGACCTCCTCAGATCCAGAGGCTTCGACCTCACCGTCGTCCACGCCAACGAGATCGTCCCGGCCTGGAACGACGGCCCTCGCCTGTGGCAGGGCGACACCGATCTCCTCGGCAAGCGCCGCGGCTTCATCCTGTCCTCCTGGACCTGGGACGCGGGCGCGGGCCGCCACCTCCAGGCCGTCGCCCGCACGATCCGGGCCTCCGGCAGCGTCCTGCTCAACGACGGGATCAAGGACCCGGAGACGCTCGGCAACGACAAGCTGGCCATGCACCACCACGCCGGGACGCTCGGTCTCCCCGTCCTGCCGACCGTGTCCGTCCCCTTCGGCCGGTACGCGCGCAGGGCCCTCTCCACCGTCGCCGCCCGAATGGACGGCTCCGAGGGCTATGTCGTGAAGCCCCGCGAGATGGCGATGGGGTACGGCGTCCTCAAGGCGGACACCTTCGAGCAGCTGACCGCGGCCGTGGATCTGCTCACGCCCGGCGCGCTCGGCTGCATCATCCAGCCGTTCCGCCGCAACTCCGGTGACGTACGGGTCTACGTCCACAACGGCACATTCGTCGCCGCGCTGCTGCGCGAGCCGGCCGGGGGCAGCTATCTGGCCAACGTCAGCGAGGGCGGGACGGGTTCGGCGCTGGACAAGGCCGACGGGGTACCGGTCGCGGTGGCGGAGATGAGCGAGCGCCTCGCGCGCAGCCTCGATGCGCCCTATCTGTGCGTGGACTGGCTGCTGTCGCCGGCCGGGCCGGTCTTCAACGAGTGGATGACCATCTCGGCCGCGTACGAGGACCTGCCCGAACCGGACCGTACCCGGGTCGCGGACGCGCTGATCGACTGCATCACCGGCCGGCTGGCGGCGGCTGCCAGGCCCTGACCGGGCACCCTGCACGCCGCACTCGGAACCCCGGCACCCCGGCACCCCACAGTCGCCGGCCGCCCGGGCGGAGCGAAGGGCGGGACACCTCTCGGTGCCCCGCCCTTCCGCCCGTACAGGTGCGCAGCTCTGCACGGCACTGCGTAGCTGCGTACAGCCGTGGATCAGCCCTCGGTCACGCCGAGCTTCTCCAGGATCAGCTCCCTCACCCGAGCCGCGTCGGCCTGGCCGCGGGTGGCCTTCATGACCGCGCCGACCAGCGCGCCGACCGCCGCCACCTTGCCGCCGCGGATCTTGTCCGCGATCGGGGCGTTGCCCGCGATCGCCTCGTCGACGGCCGCGCCGAGCGCGCCCTCGTCCGAGACGACCTTCAGACCGCGCTTCTCCACGACGGTGTCGGGGTCGCCCTCGCCCGCGAGGACGCCCTCGATGACCTGACGGGCCAGCTTGTCGTTGAGCGAGCCGTCGGCGACCAGTGCGGACACCCGGGCGACCTGCTCCGGGGTGATGGCCAGCCCGTCGAGCGAGACGCCCGACTCGTTGGCGTTGCGCGCCAGCTCGCCCATCCACCACTTGCGCGCGGACACGGGGTCGGCACCCGCCTCGACCGTGGCGACGATCAGGTCGACCGCACCCGCGTTGAGGATCGACTGCATGTCGTGCTCGGAGATGCCCCACTCCTCGCGCAGCCGGTTGCGGCGCACACGCGGCAGCTCGGGAAGCTGGGCGCGCAGCTCCTCGACCCACTCACGGGACGGGGCCACCGGGACGAGGTCGGGCTCGGGGAAGTACCGGTAGTCCTCGGCCTCCTCCTTCACCCGGCCGGACGTCGTCGTGCCGTCCTCCTCGTGGAAGTGGCGGGTCTCCTGGACGATCGTGCCGCCCGACGAGAGCACCGCCGCGTGGCGCATGACCTCGAAGCGGACCGCGCGCTCGACCGAGCGCAGCGAGTTGACGTTCTTCGTCTCGGAGCGGGTGCCGAACTTCTCGGTGCCGTTCGGCCGCAGCGAGAGGTTCACGTCGCAGCGCATCTGGCCCATCTCCATGCGGGCCTCGGAGACACCGAGGGCCCTGATGAGCTCGCGCAGCTCGGCGACGTACGCCTTGGCGACCTCGGGGGCGCGCTCACCGGCGCCGACGATCGGCTTGGTGACGATCTCGATGAGCGGGATGCCGGCTCGGTTGTAGTCGAGCAGGGAGTGGGACGCGCCGTGGATACGGCCGGTGGCGCCGCCGACGTGCGTCGACTTGCCGGTGTCCTCCTCCATGTGGGCGCGCTCGATCTCCACGCGGAAGATCTCGCCGTCCTCCATCTGGACGTCCAGATAGCCGTTGAAGGCGATCGGCTCGTCGTACTGCGAGGTCTGGAAGTTCTTCGGCATGTCCGGATAGAAGTAGTTCTTCCGGGCGAAGCGGCACCATTCGGCGATCTCGCAGTTGAGCGCGAGACCGATCTTGATGGCGGACTCGACGCCGACGGCGTTCATCACCGGCAGCGAGCCGGGCATGCCGAGACAGATGGGGCAGGTCTGCGAGTTGGGCTCGGCGCCCAGCTCGGTCGAGCACCCGCAGAACATCTTGGTCCTGGTGCCGAGTTCGACATGGACCTCAAGGCCCATGACGGGGTCGTACGCCGCAAGGGCGTCCTCGTACGACACCAGGTCAGTCGTGACGGTCACGATGAAACTTTCCCTCTCAGCCCAGCAGGACGTCGTCGTCGCCCAGGCGCTTCAGCTCGCGGTAGAGCAGCGCGAGGCCGGTGATGATGGCGGCGGCGGACACGGCGGCGTCGATCAGCCGGAGCGTGTCCTGCTCCATGCGGGCCTTCTTGACCTGCTTGACGACGCTGATCGCGCCGAAGGCGGTGGTGCCCATGGACAGGTACGTGCCGGTCCTGGACTTCTTGAAGCCCTTGGCCTTCTGCAACGTGCTCACAGTGACGGTGCCTCCTCCAGCAGCGGGTGACCCCACCTTTCCACGAAGGCGGCCTCGACGGCGGCACCCACCTTGTAGAGGCGGTCGTCCTTCATGGCGGGGGCGATGATCTGCAGACCGACCGGGAGGTTGTCCTCCGGGGCCAGGCCGCAGGGCAGCGACATCGCCGCGTTGCCGGCCAGGTTGGTCGGGATGGTGCACAGGTCGGCGAGGTACATCGCCATCGGGTCGTCGGCGCGCTCGCCGATCGGGAAGGCGGTGGTCGGGGTCGTCGGGGAGACGATCACGTCGACCTGCTCGAAGGCCTTCTCGAAGTCCTGCTTGATGAGCGTGCGGACCTTCTGGGCACTGCCGTAGTACGCGTCGTAGTAGCCGGACGACAGGGCGTAGGTGCCGAGCATGATCCGGCGCTTGACCTCGTCGCCGAAACCGGCCTCGCGGGTGAGGGCGGTGACCTCCTCGGCCGACCTACTGCCGTCGTCGCCGACGCGCAGGCCGTAGCGCATGGCGTCGAAGCGCGCGAGGTTCGAGGAGCACTCGGACGGCGCGATCAGGTAGTACGCGGAGAGCGCGAGGTCGAAGGACGGGCAGTCCAGCTCGACGATCTCGGCGCCCAGTTCGCGCAGCAGCGCGACGGACTCGTCGAAGCGCTGCACGACGCCCGCCTGGTAGCCCTCGCCGCGGAACTGCTTGACCACGCCGACGCGCATCCCGGCGACGGAACCGTTCTTCGCGGCCTCGACGACCGGCGGGACCGGTGCGTTGATGGAGGTCGAGTCCAGCGGGTCGTGCCCGGCGATGACCTCGTGCAGCAGGGCCGCGTCCAGGACCGTACGGGCGCACGGGCCGCCCTGGTCGAGGGACGAGGAGAAGGCCACCATGCCGTAGCGCGAGACGCCGCCGTAGGTCGGCTTGATGCCGACCGTGCCGGTGACGGCGGCGGGCTGGCGGATGGAGCCGCCGGTGTCCGTGCCGATGGCGAGCGGGGCCTGGTACGAGGCGAGGGCCGCGGACGAGCCGCCGCCGGAGCCGCCGGGGATGCGGGTCAGGTCCCAGGGGTTGCCTGTCGGGCCGTACGCACTGTTCTCGGTGGAGGACCCCATGGCGAACTCGTCCATGTTGGTCTTGCCGAGGATGACGACGTCGGCGGCCTTCAGCCTCTTCGTGAGGGTCGCGTCGTACGGCGGGATCCAGCCCTCGAGGATCTTGGAGCCGACGGTGGTCGGGATGCCCTCGGTGGTGAAGATGTCCTTCAGCGCGAGCGGCACACCGGCCAGCGGACCGAGCTTCTCGCCGCGCTCGCGCTTGGCGTCCACGGCACGGGCCTGGGCCAGGGCACCCTCACGGTCGATGTGCAGGAAGGCGTTGACCTTCTCGTCCACGGCCTCGATCCGGGCAAGGTGCGCCTCGGTGACCGCGACGGCCGTGAGCTCGCCGGAGGCGATCTTCGCGGCGATCTCGGCCGCGGTGAGCTTGATGATGGTGCTGTCCGTCATGACTGTTTAGTCCTCCCCCAGGATCTGCGGCACCTTGAAACGCTGCTGCTCCTGTGCCGGGGCGCCGGAGAGCGCCTGCTCGGGGGTGAGCGACGGACGGACCTCGTCCGAGCGCATGACATTGGTCAGCGGCAGCGGGTGGGAGGTCGGGGGTACGTCTTGGTCGGCGACCTCGGAGACGCGGGCGACCGCGCCGATGATGTCGTCCAGCTGTCCGGCGAAGTGGTCGAGCTCTTCGTCCTTCAGCTCCAGACGCGCCAGCCGGGCGAGGTGGGCGACCTCCTCGCGCGTGATGCCAGGCATGCAGCGATCCTCAGGGGTGAGTGTGATGGTTTTGGCCCAATCCTATGGGCCACGCCCCGGTGCCCGCGAAACGCTTTCCCCTACGCACCGGCGCGGGCCGCCCCGGGCCGGTGTCCGATGCGCCGCCCGCCCGGTGTCCGACCGGCGCGGGCGCCGCATTCCACCGCTCTCCGGTCGGCGGTCATGTCCCGTTCATCCCCATGGCGCCGACGCCTGACTCACTGGCTCAAGTTGTCCAAACAACTTCTGGCGCCGGGGTCGTCCCGGGGCGGAGAGGACCTTCGGTCAGGTGTCCCCACTCGGAACCGCTGCCGCCGACGGCAGCAGCACACTGTCGCTGCTCTCACCCACCAGCCCGCGCGAGGGCGACCGGCTGACCTTCCGCTGGTCCACCGATGCGCCCCACCCCAAGAACTGGATCGGGATCTACGACGGCGACCGCAGGCCCGGCGTGGGCTCCTCGCTGGTCTGGACGTACGTCACCACCGCCTCCGGAGACGCCACGCTCGACACCACCGGCCTCGGTGAAGGCACGTACACCGCCTATCTGCTGGCCGAGGACGGGTACGACATCCTCGCGAGGACCGCCCCCTTCACCATCGCGGTCAGGCCTCCCGTGACACCCCCGCACTGTGCCGTCGACTCGTTCACGACCGGCGCCGTCGCCCCCGGCTCCCGGGTCTCCGTCGCGCTCGCTCCGCTGTGGATCCGCCCGCAGGGCAACGCGTCCGGCACACCTTCCTTCCGGCGGCTGTCCGGCGACTCCTGGCTGGGCGTGTCGTCCGACGGCAAGGTGAGCGGCACCGCACCGGCCGTCCCGGGCAGGCACCCGGCACGGATCACCGTCGCCGTGAAGGACAGCGCGGGCGGGACCGACACCGTGACCGTGCAGGTCCCGGTCCTCGCTGCCGCCGCGCGGGCCCGGCTGACGGTCGCCTCGCTGAACCTCTGGGAGGCGGGCGGGAACGTCGCCGACGCCCACGAGAAGCTCCTCCGGCTCGTCCTCGGGCAGGGACTCGACGTCGTGGCGCTCCAGGAGACCGGCGGCACCGCGGCGGGGCCGCTGGCCGACGCGCTGGGCCGGTACGCGTACGACACCCCGGCCGGGATGGGGCTGATCAGCCGCTTCCCGCTGGACGGGACGTCGGCTCCGCTCACCGATCTGCCGGCGCTGAGGGCGACCCTCCGACTGCCGGGCGATCGGACCGTACGGCTGTGGGCGGCGCAGCTCGACGAGGCCGCGTACGGGCCGTACGCCCGCAGGGAGGGGCGTACCCCTGCCGAGGTCGAGGCGGCCGAGCTGAAGAGCGTCCGGTACCGGCAGGCGGGCGCGCTGCTCGCCGCGATGAAGTCCGACCTCGCCTCCGGTACGACGCCGGTGGTCCTCGCGGCCGGGCTCGCCTCGCCGTCGCACCTCGACCGCAAGGGCCGCGGCGCGGTCCGCTGGCCGGTGACCGTCGCCCTCGCCAGGGCCGGGCTGACCGACGCCTTCCGCGAGGAGCACCCGCAGGCCGCGCGCGAGCCGGGCATCACCTGGTCGCCCGTGCGCCCGGACGAGCCGCAGGACCGGATCGACCAGGTCCAGTACGCCGGGCCGCTGCGTGTCGAGGGCGCGTACACGCTCTGCACCGGCTGGCCGCGCCCGGTGCCCGACACCGCCGGCAACGGCTGGCCGACCGACCACGCAGCGCCCGCCGTCACCTTCTCGCTCCACTGAGGCGCCTCACCCTCCGATGAGCTGCCACCCCTCCGCTGAGCCACCCCCTCCGCTGAGCCGCTCTCTCCGGTGAACCGCTCTCTCCCTCCGCCAGGCGTCCTTTCCTGCCGCCGGGCGCTCCCGCCTCCACCGCACGCTGAACCGAAGGACTCCCACGCCATGACCCAGCTGAGCCGCCGCGCCTTCGTCGGCGCCTCCGCCGCGACCGCCGCCGCAGCGGCCGTCGGCCTTCCCGAGGCGGCCGCCGCTGCCGCCACCCGACCCCGCGGGTCCGTCAAGGACGTGAAGCACGTGGTGATCCTGATGCAGGAGAACCGCAGCTTCGACCACTACTTCGGCGCCCTGAACGGCGTCCGCGGCTTCGACGACCGCCAGGCGCTGACCTTCCCGAACGGCGACTCCGTCTTCAAGCAGCCGTCTCCCGGCCGCGCCGACGGCTTCATGCTGCCGTACCGCATGGACACGACGAAGTACAACGCCCAGAACGCGTCCGACCTCCCGCACGACTACGGCACCGGCCACACCGCCATCAACGGCGGCGCGATGAACAAGTGGGTCGCCGCCAAGGGCGAGCGCACCATGGGCTACTTCACCCGGGACGACATTCCCTACCAGTACGCGCTCGCCGACGCGTTCACGATCTGCGACGCCTACTTCTGCTCGCAGGCGGGCCCGACCGACCCCAACCGCCTGTATCTGTGGTCCGGTTCCTGCGGTCCGGGCAAGGACGGCACCACCGGCCCGTGGACCGACAACACGCCGGTCACCGACAACCCCGTCGCCGACTGGACGACGTACGCCGAGCGACTGGAGGAGGCGGGCGTCAGCTGGCGCGTCTACCACAACCCGTCGAAGGACGAGCGGTACGGCGACTACGACGACAACGGGCTGTCGTACTTCGGGCAGTTCCACCGGTTCCCGAAGGACGACCCGCGGTACGTCAACGCGATGACCAAGTTCGATCTGACCGCCTTCGACGCGCACTGCAAGGACGGCACGCTGCCGACGGTCTCCTGGCTGGTGGCGCCGTACCTGTTCTGCGAGCACCCTGAGGCGGGCCCGAACTACGGCGCGCACTGGGTGAACACGGCGCTGCAGTCACTGTTCTCGAACCCGGACGTGTGGAAGCACACCGTCTTCCTGCTGATGTACGACGAGAACGACGGCTACTTCGACCATGTCCTGCCTCCGCTGCCGGAGCCGGGGACTCCGGAGGAGTTCGCCGACGGTCGGCCGATCGGCCTCGGCAACCGGGTGCCGCTGTGGGCCGTCTCGCCGTGGTCGCGCGGCGGTTGGGTGAACTCCCAGGTGTTCGACCACACCTCGGTGGTGCGGTTCCTGGAGATCGTGACGGGAGTGCGCGAGCCGAACATCTCCGACTGGCGACGGGCCGTCTGCGGCGACCTGACCACCTGCTTCGACTTCAGCCGGCCGGACTACTCGATTCCGTGGCTGCCGGACACGAACGAGCTGATGGCGAAGGCGGACGCCGCGAACGCGCTGCCCGCGGTGAAGCTGCCGCCGAGCGGCGGACAGTCCATGGCGACGCAGGAGCCCGGCACCCGGCCGCACCGGCCGCTGCCGTACCGGCCGTGGGCCGACGTGGCCGTGGACCGGGAGACCGGGGAGGTCGTCTGCACCCTCGCCAACCACGGGACGGAGACCTTCCACTTCACCGTGCTGCCGAATGCCGTCAAGCCCTTCACAGGCACCCCGTTCACCGTCGCCCCGGGTGCGTCGAAGACGTACACCTGGGACACGTCGGAGACCGACGGGCGGTACGACTTCACGGTCATGGGCGGGGACGGTTTCGTACGCCGCTTCTCCGGCACCGTCGTCCGCGAGGGCCGCGAGGCGGGCGCGCCGGTGCCCTCGGTGACGGCCTCGCTGCGCGGCCGCCTGGCCGAACGGACCACCGTGGAGCTGAAGTTCGGCAACCCGGGGCGCTCGGAGGTGTCCTTCACGGTGACGCCGGGCGGCGACGCGAGGGCGGCCCGCACGGTGTGGGTGGGGCCGGGTGGACGGTCCTCGATGACGTGGCAGGTGCGCGACGGGCGATACGACCTGGAGGTGACGGCGGCGAGCGGGTCGCGCTTCGTCCGGCGTTACGCGGGCACGGTGCACACGCTGCGGACAGGCTGACGGGCCGCTGGGCCGCTGGGCTGCTGGGCTGCTTCGAGCGCGGCGGGTGGCGGGTGCGGCGGCCTCTTCAGGGCCGCACCCGCCACTAGTTGACCACGTGGCCCGACGGGCTGTCCGCGTCGGCCTGTGCGGCGGGCAGCTCTCCCACGGGACGGCGCCAGCCGTGCTCGCCTCGGGCGCGGAGCCAGGCCGTGGTCTCCTGCGGGGGCATCGCGGCGGCGACCAGCCAGCCCTGGACCGCGTCGCAGCCCAGGTCGCGCAGCCGCTCCCAGGTCTCGTCGTCCTCGACGCCCTCCGCGACCACGAGGAGGCCGAGCGAGTGGGCGAGGTCGACGGTGCAGCGGACGATCTCGGCGTCCTCCGTGTCGACCGCCAGTCGGGCCACGAACGAGCGGTCGATCTTCAGCTCGCTCACCGGGAGCCGGCGCAGATGGACCAGCGACGAGTACCCCGTGCCGAAGTCGTCCAGCGACATCTTCACCCCGTGACCGGTGAGCGCGGCCAGGGTGTCCGCGGCGCGCTGCGGGTCCTCCAGCAGCACATGCTCCGTGATCTCGAGCTGCAGCGCGCCCGCCGGGACGCCGTGGCGCGCCAGCCGCGCCGCGACCCCGCCCGCGAAGCCCGGGGTGTGGACGTCGCGCGGCGACACATTGACGGCGACCGGCACGAAGAGGCCCTGGGCCCGCCACTTGGCGACCTGGCCGAGCGCGGTCTCCAGGACGTACTCCGTCAGATGGGGCATCAGCCCGGAGGACTCGGCGATGGCGATGAACTCGTCGGGCGGGACCCGGCCGCGGTCCGGGTGCACCCAGCGCACGAGCGCCTCGAGGCCCGCCACATGGCCGTCGAAGCCGACCTTGGGCTGGTAGTGGAGCTCCACGTCGCCCGCGTCCAGCGCCCGGCGCAGATCGCCGAGCAGTCCCAGCCGGTCCGGCGTGTTCGAATCGCGCTTGGATTCGTACACCTCGACGCCCGTGCGGTCGCGCTTCGCCTGGTACATCGCCACATCCGCGCGCCGCAGCAGCCCTTCGGCGTCCATGGCGTGGTCCGGGAAGACGGCGAGGCCTGCGCTCGCCTCCAGGACCAGCGTGAGCCCGTCGAGGTCGAGCGGCGAGGAGAGCTGGCCCACCAGATGGCGGGCGACGCGCTGCGCGCTGGTGGTGGAGTCGGCCGTCGGGAGGAGCACGGCGAACTCGTCGCCACCGAGCCGTGCGGCCTCCGCCCCGCGCGGCAGGGCGAGCCGCAGCCGCTCGGCTATCTGGAGCAGCAGCCGGTCACCCGCCAGATGGCCGAGTGTGTCGTTGACCGAACGGAATCGGTCGAGGTCGATCAGAACGAGCGCGGACCGGGCACCGACGCCTTCGGCCTCCTCCAGCGCCGCCCAGGTGCGCTCCAGCAGCCACTGACGGTTCGGCAGACCCGTGAGGGGGTCGCGCAGCTGCTCCTCGGCCCGTGCGCGGGCGATCCACAGGGTCGAGTCGAGGGCGATCAGCGGGACGGCGAACAGCGGCAGCAGAACCGGCAGGGCGGTCGCGACCACACAGATCAGCGGGGCGATACCGAGCAGGGCGACCGCTATGAGGCCTTGCCGCATCAGGGCCGTACGGGCGACGGTGGGCAGCCCGCTGCCCTGCGGAGCCAGCGCGTACCAGAGCAGCAGCCGGGTGACCGCGAGATACGCCGCCGCCGCGAGCACCACCTCGGGAACCGCCTCCAGGCCCCATTCCAAGGTCTGCCAGGGCTCCTCGACGGTCGGCGACTCCCCGAACGCCGCCAGGACCAGCGCCGCTGCGGCGATGCCCAGGATGTCCGCGGCGCCGTGCAGCACCCCTTGACGCCAGCGGTTCCGGCGAGCGGTGCCGACGAGCACCACGACGGCCAGGCTGACGAGCCCGGCCGGCACCCAGCCGAACAGCAGCAGCACGGCGAGGGTGAGTGCGGCACCGGAGCCGGTGCCGCCCCACCAGCGGTCGCGGCCGAGTGCCACCAGATGGCCGACGATGATGCCGGTGAGCAGGGCGAGCGACCAGCCTTCGACGCCGCTGGGGAACAGCGCGTGCCCGTCCCGTACGGCGCTGAGCAGACCCGTCGCCAGGACGGCGGCTGCGAGCCCCACGACCACGAAGGGCATCCTGGCGGTGATCCCCGCAAACCCCGCGAAACGACGCGGCCGTGAGACCGGGGCGGCGCTTTCGGTCGGTTTCATTCCCGTCCCTCTCACAGCCGGCGGTGCCGATGCCACGCGATGGCCCCCTCGTCATGCCACCACGGCTGGAACCTCACCACGCAGCCATGCACGACAGGCGCACAGCTCAACAGTAGGCCGCGGAAGGCTCTGACGGGCAGCGCTCTGCAGGTCTTGCCCGAATGCGACCCGGCCACCCTTATCCGTCGGGTATGCGCCGAACGGGTGATCTTTGCCGGACGTCGGGCTCGAGCGCGCGCTACCCCTCGGCCGGCACCGCGGCGTCACGGGCGGCCTCCGGCCCCTGTTCGAGCAGCACCGCGAAACCGTCCTCGTCCAGCACCGGCACCTTGAGCTGCATGGCCTTGTCGTACTTCGAACCGGGGTTGTCACCCACGACGACGAACGCGGTCTTCTTGGAAACGGAGCCGGTCACTTTCGCGCCGAGGCTCTGGAGCGCTTCCTTCGCGCCGTCCCGGGTGTAGTTCTGCAGGGTTCCGGTGACGACGACGGTGAGGCCCTCCAGGGGGCGCGGCCCCTGGTCCTCGCCCGCGCCCTCTTCCTCCATCCGGACGCCCACGGCCCGCCACTTGCGCAGGATCTCGCGGTGCCAGTCCTCCTCGAACCACTGCTTGAGCGAGGCGGCGATGGTCGGCCCGACGCCCTCGACGGCGGCGAGCTCCGCTTCGGTGGCCTGTTCGATCCGGTCGATGGAACGGAACTCGCGGGCCAGCGCTTCGGCCGCGACCGGGCCGACATGGCGGATGGACAGGCCGGTGATGATGCGGGACAGCGGGCGCTGCTTGGCCGCCGCGATGTTCTCCAGCATCGCGAGGGTGTTCTTCTTGGGCTCGCCCTGCTGGTTGGCGAAGACCGTGACGATCTTCTCCTCGCCGGTCTTCGGGTCGCGCTTGGGCAGGCCGCTGTCCTGGTCCAGCACGTACGCCTTGATGGGCAGCAGCTGCTCGACGGTGAGATCGAAGAGGTCGCCCTCGTCGGTCAGCGGCGGCTCGGCGGGCTCCAGGGGCTTGGTGAGTGCCGCGGCCGCCACATAGCCGAAGTTCTCGATGTCCAGGCACTTGCGCCCGGCGAGATAGAAGAGCCGTTCACGCAACTGGGCGGGGCAGCTCAGGGCGTTGGGGCAGCGGAGGTCGATGTCGCCCTCCTTCATCGGCCGCAGCGGCGTGCCGCACTCGGGGCACTCGGCCGGCATCACGAACTCCCGCTCGGTGCCGTCCCGCAGGCCCACCACCGGCCCGAGGATCTCCGGAATCACATCGCCGGCCTTGCGCAGCACGACCGTGTCCCCGATGAGGACACCCTTGGCCTTCACCACGTCCTGGTTGTGCAGCGTGGCGAACTCGACCTCGGAGCCCGCGACCTTCACCGGCTCCACCTGTGCGTACGGAGTGACCCGGCCCGTGCGGCCCACGCCCACGCGGATGTTGACCAGCTTGGTGTTGACCTCCTCCGGCGCGTACTTCCACGCGATGGCCCAGCGCGGCGCCCGCGAGGTCGAGCCCAGGCGGCCCTGGAGCGGGATCTCGTCGAGCTTGACCACGACCCCGTCGATCTCGTGCTCCACGGAGTGGCGGTGCTCGCCGTAGTACGCGATGAACTCGCGCACGCCGTCCAGCGAGTCCACCACCTTGTAGTGCCGGGAGGTCGGCAGGCCCCACTCGTGCAGCAGCTCGTACGCCTCCGAGAGCCGAGCGATCTCCAGGCCCTCGCGCGCGCCGATGCCGTGCACCACCATGTGCAGCGGAAGGGTCGCCGTGACCTTCGGGTCCTTCTGGCGCAGCGAACCCGAGGCGGAGTTACGGGGATTCGCGTACGGCTGCTCGCCCGCGGCGACCCGCCGGGCGTTGAGCTCCTCGAAGGCCTCCATCGGGAAGTAGACCTCGCCCCGGATCTCGACCAGGTCCGGGATCCGGTCACCGGTCAGCCGGTCCGGGATCTCGGCGATCGTCCGCACATTGGGCGTGATGTCCTCGCCGGTGCGACCGTCACCACGGGTCGCGGCACGGGTCAGCCGGCCCTTCTCGTACGTCAGATTGACCGCCAGGCCGTCGACCTTCAGCTCGCACAGGAAGTGGTACGAGGACGTCCCGACCTCCTTGGCGACGCGGTCCGCCCAGGCGGCCAGCTCCGCCTCGTCGAAGGCGTTGTCGAGCGAGAGCATCCGCTCGCGGTGCTCGACCTTGGCGAGCTCCGTCTCGTACGCCCCCGCGACCTTCTGGGTCGGGGAGTCTGGCGTGCGCAGCTCCGGATACTCCTCCTCCAGGGTCTGCAGCGACCGCAGCAGTGTGTCGAACTCGGCGTCGCTGATGACCGGCTGGTCCTTCACGTAGTACCGGAAGCGGTGCACCTCGACCTGCTCGGCCAGCTGGGCATGCTTCTCGCGCGCCTCTGCGGGCACCGACCCCTGCTGTTCGACAGTCACCTTCGTCCTCCGTCACTCAGGGTTGTCCGCGAGCGATCTCGCCGCTCTGACGCAGTGCGCGAGCGCCGCGCGCGCATACGCGGGCGAAGCACCCGCCAGCCCGCACGACGGAGTGATCACCACGGACTCGGCGAGAGTCCCCGGATTCAGCCCCAGCCTGCGCCACAGCGTCCTGACACCCATGACGCTACCGGCAGGGTCCGACAATGGACCGTCCGTGGACGCCACGACTCCCGCGAGCAGCTTCGTACCGCCCTCCACCGCCTCGCCGATCGTCTCCTCGTCACGCTCGGTGAGCAGGTCGAAATCGAACGACACGGCCGCGGCCCCGGCCCTGCGCAGCAGCGCGAAGGGCACGTCCGGCGCGCAGGAGTGCACGGCCACCGGCCCGTCGGCGGCGCCCATCACGTCCCGCAGCGCGCTCTCGACGACCTGCCGGTCCACCGCACGGTGCGTGCGGTAGCCGCTGGCCGTCCTGACCTGGCCGCGCAGGACGGCCGTGAGCGACGGCTCGTCGAGCTGCAGCAGCACCTGGGCGCCCGGGATACGCCGCCGCACCTCGGCGAGATGTGTACGCAGCCCCTCGACGAGCGAGCCCGCGAGGTCGCGGCAGGCACCCGGGTCGCCCAGCGCGGCCTCGCCGTTCCTGAGCTCCAGGGCGGCCGCGAGGGTCCAGGGCCCGACGGCCTGGACCTTGAGCGGGCCCTCGTACCCCTGCGTGAACTCCTCCAGCGCGTCCAGGTCCTCCCCGAGCCAGGACCTGGCCCGCCGGGTGTCCCGGCCCGGCCGGTCGCTGACGCGCCAGCCGCTGGGCTCGACGTGCGCGTACATCTCGACGAGCAGGCCGATGGTCCGCCCGATCATGTCGGCACCGGGGCCGCGGGCAGGCAGCTCCGGCAGGTGCGGGAAGTCCTCGAAGGAGCCGGTGACGGTCCTGGCGGCCTCGCGCGCGTCGCCGCCGGGCATCGAGCCGACCCCGGTGGCGGGGCCCCAGACGAAGGCGTCGCTCATCGTCCCGGCCGCACCGTCAGGTCGTTGATCTCCGCGTCGCGCGGCAGATCGAGCGCGGTGAGGATCGTCGTCGCGACCGAGTCCGGGTCGATCCACTGCGACCCGTCGTACTCCTTGCCCTCCTGCTGGTGCACCTTGGCCTGCATGGGGCTGGCCGTGCGCCCCGGGTAGACGGAGGTGACCCGGACGCCGTTCGGCCTCTCCTCCTGGCGCAGCGAGTCGGCGAGCGCCTTGAGTCCGTGCTTGGAGGCCGCGTAGGCGCCCCACTCGGCATGGGCGTTGAGGCCGGCGCCCGAGTTCACGAAGACCACCGTGCCCTGGGCGAACCGGAGTTGGGGCAGCGTCAGCCGGGTCAGCTCGGCCGGCGCCACCAGGTTCACGTCGAGCTGGGCGTGCCAGGTCTTCGGCGTGAGGTCGCCGATCCGGCCGAGGTCCACGATGCCGGCGATGTGGAGCAGGGAGTCGAGCCGCTCGGGCATCGTCTGGTGCGAGAACGCCCAGGAGAGCCGGTCCGGCGCGGCGAGGTCGCCGACGAGGGTGCGGGAGCCGGGGTAGGCCTGGGCGAGTTCCTTGGCGCGCCCGGCGTCCCTGGCCAGCAGCACGAGCTCGTCGCCGCGCTCGTGCAGCCGGCGCGCGACGGCCGCGCCGATGCCGGATCCTGCCCCGGTGATCAGATGTGTAGCCATGCCGGCAATGCTCGCATCAATGCACTCCCGAACTCGGTCCTGGCGCCGGTACTGGAGCACTACTTGGCGGCATGAGCGGCTCCAGCTCGCGGCGGACGGCAACCCAAACCGTCCGATCGCACCTCCACGCCACCGACAGGTGTTCGCCTCCGGCCGTGTGGGACCACGCGGCCGGAGGCGAACAGAGGGAGTTCAAGCAGGTCGGCCGAACGCCCATGGCCGTCACTCGGCCACTACCCCGTGATATCGCACCCCTGGGCACCGTTGACCTCGACGCAGACCTCCGAACCCACAGGAATGGACTCGGGCAGGTTCTCCTGAAAGCGCCTTGGCACGTTGGCGAGATAGAAGTGATGGGTCATGATCCGCGTCACGCCTTCGACCTTGACGGTGACGTTCGCCCACCCGGTCGCGTCACAGACGGCGTCCACGACGACCGTTGTGCTGTGCGAGATGGGCCGAGTAGTGGCGATCACGCGCGTGACGGAGCACTGGGCCAGGGCGGCGCTCTGCGCGGACCGGGCCGGGGCCGCGGGCGTGTGCGGAACGGCCTGTGCCGGAGCGGCGGACAGTGCGATCGAGAGCGGTACAGTGCTCAGGACCACGGCGGACATGGAGCGAATCAGGCGATTCGACATGAATCCTCCTTGGAGTGGGGGGACAGCGTCAGCGGGCCACGAGACCTGGCGCTCGCAGCGTCACCACAGCGCGCCACGAGTCACGTTGTTCGCTATTCGCATCGATATGAACACGCGCAGTGGCGACCCGCAATTCATGCTGGGCCGGCTGTCGCTCGCTTGTTCTGCTCCTCATACGGTCCGGCCTGGAGAGTGGACGGGGTGAAGCGGTCCCTGCAGGACGGGCTCGGCTCGTACGGCGGCGCCGTGCTGTGCACTCCTGGTCCGTCGCGCTGTCGCGGTGGTTCCGGTGGCGCCTCGCCGCCGGACGCGGGCAGCGCTCGGCCCGGTTCGCCCGGGCGCGGACCGTCGCTTCAGCCCCCACTCGCGACGGCTGCATCCGCTCGGCGCCGCGTCGCCGCGCTCGTGCAGCCGACGGCGACCGCCGCGCCGATGCCGGAGCCTGCCCCGGTGATCAGATGTGTAGCCATGCCCGCAATGCTCGCATCACTGCACTCCCGGACCCACGGCGGTAGCCGCTGATGTCACCGTCTCCAGGTAGGCGAGCGCGGCGACGCCGTCCTCGGCGAAGAACACCAGGTCGGTCAAGGGCACCGGTAGGAAGCCCTCGTCCTCCATGCGCCGGAACTGCTGCTTCAGCCCGTCGTAGAACCCCGCCGTGTTGAGCAGTACCACCGGCTTGGTCTGCCGGCCGTGCTTCTTCAGCTCCAGGATCTCGGTGGCCTCGTCCAGGGTGCCCGTGCCGCCGACCATGATCACGACGGCGTCGGACTTGGCGAGCAGCAGCGCCTTCCTTTCGGCGAGGTCCTTGGCGACGACCATCTCGTCGGCGCCCTGCCTGGCCTTCCCTGCCAGGAAGTCCACCGAGACGCCTATGAGGCGCCCGCCGGACTCTTGCACACCGTCGGCGACGACCTTCATCAGGCCGACGTCGGAGCCTCCCCACACCAGGGTGTGACCGGCCTTGCCGAGCAGCTGGGCGAACTCGCGGGCGGGGCGGGTGTAGCGCTCGTCGAGCTCGGCGGCGGAGAGGAAGACGCAGATGTTCATGCGCTCCACGGTACGGTCCGCCACTGACCGCTGCCCCATCGCCGGCAGCGGGCCGCGGTCAAGATTTTTCCGGAAATCCCTTCCTCAACCGATGAGTTCGGGTCGCTCCCCGGGTCTCTACGGCATGGAAAACCTGAACAGGACGCCGAGCAAGATCCGGGGAACGGCGATTTCGGCGGACGGCACCGCCATCGCGTACGAGCGCCAGGGTGACGGGCCTCCCGTGATCCTGGTCAGCGGCGCGCTGGCCACGGCCGCGAACGAAGCCCCGCTCGCCGCCCTGCTCGCGCACCGGTTCAGTGTGATCACGTACGACCGGCGCGGCCGCGGCTCCAGCGGGGACACGACTCCGTACGCCGTGAAGCGTGAGATCGAGGACCTCGCGGCGCTGATCGACGCGGCGGGCGGCAGCGCGTCCGTCCACGGGATGTCGTCCGGCGGAGCCCTGGCCCTGGAAGCGGCGGCTGCCGGACTGCCGATCACCCGACTGTCCGTCTACGAGCCTCCGTTCCTGACCGACCCGGCAGGCCGCCGCGCGAGCGCCGCCCAGCGGGCGCGGCTTGACGGCCTGCTCGCCGAGGATCGCCGCGCGGACGCCCTGGAGCTCTTCCTGGCCGGGGTGATGCCGCCGGGGATGCTCGCCCAGCTGCGTCGCTCCCCCCTCTGGGGGAAGTTGGAGGCACTCGTACACACCCTGGCGTACGACCACGCCGTCATGGGCGACACCCGCGTTCCCACCAAACGCCTCCGCGAGGTCACCGCGCGCGTCATGGTCGTCGACGGCGGCGCCAGCCCGACCTGGCAGCGCGAGACGGTCCGCGTGATCTCCGAGACCCTGCCCCGCGGCCGCCACCGCACTCTGACCGGCCAGACGCACGAGGTGGCACCCCATGTGCTGGCGCCGGTGCTGGAGGACTATTTCGCGGCGTGAGCGGGCTTCCTGGTCACGGGGACGCGTCGGCTGTCGGGGAGGGGGACGCTGTGGGGGCGCTGGCAGACCAGAAGTCGGAGTGCACGTTGGGGTACGGGATGTCGGTGCCCGCGTAGCTCGGGCCGTGGGACATCCTCGTCGGGTCGGCCACCTCGGACTCTCGGACACACGGGCTGTCGACCTCGAAGAACGCCTGCCCCTTGTCCCCGATGACCAGGCTGATCCCGAACCCGTCGGTCGTTACGGCGTACACGGCAGGCCGCTCCCTGTCCTCGTTCACCGCGGTGATCTTGTAACCGCTCTTCTTCCAGGATCTTTCGACCACACCGAGAAAACTGCCGCGCCGCTTCTCGGAAATGACGGTCATCACTGTCCAGTACCGGGACAGGTCACAGCTTCCTGTCGTCGTGGCGCCATAAGTCCACTGAATTTCCGGTACGACAGCACCAACCGTCGCGTAAAGGACCTCATCCGCACGCTTTGCTGCTCGCCGCATATCCATGCTTGCCGCAGCTCCTTCTTCTCTCTTGCTGTCACCCAGAATTCCGCACCCGACGAGGAGAACGGCGGCCAGAGTCACCGCAAGACCTGCACGCGTCGCTCGACTTGCTCGGTTCATCGCCAGTTCTCCGTACTAATCTTGTCCGGCTTCCCTGCCACAACCCTGGCGATATTCTCTGCGGACTCCCAGTCCTTTTCCGGCGTGAAGTACTGGGAGTGCGCATCGAATCCCCCCAGCTCGAGAATGGGGCGGGGGCCGTCGTCAACCCTGAAGCGACGTGCGCCAAATGCCTCGCTGGCCGGGTCCTTGCCGAAGTAGATGTCGCCGCCCCCCAGATCGAAGGCGTCGCCATAGACCAGTGAACCGAGGGGGCCGGCGAGCGCCACCTCGTCCTTTGTCGGCAGTTTGGTGATCGGGTCGTTGTCGGCCGCGCCCACGAAGACGTGGTCCTGGCTGACGCCGAGGTCCTGCGCCTTCTCGGCTCCGACGCCAGGGCTGCCGAGCAGAATGATGTCGTCGGCACCTGGAATTCCGTCCGGCTGCTTGGCCGCAGTGCCCACGGTGAGTGAGCCGTATGAGTGGCCGATGGCGGTCAGATGGGGGTTCTTGTGCTCGTTAGTGGCTTCCAGCCCAGCCATGAAACTGTTGTAGGCGGGGGCGCCTTTCTCGGCGTCACTGGTACTTATGACGTCCACGTTCTGCGGAGCGTCGTAGCCGAGCCAGACGATCGCAGCACTGGACTTGTCGTGCCTCTGCGCGCCCCTGGCCGTATCCTCGGCACGCTTCATCGTGTCCTTGACGAACTCCCCGTCCAGTTTGGTCCCCAATCCGGGGACATACGCCGACACGTTCCGCGATGTGTCCGGGTTGCCGTACGCCACGATTGCCCGACCATTGCCCTCGTCCCCGATTCCCAGCAGGAACATCGGCGGGCGACTCGGCCTGTTCAGCTTCTCTTCGATCATTCGCAGCGCGTCCAGCTTGGTGTTGGCGTCCTCGTCGTCCTGCCCCGCCAGTCTGTCGATGAGCACCGGAAGGTAATTCCGGTTCGCCTCGTCGCGCGCCACCGCCGGAATCCCATCAAGGCCACCGATCAAGTCCGGCGCGACATTCAGATACTCCTGGCGCTGCTCCTCGGTGAGCCCGTCCCACCATTCCTTGCGCTCTGCCGGGGACTTGTCCTCGGGGATGTCCCGCCCGAGGTACATGCCCGCGGTGGACCGGACCGTCGCCGTGTCGCGTGCCGCGTCCTCCAGCGTGGCCTCGGTGACATCGAGCCCCTTGGCCGCTTTCAGCCTGCTCAGCGCCTTCGCGTACCTGCCGTCGATTTCGGCGGCGGACCGGACGGCCCGGGCAACGCGGTCCGCGATGTCCTGCGCCTTCGCCACGTTCGGGTTCAGCGGCTCGAGACCCGGATGGAGCGGGGACGGGGAGTTCTCACCGAAGCGGGGCGGCTCCAGCAGGAGGCGCGCGGTCCCCTGAGCGCTCCCCGCGGGAGCCTCCTGCGGCCCGGTCAGGGTGTCTGCGGTGGCCGCCGGATAACTCACGGAGCCGTCCACGTGAACCGTGAACTTCAGCTCGGCCGCTTCCTCCAAGGCCTGCTTCAGCTGGCGCTGCGGCTCCGCCACGTCTGCGGCCAGACCGTTCAGCGCGGTACGGACGAGGCCACACTCGGTGTGGAGGTACTGAAAGTTACGACTCAACCGCTGCAGTCGCCCGAGCGCCGCTTCCGCGGATTCGCTTTCCTGGGTGTCCCGCAGTCTCGCCGTCATCGCCCGGTCGACCTGGCCGCGATCCCCATCCGACTGCCCGGAGACCTCGTTCCAGCCGTCGCCTGCACCCTCGAGCTCGGACAGTCTCAGATCCCGCAGTTGCTGCCAGGTGAGTGCCGTTCCGGTCACCGGCGCTCGCCCGCCTTGTCAACGGCCCGGAAGGACTGTTTCACCGCCGCCTCGGTCTCCCCCATCTCCTTGGCGACCTTCAGCAGCGCACCTTGCAGGTGCTCGCACTCGTCCCGCACCGCGACCAGGCGCTCTTCCCAGGACTTCAGTACGGCGTTCAGCTCGGTCACGGAGTTCAGGCCCGCGGCGCCCGTCGCAACGCCCTCATGTGCGGGGCGGAGACGGCTCCGGATCCTCTCGGTGTTCGTCCGCAATGCGCCGGCGGTACCCGACGCGCTCGTCCACGGTCCTCCGCTGTGCTTCAGCCGGCCGGTGCCTGAACCCGAACTGGACGCCGAAGCGGGAGACATCCGGGCATTGCCTGCACCCGTCGCTTCCGCGCCCGGACCTGGCCCAAGGTCAAACAGCTCCTGCCAGCGCTCCGAATAGGACACGTTCGCCATCCCCCGTTGCTCTCCTTGCTCTCCCCATGCGCACCTGTGCGACCTGCACGATCGCGCTGAGCGAGGTTAGCGAAGGTGAGTGAGGTGTCCGCGAACACGGAGCGGATCAGTCCGGCAAACAGGCTCGGCGTTCAGCACACAGAAACCACGCCTGCGAGAGCCTTGCGACTCAGGTTCAGGTCCCGATGGACAGGTCCTCCAACTCAACGGACCCGACCGGCTCAAGGCGCGCGATGCGACTCTCGCGCGGACCACCCTCGTCGCACAGTCCACCCATACGGGGGACAGCCGCATCACGGCACAGTGCACTCCGATCACGCCGTCCGGACCGCAGGCGCCCCAGCCATGTCCGAGGTCCTCCAGCACGTCAGAAGTACTGCACCGACACCGGAGGACTATTCCGATGATCACCAAGACCGTTCCGCCGATGGCGGCAATACGGATACTTTCGCAATGTTGCGAAGAACCGATCAAGATTTCTTGATTTATCAGTTGTATACAGCGATTACGTCACCCGATTGCCGGGCACCACGACCGGCGCCGAGGTCGTTGTTTGGAATATGACGAAAGCACAGCATCCAGCCTCAATTACCCCCTGGAATACGGCCGGTTCCCCTGCGCTCGGGCGGGGAGAATGGATCTTCACCCCTGCCTCTGTGGAGTGCGCGCCGACGCTCCGCTACGCCGACCGGCAGATCGAACTGAGGTACTCCTCCTCGGTCCTGGGGGATTTTCTGACAGCGATCGGCCAGATCCAGGCCAACTTCCACCGACACTGGAACGCAGCCCACCCATCGCCCGCCGGACACGGTGACGAGGGGACGGGGCGAAGCGTCCATGTATAACGAGCCCGGCTCGTACGGTTCCGCGGGCGCCCATCCCAACACCGGAGGCTTCACCCCTTGGCTGGACCCTTATGCCACCGCACCCCAGGATTCCCACCCGTCGTTGGGCGGCCAGCAGCCGCTCGCTCCACTCGGCCTGGAGGCTCTTGACGCGCCCTGGGACCCCGCCGAAGAACTGGCGGAACTCCTGCAGACCGCGGAGGCGAATCAATCCGGCACGTTTCCCTACGGCTACGAAGAAGCCGCTGGGCCGGAGGACGACGATGCATTCGCCTGGATGACCGAGAGCACCGCCGAACTCCCCCGCCAGCGCCCCGCGCCCGGCCACCGGCGACGCGGCCCTGCGCGAAAGCCCGGGCGTACGCCGCTGCAGGCCATCAGCCTGTACATCGCCGCACTCGCCGCCGTGATCGTCTCCATGGTCAGCGTTCTCGGGGGCGTGATCGCCTTTGAGCCCCTGCGGCGTGTCGCCGAGCCGGGGACGTCTCCCGGCATGGTCGCGTGGTGGCCGTTCCTGGTGTACGGACCCTGGATGGTCGCCTCCCTGTCCATCCTGCGCGCGTGCATCCACCGGCGCCGAGCTCTGCACTCCTGGATCGTCGTCGTGTTCTTCAGCACGATCGCCACAGCGCTGTGCGTGGCTCAAGCACCCAAGAACCTCGCCGACATGGCCTCGGTCGCGCTGCCGCCCATCGCGGCCCTGGCCTGCTTCCAGCAGCTCGTACGCCAGATCACCATGGCCCGGCCTCCCCGCCAGGCCAGTGCGCGCCACCGCACCACGCCGCCGTCGTCGGCCCAGTGGCGGCCCTCTCTCAGGCAGGCAGGCTCGAGGATGCGCACCGCACCGGTCGCGGCCAACAGGACGGTCGGTGAGAAGCGAGCCGCCAGAAGCCCGTATCCGCAGCAGTCGAGCCGTCGCAGCGGGTTCCTTCAGTGATGCCTCCGGCGGCGCCCGGCCGCCGGACGCTGCAGCACTCGGGCGGACGCGCCCGGACGCGGATCGTCGGCTCAGCCACGGCCCGCGACGACCGCGTCCGCCCCGCGCCGCGTCGTCGTCGCGATCGTCGCCGAGCCGACGACGCGCGTCCCGTCGTACAGGACGATCGCCTGGCCGGGCGCCACGCCGCGCACGGGCTCGGCGAAGGTGACCCGGAGCTCCGAGCCGTCGACGAGTTCGGCGCTCACCGACGTCTCGCCGCCGTGGGCGCGCAGCTGTGCCGTGTACGTACCCGGGCCGGCCGGGGCAGTGCCGCACCAGCGGGGCTTGATCGCAGTGAGGGCGGTGACCTCGAGGGCCTCGGCGGGTCCGACCGTCACCGTGTTGTTGACGGGCGAGATGTCCAGGACGTAGCGCGGCTTGCCGTCGGGGGCGGGGTGGCCGATGCGCAGACCCTTGCGCTGGCCGATGGTGAAGCCGTAGGCGCCGTCGTGGCTGCCCAGCTTCGTGCCGGACTCGTCGACGATGTCGCCCTCGGCCTTGCCGAGCCGGCCGGCCAGGAACCCCTGGGTGTCGCCGTCGGCGATGAAGCAGATGTCGTGGCTGTCGGGCTTCTTCGCCACCGCGAGACCGCGGCGCTCGGCCTCCGCGCGGATCTCGTCCTTGGTGGTGAGGGTGTCGCCGAGCGGGAACATCGCGTGGGCGAGCTGCCGCTCGTCGAGCACACCGAGGACGTACGACTGGTCCTTGGCCATGTCGCTCGCGCGGTGCAGTTCGCGGGTGCCGTCCTCCCGGACGACCACCGTGGCGTAGTGGCCCGTGCACACGGCGTCGAAGCCGAGCGCCAGGGCCTTGTCCAGCAGCGCGGCGAACTTGATCTTCTCGTTGCAGCGCAGACAGGGGTTCGGCGTGCGGCCCGCCTCGTACTCCGCGATGAAGTCCTCGACGACGTCCTCGCGGAAGCGCTCGGCGAGGTCCCAGACGTAGAACGGGATGCCGATCACGTCGGCGGCGCGGCGGGCGTCGCGCGAGTCCTCGATGGTGCAGCAGCCGCGCGCGCCGGTGCGGAAGGACTGCGGGTTCGCGGACAGGGCCAGGTGCACCCCGGTGACGTCGTGCCCGGCTTCGGCGGCACGGGCGGCGGCGACGGCAGAGTCCACACCGCCGGACATGGCGGCGAGCACACGGAGGGGGCGCTGGGGTGTCTGAGTCATAGCCCTACCAGGGTACGGGGCCACGGGAACCGAAGGCGCGCGAGTAAACGTTCGGGAGGTTGATGCGGGCCGGACAGCGGTGGCACGGGCAGGTGGAGAGGGCTGGCATGGGGAGCAGGGGCAAGGCCGCGCAGGGCGGTGTCGGCCGTCGGACCGTGCTGATCGGCGGCGGGGCGGCCCTCGTCGGGGTGGGGGTGGCGGCTCGGGACGAGCTGAAGCGTGCCTGGTGGCGGATGCCGGGCATGGAGAAGAAGCGGGTGGAGGGGGAGCTCGACCACGTGGGCGCGGCGTGGACGGCGGCGGCTCGGGCGAACTGGCGGCGGGCGGACCGGCCCGACGACTACACGATCGACCGGATCGTGATCCATGTCGTCCAGGGCAGCTATCCGACCGCCCTGAAGGTCTTCAAGGACCCGGGACACGGCGCGGCCACGCACTATGTGGTGGGCAAGGACGGCCGGATCGCCCAGATGATCCGCGAGCTCGACGTCGCGTTCCACGCGGGGAACCGGGACATGAACGAGCGGAGCATCGGGATCGAGCACGAGGGCTTCGTGGACCGGCCCGAGGGCTTCACGGACGCGATGTACGCGGCATCGGCGCGGCTCACGGCCGGGATATGCAAGCGGTACGGGATGCCGGTGGACCGGAAGCACATCATCGGCCATGTCGAGGTGCCGGGCACGGACCACACCGATCCCGGTCCGCACTGGGACTGGGACCGGTACATACGGTTGGTGCGCGAGGCCGCTGCCGCTCCGCCGGAGCCCGCGACGACGACCGCGAGCTGAGCCCCGGGAGTCGACCGTGCCCGGCCGTCGGCAGAGCACGGCGGCCGTTGGAGCCCGGCCGTCCGCGCTTCAGCTGAGCCCGGCCGTCCGCGCGCGCTCGACCGCCGGGCCGATGACCTTCGCGACCGCCTCGACGTCCGCATCCGTCGAGGTGTGGCCGAGGCTGAAGCGGAGTGTGCCGCGGGCCAGGTCCGGATCGGTGCCGGTGGCCAGCAGGACATGGCTGGGCTGGGCGACGCCGGCCGTGCACGCGGAGCCGGTGGAGCACTCGATGCCCTGGGCGTCCAGGAGCAGCAGCAGCGAATCGCCCTCGCAGCCGGGGAACATGAAGTGGGCGTTGGCCGGGAGCCGGTTCTCGGGGTCGCCGCCGAGGATCGCGTCCGGTACGGCACTGTGGACGGCCTCGATGAGCTTGTCGCGCAGTCCGCCGATCTCACGGGCGAAGTCGGCGCGCCGCTCGGCGGCGAGCCGACCGGCGACGGCGAAGGCGGCGACGCCGGGCACGTCGAGGGTTCCGGAGCGTACGTGGCGCTCCTGGCCGCCGCCGTGCAGGACCGGCACCGGGCTGTACTCGCGGCCCAGCAGCAGGGCGCCGATTCCGTACGGGCCGCCGATCTTGTGGCCGCTCACCGTCATCGCCGCGAGGCCGGACGTGCCGAAGTCGACGTCGAGCTGCCCGAAGGCCTGCACGGCGTCGGAGTGCATCGGAATGCCGAACTCCGCTGCGGTGTCCGCGAGTTCGCGGACCTGCATGACGGTGCCGATCTCATTGTTGGCCCACATGACGGTGGCGAGGGCCACGTCGTCCGGGTCGCGCTCGATCGCCTCGCGCAGCGCCTCGGGGAGCACGCGTCCGTACTGGTCGACGGGCAGGTACTGGACGTTCGCGCCCTCGTGCTCGCCGAGCCAGTGCACGGCGTCCAGCACGGCATGGTGCTCGACGGGCGCGGCCAGAACGCGGTTGCGGCGCGGGTCGGCGTCGCGGCGGGCCCAGTAGAGGCCCTTCACGGCGAGGTTGTCCGCCTCCGTGCCGCCGGAGGTGAGGACGACCTCGCTGGGTCGCGCCCCGAGCGCCTCGGCGAGCGTCTCACGGGCCTCCTCGACGGTACGGCGGGCTCGGCGGCCCGCGGCGTGCAACGACGAGGCGTTGCCGGTGAGGGCGAGCTGGGCGGTCATCGCCTCGATCGCCTCCGGAAGCATCGGAGTGGTCGCGGCGTGGTCGAGGTAAGCCATGGTGCCCACGATTCTACGAGCCGCCGGACGCCGGGCTTGCGCCGCCGGGGTGCCGGACCGGTCGGCCGCGGGCGGGCAACGGGGCCGGCGCTCACCTGCCGGCCGGTTCGCCCGGTGTTCCTGGGCCGAGCCGTACGTGTCCGTGCGTCGGGCCGTACGTGTTCACGGGGCGAGCCGTACGGGCGCGGACGCGCGCGGACACACGGTCGCACGCACCGGCGCGGACGCACCGGCGGACGGACCCGGTTCAGCCTCCGAAGTGCCAGGCGACCGTCCCGTTGCCGCTCAGAAGCACGGCGAGGACGACCAGATCGGCGACGCCGAGGCCCAGGCCGAGCAAGGCACGGCCACGGCGGGCGGTCCCTCGCCGCAGGGCGAGTCCGGCGAGGACGACCGCGGCGGGGCCGAGGATCACGTTCATCACGAGCAGGCCGACCAGACCGAGCACGAACGCGGCGACGGCCATGCCGTCGGCGTCCCGTGTCGTCCCGGCGAACCGGCGGGCGGAGGGGGCGAGTTCCATGGTCCGGCTCCCGGGGGGTCAGTGGGCGCGGCGGCGCGCGAGCCGCTCACGTACGGCGAAGGCGAGCAGCCAGGCGCCGATGACGGCGGCGGCGACGACGGACGCGGGGAGCGGAATCTGAGCCACGGCACCCAGAAGGACTCCCAGGAGAAGGAGCGCGGCGACGAGGGCGATCATCATCAGCCTTTCGCGGAACGAAGTGAGTACAACTGTTCACTGACTACCCAGTCTAAGCTTCCCAGAACCGGAGAACGGTTGTTTACTGAATGTCATGAGTCACACCGTCGGCATCCGCCAGGCCCAGAAGATGAAGACCCGTCAGGCACTCCTGGACGCGGCGCTGCGGCTCCTGGAGGACCAGAGTCTGAGCAGCCTGGGACTGCGCGAGGTGACCCGGGCCGTCGGGGTGGCACCGGCCGCGTTCTACCGGCACTTCGCGGATCTCGCGGAGCTGGGCGTGGCTCTGGTCGAGGAGACCCTCGGCAGCCTCCACGGGCTCATCGGCGAGATCCTGGCGGAGACGGGCGACGCCGAGCTGCGGATCGAACGCACCGTGGCTCTCATCGCCCGTCATGTACGGGAGCAGCCGGCCCACTTCCGCTTCATCGCGCGCGAACGGCACGGAGGCGTCGGCCGGGTCCGCGCGGCCATCGCGACCCAACTGCGCCGCTTCACCGAGGAGGTGGCCGAAGCACTCGCCCGGGAGCCGGCCTCCGCGGGCTGGAGCGAGGCGGACGTGCGGATGCTCGCCGGGATGTACGTCGATCACATGGTGATGACCGCGTCGGCGTTCCTGGAGGCCCAGGAGGCCCTGGAGGCCCAGGAGACCAGCGGGGCCAGTGGCACCGGCGGAGCGGACGGTACCGGGGGGAACGGCAGGACCGACGGACTGCCGGCCGAAGAGGACGTCGCCCGCGCCGCCCGCGACCGTCTGCGTCTGGTCTCGCTGGGCCGCCGTCACTGGCTGGAGAACGCCGCTGCCCGCGGCCGCCGGGATCGATAGCCTGCCGATCATGAGCGACTGGATTCTCGACCGTAGCTTCGCAAGCTCCTCGGGCGAGGTCCGCCCGGCGCTTCTCGGCCCCCCGACCTCCCGCCGGTCGTCCTGCTGCACGGGACGCCGTTCTCCTCGTACGTCCGGCGCTCCGTCGCCCGCGCGCCGGCGCAGGACCATCAGGTCTTCGTCTGGGACATGCCGGGATACGGCGCCTCGCAGATGCATCCGGGCCAGGACGTGTCACTGCGCGCCCAGGCCCAGGTCTTCGCCGAGCTGCTCGCCCACTGGGGCCTTGGGGAACCACTCGTCGCCGCGCATGACTTCGGCGGCTGTGTCGCACTGCGCGCCCATCTCCTGCACGGCGCCCGCTACCGCCGGCTCAGGCTCGTCGACCCGGTGGCGCTCGCGCCCTGGGGGTCGCCCACCCACCGGCTGCTCGGCGGACACCCGGAGGTCTTCGAGCAGCTTCCGGCGGCGCTGCACCGGGCGCTGGTGCGCGAGTGCGTGAGCTCCGCCGCGCACGCCCCGCTCGCGCCCAGGGTGCTGGAGCGGCTCGTGGAGCCGTGGTGCGACGAGGACGGCAGCCGGCCTTCTACCGGCAGATCGCGCAGAACGCCCAGCGGTTCACCGACGAGATCCAGCCGCGGTACGGGGAGTTGTCGCTGCCCGTGCTCATCTGCTGGGGTGCCGAGGACAGGTGGATTCCTGTCACGAAGGCCCATGAGCTCGCGGCCCTCATCCCGGGCGCGCGCCTGCGGCTGATCGACGGGGCGGGCCATCTCGTCCAGGAGGGCGCCCAGGCCGAGCTGACCGCGGCAATCAGCGGCCACTTCAGTACGGGGTGACCGGGGAAGAAGACCCGGAGCCCCCTAGGCGGTTCTGAGCGGCGCCTTCGCCAGCTGGCGGGACTGGGCGACCAGGCGGTCCGCGCTGTCCCAGACCTCGGCGTCCTCCTCGAGGAAGCCGCCCGCGAGGTTGCGGGTGGTGATCGCGACCCGCAGCGGACCGGGGGCCGGGCGGCACCGTACGTGGGTGGTGAGTTCGACCGTCGGGGTCCAGCCCTTCAGGCCCAGCTCGAACGATGTCGGCGGCAGCGCGTCGACCGTGAGCAGGAGCGAGAGCGGATCGGCGTCGCGCCCGTCGGCGAGCCCGAACCAGCCGCGCATCTCGCCCTTGCCCGAGGGCGCGCCGACGGCCCAGCCGACGGTGGCGGGGTCGAGCTTGATGTTCAGCCGCTCCGTGATCGCCGAGGAGCCGGGGATCGCGGGCGCGGGGCCGTCGGCCGGGCCGAGGCAGTGCTCGTACGGCGGGATGGCCGGCGGCTTCGCGGTCGTCCGGACGTCGTCGGGGAGGCCGTCGAGGTCGCCGTAGGTGGCGAGGACGCGGATGCGCTCGACCTCGGTGCCGTCCTCGGCGTACTGGAAGAGGGAGGCCTGGCCCGTGGAGAGGGTGCGCCCGGTGCGGATGGTCTCGGTGCGGATCACGGCGGGGCCGGGCGCGGACGGGCTGAGGTAGTGCGCCGAGACGCTGAAGGGGTCCGGGTGCGGCAGGGCGTCGCCGAGGGCACGGCCGAGCAGCGCCAGCAGATAGCCGCCGTTGACGGCGTGGATGATCGTCCAGCCGGCGGAGAGTTCCGCGTCGTACACGCCGGGGACGTCCGGGTCTCGCAGGGCGACAGCGGTGTCGCGGTCGAATTCGCTGTTCCCGATGGTTGCCTGTGCCACCTGTGCCATGCCTGAACCGTACAACAGATAACTACTAAGCGGTAGCTTTCCTGGGTGCGTGCGCCTCAGGCCTCCTCCGCCCCGGCGGACCGGCGGTTCCAGGCGCGCGGTGCCCGCCAGTGGAAGCGCATGGCGAGCAGTCGCAGGAAAAAGGTCGTCACCACGGCGAGTCCGCTGGTGACGGCGGTGAGCGCGTCGAAGCGGATGCAGAGCACCACCATCGCGGCGCCGACGATGGCGGGGACGGCGTAGAGGTCGCGGTCCCAGCGGAGCAGCGACGGCACCTCGTTGGCGAGCACGTCGCGCAGGACGCCGCCACCGACCGCGGTGGCCAGGCCGAGGACCGCGGACGACGTGAGGCCGAGGCCGTACTCGTACGCCTTGGTCGTCCCCGTGACGCAGAAGAGGCCGAGCCCGGCGGCGTCGAAGACGTTGACCGAGCCCTGGATGCGCTCGACCTCGGGATGCAGGAAGAAGACGAGCGCGGCGGCGACGAGCGGCATGAGGAAGTAGCCGAGATCCGTGAACGCGGCGGGCGGCACGGCGCCGATGACCAGGTCCCGGAACAGTCCGCCGCCCAGGGCCGTGACTTCGGCGAGGACGGCGATGCCGAAGACGTCGAAGTTCTTGCGTACGGCGAGAAGAGCGCCGGAGATGGCGAAGACGAAGATCCCGGCGAGGTCGAGCACATGCTGGACGGAGGGCGTGAACAGTTCGTGGAGCACCGCCCAATTGTGCAGGCTGCGCGTCAGGGTCCCGATCCACCCCCGGGGCGGGGGAACGGACCGCGGAACGACCGCCCACGGACCAGGGGCCCGGGGACCGTGGCCGGTCCCCGGGCCCCCAGGCCCCACGGCTCAGCTCGGCTGCTTCGCCGGCGCTTCCGAGGCCTCACCGGAGTCGTCGGACTCGCCGGGGACGCCGGACTCGCCGGATTCACCGGCATCGGCCGCCTCAACCGGGTCCTCGGAGCCCTCGCGGTCGTCCGTGGCCGCCTCCTCGCGGGGCGCCGGAACCGTGGCCTCGACCTCGGCCGGAACCGCGTCCTCGTCCGCGTCCTCGCTTGCGTCCTGCGTGGCCGCGTCCTCCACGCCCTCCGTCCGGGTCGCGTCCTCCACGCCCTCCGTCCGGGTCACGTCCTCCACGCCCTCCGTCCGGGTCGCGGAGGTCGCCGACGGCACGTCCACCTCCGCGTCCTCCACACCCTCACGCACCGCCGGGACGACCTCGCCAGAGGTGCGGGTGATCTCGCCGGAGGCGATCTCGGCCGCGAAGTGGCACGCCACCTTGTGGCCGGAGCCCAGGTCCCTCAGCTCGGGCCGGTCCGTGGCGCACAGCGTGTCCTGCTTCCACGGGCAGCGCGTGTGGAAGCGGCAGCCCGCAGGGGGGTTCGCGGGCGACGGAAGGTCCCCGACCAGCAGGATGCGCTCGCGGTGGTCCTCGACCTCCGGGTCCGGCACCGGCACCGCCGACATCAGCGCCTTGGTGTACGGGTGCTTCGGCTCTGCGTACAGCGCGTCGCTCGGCGCCTCCTCCACCAGCGAGCCCAGGTACATCACGCCGATGACGTCCGAGATGTGCCGGACGACGGCGAGGTCGTGGGCGATGACCAGATAGGTCAGGCCCATCGACTCCTGGAGCTCCTCCAGGAGGTTGATGACCTGTGCCTGGATCGACACGTCCAGCGCGGAGACCGGCTCGTCGCAGATGATGACGTCCGGTTCGAGCACCAGCGCCCGGGCGATGCCGATCCGCTGGCGCTGGCCGCCGGAGAACTCGTGCGGGTAGCGCGACAGGGCGTTCGACGGCAGCCCCACCTTCGCCAGGATCTCCTTGATCTTCTCCCGGCGCTCGTCCTGGTTAGCGCCGATCCCGTGCGCGGCCATGCCCTCGCTCAGGATCGACTCGATGTTCTGCCGCGGGTTGAGGCTGCCCAGCGGGTCCTGGAAGACCATCTGGAGTCGCCGACGGAACGACCGCAGCTCCTTCTCGGGGAGCTTCGCCAGGTCCGTACCGTCCAGCACGACCTCGCCGTCGGTGATGTCGACGAGCCGCAGCACCGCCCGCCCGAGCGTGGTCTTGCCGCAGCCGGACTCGCCCACGAGGCCGTACGTCTGGCCCGCCTCGACCGACAGCGAGACGCCGTCGACGGCATAGACGTGGCCGACCGTACGGTCGAAGAGGATGCCCTTCCTGACGGGGAAGTGGACCTTCACTCCGTCGAGTTCGAGCAGGCTCATACCGAGACCTCCGTCGTGGCCAGGACCGGGTTGACGCAGCGGGCCTGGTGTCCGGCCTCGCGTGGTTCGGTCAGTTCGGGCGTACCGGTCAGGCAGCCCATCTCGTAGCGGTCGCAGCGCGGCGCGAAGGCGCAGCCCTCGGTCCAGGCGATCTGGTCATTGATGGACCCGCGGATGGGGTTGAGGGGCTCGCCGCGCGGGGCGTCGAGCCGCGGGATGGAGCCGAGCAGCCCGTGCGTGTACGGATGCGTCGGATGCGCGAACAGCTCGCGCCGGCCCGACGACTCGACGACCTTGCCCGCGTACAGCACGTTGACCTGGTCGCACAGCCCGGCGACGACACCCAGGTCATGGGTGATCATCAGCAGCGCGGTGCCCTCCTGGTCCACCAGCTCCTTGAGCAGCTCGAGGATCTGCGCCTGGATCGTCACGTCCAGCGCGGTGGTCGGCTCGTCGGCGATGAGCAGTCGCGGTGCGCACGCCACCGCCATGGCGATGAGGGCACGCTGCCGCATGCCGCCGGAGAGCTGGTGCGGGTACTCCTTGAGCCGGCGCGCCGGGTCGGGGATGCCGACCCGGTCCAGCAGGTGCGCGGCCTCCTTGCGGGCGGCCTCGCCCTTCATGCCGCGGTGGCGCTGGAGGATCTCGGTGACCTGCACGCCGATCGGGATGACCGGGTTCAGCGAGGACAGCGGGTCCTGGAAGATCATCGCGAGCTTGCTGCCGCGCAGATCACGGATCTTCGACTGGCTCATCGACAGCAGGTCGCCGCCGTCGAAGTCCGCGCGCCCGCCGAGGGTGACGCCCTTGCGCGGGAGCAGGCCCATCAGGGCCAGCGAGGTGACGGACTTCCCGCAGCCCGATTCGCCGACCAGGCCGACGACCTGGCCCTGGTCCACGGAGAAGGAGACCCCGTTGACGGCCTTGACGTCCTTGCGGCCGCGTCCGCCGAAGGTGACGGTGAGTTCGTCCACAGTGAGCAGTGGCATGACTGACATCAACCTCGCAGCTTCGGGTCGAGGGCTTCGCGCATGGCCTCGCCGAGCAGGGTGAAGCCGAGGGCGGTGATGATGATCCCGACCGCCGGATAGACCGACATCATGGGCGCGTTGTCGAAGAAACGCTGCGCCTGGGAGAGCATGACGCCCCACTCGGGGATGGCGGGGTCGGGGTTGCCGAGGCCCAGGTACGACAGCGCCGCGGCCTCGATGATGGCGGTGGCGAGGCTGAGCGTCGCCTGGACGATCACCGGGCTCAGCGAGTTGGGCATGATCTGGGTCATCACGATGCGCCGCTTGCGCACGCCGAGGGCGCGCGCCGCGAGCACATAGTCGCTGCCGCCCTGCGCAAGCATCGAACCGCGCAGCAGCCGAGCGAAGATCGGCACCTGCACCACACCGACGGCGATCATCACGGTCGTCAGCGACTGGCCCATCACCGCGGCGATGGAGACCGCCAGGAGCAGCGAGGGCAGCGCCAGCATGATGTCGGTGACGCGCATGACGACATCGTCGATGCGCTGTCCCGTGCGCCCGCCGAGGGTGGCCGCCGCACCCGACACGGCGCCGACCACGGCGCCGACGATCAGGCCGATGAGCATGGAGACCACACCGACCAGCAGCGTCTGCCGGGCGCCGACGAGCATCCGGGAGAACGTGTCGCGGCCCAGGTGGTCCAGGCCGAACCAGTTCTCGCCGCGCGCTCCGACGAACCTGCCCTGGTTGGGGAAGACCTCGCCGCGCCAGGTCTGCTCGGTCGGCGTGAACGGGGCGAACCACGGGCCGACGATCGCGACCACGACGAACGCCGCGATGATCACGGCACCGATGATCGCCATCTTGCTGCCGCGCAGTCGGCGGAACGCCTCGCGCCACAGGCTCGCGCCGCTGGACGACTCGGTCTTCGCCGTGAGCTCGGCGAGCCGGTCGATCTTGGACGTCTTGGTTGTCTGCAGGCTCATCAGTGCACCCGCACCCTCGGATCAATGACGCTGTACGCGAGATCGACCAGCAGGTTGATCAGGACGTACACCATCGCGATGAACATGATGAAGCCGACGAGCACCGGGTAGTCACGGGCGTCGATCGCGGTACGGATGAAGGAACCGATGCCGCCGAAGGAGAACACCGACTCGGTGAGCACCGCGCCCGACAGCAGGCTGCCGGTGAGCAGGCCGATCGTGGTGACCACGGGCAGCAGCGCATTGCGCATGATGTGCCGACCGCGGACGACCCTCCGCTCGAGCCCCTTGGACTCGGCGGTGCGGATGTAGTCCTCGCCGAGGACCTCCAGCACGCTGGCCCGGGTCATACGGACGATGACGGCGAGCGGAATGGAGGCAAGGGCGAGCGCCGGCAGCACCAGGTGCATGATCGCGTCCCAGGAGGCGTCGAACTCCCCGGTGAGGACACCGTCGAGGACGGCGAAGCCGGTCACGGAGGTCGCGTCGATGCCGGTGGACTGGCGGCCGAAGCTGGGGAAGATGCCCAGCTCGACGGAGAAGATGCCCTTCAGGAGCAGTGCGAGGAAGAAGACCGGGATGCAGATCCCGATCAGCGATCCGGAGACCGACGCCACGTCGAGCCAGCCGCCGCGCTTGCGCGCCGCGAGGTAGCCGAGCGGGATGCCGACCGCGATGGCGATGATCATTGCGGCGATGCTGAGTTCCACCGTTGCCGGGAAACGCAGCACGAACTCGTCCCACACCGGCTGGCCGGTCTGGACCGAGGTGCCGAGGTCCAGTTCGAAGAGCCGCTTCAGGAAGCGGCCGTACTGGACGTGGAGCGGCTGGTCGAGTCCCAGCGCCCGGTTGATGCGCGCCACTTCGGCTTCGGTCGCCCGCTCACCCAGGATCGCTGAGGCGGGTCCGCCGGGCAGCCGGTTCAGCCAGATGAAGAGCAGAACCGACAGGCCGAGCAGGGTGGGTATCAGCTGGAGCAGTCGTCGTACGACGAGTCGCAACACCCCGCATGCCCCTTTCTTACGTATGTAGTACGAGTGGTACGGCAATGAGATGCGGGTCCGCCCGGCCACCGGTGTTCCGTGGCCGGGCGGACCCCATGCGGTGTGTTACTTGAAGGAGACCTCGGCGAAGTTCTCCTGCGTCAGCGGGGAGACCTTCGGCGGGTTGACGTTCTTGCCGAAGGCGATCGCCGGCGGCGAGGACGAGATCGGGAGACCGGGCAGGTACGCCATGATGGTCTCGTTCGCCTTCTTGTAGAGCTCCGTGCGCTTGGTCGCGTCGGCCTCGACCGATCCGGCCTTCACGTCGGCGAACACCTTGGCGTCCTTGAAGCCCCACTGCTTGTCGTACTCGGCGAACCAGGTGCCGATGAAGTTGTAGCCGTCGTTGAAGTCACCGGTCCAGCCGAGCATGTGCAGGGCGCAGGAGCCGGCCTCGGTGGCGTCCAGGTAGTCCGGGTTCCACTTCATCGGCTTCGGGGTGACCTTGATGCCGGCCTTCTCCAGGTCGGCCTTCATCAGCTCGAACATGTCCTGCGGAGCGGGCATGTACGGGCGGGTGACCTCGGTCGGGTAGCAGAACTCGATCGCGAGGTTGCTCTCCTTGGCGGAGGCGAGCAGCGACTTGGCCTTGGCCGTGTCGAAGGGGTACTTCGTCACGTTCTCCGAGAAGCCGGCGACCGTGTCGGGCATGAACTGCGTCGCGACCTTGCCGCCCTCGGGCAGCTGCGTCTTGACCAGGTTCTCGCGGTCGATGGCGTGCGCGATGGCCTGGCGCACGGCGGGCTTCTTCAGCGCCGGGAGCTTCTCCTGGGACATACCGACGTAGAAGAGGTTGAAGACGTCACGGGTCGGCACGTTGAAGCCGGCGCTCTCGAGGGTCTTGATGTCGGCGGGTGCGACCAGGTCGTAACCGTCGATGTCGCCGGCCTGCAGCGCCTGGCGGCGGCCGTCCTCGGTGTCGATCGTGCGGAAGACGAGGTTCTTCACCTTCGCCTTGTCGCCCCAGTAGTCGTCGAAGCGCTCAAGGGTGACTTCCTTGTTGCCCTTGTTCCACTTCGTGATCTTGTACGGGCCGGTGCCGGCGACCGTGCCGGCCTCCTGGCTGTACTTGGGGTACGTGATCGCGTCGCCCTTGGCGGTCGCGTCCTGCTTCTTGTACTCGGCGATCGCCTTCGGCGAGTGGATCGCCAGGGCCTGGAGCGAGAAGCCGCCGGGCAGGTTGGCAGAGGTCTCGTTGACCTCGATGACCGCCGTGCTCTCGTCCTTCGCGGTGCAGGACTTGTAGTTCGCCTTCGGCGTCTCCTTGTCCTCGTTCTTCGCGAAGCCGCCCATGATGGTCTGCCAGTAGTACGAGACCGCGCTCGACTGGTACGTGCCCGTCCAGTTGAACCAGTGGTCGTAGTTGGCACAGACCGCGGCCGCGTTGAACGCCTCGCCGTCGTGGAACTTGACGCCCTTGCGCAGGTTGAACGTCCAGACCTTGCCGGCCGGGTCGCTGGACCACTTCTCGGCGAGACCGCCGACGAGCTCGCTGCCGCCCGACTCGTGCTCGAGCAGGCCCTCGAAGGCCTGACGGGTGACGCGGAACGTCTCTCCGTCGCTCGCGAGGGCCGGGTCGAGCGAGCCCGGGTCACCCGGGGCACCGAAGACAAAGGTGTCCTTGGCCCCACCCTTTTCGCCGTCCGTGCCACGCTCACTCGAGCAGCCGGTGGCGATGAGGCCGACCGCAAGGACCGCCGTAATCGCCCGAGCGGCTCGGGACTTGAATATTCGCATGGGTCCACCCCTGGGTCGCCATGTGTGGTCTTGACCGGCCGAACACTACTCACGAGTCCCAGACCAGAGAACAGTCCGCATAGCGGTGATACCGACCTGAGACCCGGACACTTGCCAAATCGGGCGGTTGCGGGACATCGCAGCGCTTCGGTTAACTTCCCGGACACAAAGCGCTGTTGTGCAGGGGACCGGCAGGTGGACGAAATGTCGGCCTGCGGTGGTGTGACGGCGGGGCGGGGTGGGTCAGTGGTACTGGCTGCGGGTCCCCCCGGCGAAGCCAGGGGGAGGGTATCCGTACCCAGGCTGCTGAGGCGGTACGCCGTGCGCCTCACGGTCGTAGAACGGGCGGGCATTGGCCCGCAGCCACATCGTCACCGGGTCGTACTCGTCGGACATGGCGACCGTGGAGACGGGGAGCCCGTCGGGGACGGCGGCGATCGACTGCTGCATCATCGTGCGGACGGCGTCGACGGACTGCTGCCCCGTGTCGTAGAGATCGAGGCCGATGGCGAGATACGGGGCACCGAGTGCGGGCTGCACCCAGGCTCTGCGGAGGGAGCGGACGGCGGGGGTGCGGTGGGCGTTCTGCGTGAGCAGGGCGTAGAACTGGGGGATCTCGATGGCGGGCTCGGTCAGCCGCAGCGGTCCCGCGGGCATCCGGTCGAGGCCGGTGGCGATCCGGCGCAGGTCGGGCCAGGGAATGCCGACGCCGCCGCCCGGCGCGTGCGGATTGAGCCAGATGCCCCAGCGGTCGGGGAAGAGGGCGCGGGCGATGTCGGTGCCCGTGACGACCTCGTGCGCGCGGTTCCAGCCGGAGGCGGCGAGCTCCTGGGCGGAGGTGACGCAGGGGGCGTATCCCTGGCCGTCCACCTCCATGTTCCCGTACTGGGCGTCGGGGGAGCCTGCGCGGCCGTGCCAGAGCAGCATCCAGAGCCGGCCTTCGGCGAGGGCGTGCAGCAGCGCCTCGTACGCGTCATAGCGTCCGGGCGTCACCTGGCGCAGCATGTGCTCGACCTGCCCGGCCGCCGCGGTGCCTGACGCACTCACTCTGGGTCCCGCCCCTCTTCGATCCGCCATGGAGTGTGCGGCCGCACCGGGCAAGTGCGGCGGCCACGTCATCAAACCAGCTTAAGCGGCGATACTGACACCGACTTGACGACTACACGTGCGGTTGGGCGTGCGAGTGCGGGTGCTGCCGGATGTAGAAGGGCCTCACCCGGTTGAGCATCCAGTCGCCGACGGGGTCCTGGGCGATGTCCAGGAGGACCACGTTGACCGGCCACTTCACGGCCACGCGGCCGAGCGCACGGCCGAGGGCGTCCATGGGGGCGGTGCGGTGGTGGCCCTCCCAGGCGGAGAGCTGGACACCGATGAACAGCGTCGGCGCGTCGCCCTCGATGCTGGCGAGGACGCGGCGGGCGGTCTGGACGACGCCGGTCTCCTCGAACTCCCCGGCGGCGGCGGCGAGAAAGTCGATCGGCTCGTCCTGCCAGTCCGGCTCGAACAGCCGCACCCTGCCCCCGGTGGCGCCCCCGTCGAGGGGCGTGCGCCCTCCCCTGCACAGCTCGGCGACGGCGGGCGGCGGCAGCGGTACGCCGACGGCGCCGCCCGGATTCACGGCGATCCCGAGCTGCGGGGGGAGGCCGCGGGCGAACTCGATCGCGGGCGCGACGGTGCCGGGCACGTGGTCGCCGACGCACTGCAGGAACTGCTGCTGCGAGCTGTAGACGGGCACGTACGGCGCTCCGTCGATGTCCACCGTCGGCAGGTCGAGGCTGGGGCTGTCGGGTCCGCCGCCGTTGGGCAGCGGCACCCATATGTGGCTCCGCCCGAGCACTTCGACGAGACGGGCGCCGGCCCCGGGATTGCCGAGCGACGCGGCGAGCACCTCTTCGAGCTCATTGGCGGGCCAAGTCGTGTCCACTGCGTTCCCCTGCTTCCCCGTCCGCCCGTTCCGGGCGCGATGTCCTGCGCCAGCAGGGTAACGCTAGCGGGGCGCGGGGCCGCATATCGGACTCTGCCCCGCCCCGGCCCTCCCCGCATCGGGGCTCCCGCCCCCGAGCCCCCAAGGCTCCTCCCCACGCCCTGCGGGCGTGGGGTTCCTCCACCCTCGGGCTCCGAGTGAGCCCGGCAGGCGTTCGAGAACGGCACCCACTCGGCCCGGCCCCGGCCAACACCGGCTCACCTCAGGCCCGTCCGGCGCTCGAGGTGCCGACACGCATTGAGCCCGTCCGGCGCTCGAGGTGCCGACAGGCGTCGGGCGGATCCGGCACCTGAGCTACTGATGCGTACGAAGCCCATCCGGCACCTGGGCGGTACCGGCTCACTCCAAGCCCGCCCATCACTTGGGGTACCGGCGTACGGAGCCTGTCCGACGCTCGAGGACGAAACGCCCCCGCCCACCGGGCGGCACCGGACACACCCCGAGCCCGTCCGGCGCTCGAGGTGCCGACAGGCGTCGGGCGGATCCGGCACCTGAGCTACCGGCACGTACGGAGCCCGTCCGACGCTCGAGGACGAAACGCCCCCGCCCACCGGGCGACACCAGACACACCCCGAGCCCGTCCGGCGCTCGAGGTGCCGACAGGCGTCGGGCGGATCCGGCACCTGAGCTACCGGCACGTACGGAGCCCGTCCGACGCT
>NZ_JBSFDW010000007.1:124611-154323 GCF_053594115.1 Streptomyces sp. NPDC001970 | reverse complement strand
TCGAGGACGGACACCCCGGCCCGCCGGACGATGCCGGGCGGCCCCCCGGGGCGGGGCCGGGGGCCTGCGCGCCGCAGGCAGGGGAAGGTCCTCGCAGGCGGCGGCGCCTCAGGGCGCCGGCGTGAAGCCGATGCGGGTCAGGGTCGTCGCCGCGTCGCGGTCGAGGAGGGTGGCGGAGGAGCAGCCCGCGGGGAGGCGGCCGCGCTCCGCGTCGCGGACGAGGCGGGATACGGCGAACCGGTGCCGGCTGAAGGCGTACGGCGACACGCCACGGCCCCGGTCCCGCTGACCCGCGCGGGCGACAGCAGGGCTGACGTCGAGGAGCAGCAGATGCAGCGCCCGCCCGCGCCGCCGCGCCTCGTGGGCCAGCCAGCGGCGCACCCAGGACTGGGTGCCGCAGTCGTGGACGACCACACCCGCGCCGGAACGCAGCGCGCGCCACAGCCCGGCATAGTGGGCGACGCGGACCAGCGGGCGATACGCCGCGTACGGCACGAGCCGCGGCATTCGCTCGTCCCACCGGTCCCGGGTGTCCTGGGAGTCGATCCCGCCGCCCTCGGCGGCGCGCCGGATCAGCGTGGACTTGCCGCTCCCGGGCAGCCCGGAGATCACGACCACGTCGCCGGGGGCGAACATCAGGCTCCGCGGGCCGCGCCCCCCACGCTCCCGCAGGTCACGCACCACGGGCGCGGGCATCCCCAGCAGCCCTCGGGCGGGCACGCCGGGCTGCACGCGCACGCGCACACCTGCTGTTGTCGTCATATAGGCACCTGACCGCTGCAACGTCATCGCTCTCCCCCTTGTCGGGTCATCGGGACCCTGCCCAGGAAGCTTAAAGAAAAGGTAATGACCAACAAGTGATTTGCCGATCGGAGCGCCCGTGCAATGATGTCCGCGCAAACTGCATACCGGCCGCTTGAATCCGCGCGGGAGAGTCCTGGCCACTTTGTGCGCCGGGCGCCGAAGGAGCAAGTACCTCCCTTGAATCTCTCAGGCCCCGTACCGCGCGCGACGAGGCAGATCTGAAAAGCGAGTCGCAGGTCCTGTGACTCCACCCAAGGTGCAAGTCGCGATCACCCGCACATGTGGTCGTGATGAACCTCTCAGGTTTCGATGACAGATGGGGAGGATCGTCCTCGCCAGTCATGCCCTGGGAGCCCTATCCATGAGCACCACCCCCCGTCTGACCGCCCTCGATGCGCTGCATCGCTCGCTGGGCGCGACCATGACCGATTTCGCCGGCTGGGACATGCCGCTGCGGTACGGCAGTGAGCGTGACGAGCACACCGCCGTCCGCACCAGGGCCGGTCTCTTCGACCTCTCGCACATGGGTGAGATCACCGTCACGGGGCCGCAGGCCGCCGCTCTTCTGGACCACTCGCTCGTCGGCAACATCGGCGGGGTCGCGGTCGGCCGGGCCCGCTACACGATGATCTGCCGGGAGGACGGCGGGATCCTGGACGACCTGATCGTCTACCGCCTCGGCGAGACGGAGTACATGGTCGTCGCCAACGCCTCGAACGCGCAGATCGTTCTCGACGCCCTCACCGAGCGTGCCCAGGACTTCGACGCCGTTGTACGCGACGACCGTGACGCCTATGCGCTCATCGCCGTACAGGGCCCCGAGTCACCCGGCATCCTCAAGTCGCTCACCGACGCCGACCTGGACGGACTGAAGTACTACGCCGGCCTGCCCGGCACCGTCGCCGGCGTCCCCGCGCTGATCGCCCGCACCGGCTACACGGGTGAGGACGGCTTCGAGCTCTTCGTCGAGCCGCGGCACGCGGAGAAGCTGTGGCAGGCACTGACCGAGGCCGGTGCGTCCGTCGGGCTCGTGCCCTGTGGCCTGTCCTGCCGCGACACGCTGCGCCTGGAGGCGGGCATGCCGCTGTACGGGCACGAGCTGACCACGGAGCTCACCCCCTTCGACGCGGGCCTCGGCCGGGTCGTGAAGTTCGAGAAGGAGGGTGACTTCGTCGGCCGTACGGCCCTGGAGGCCGCCGCCGGGCGCGCCGCCACGAACCCGCCGCGCAAGCTGGTCGGCCTGATCGCCGAGGGCCGCCGGGTGCCGCGCGCCGGGATGCCCGTCGTCGCGGGCGGCGAGGTCATCGGCGAGGTCACCTCGGGCGCACCGTCCCCGACCCTGGGCAAGCCGATCGCCATGGCCTATGTCGACGCGGCGCACGCCACGCCGGGCGCCGAAGGCGTGGGCGTCGACATTCGCGGTACCCATGAGCCGTACGAGGTCGTGGCGCTCCCCTTCTACAAGCGCCAGAAGTAGCCCTCGTAGTCACTCCAGCAGCCCCCATCAGCAGCACTCCCCCGCGTACAGGAGAATTCAGGCCATGAGCAACCCCCAGCAGCTGCGCTACAGCAAGGAGCACGAGTGGCTGTCGGCCGCCGAGGACGGCGTGTCGACGGTCGGCATCACGGAGCACGCGGCGAACGCACTCGGCGATGTCGTGTACGTCCAGCTCCCGGAGGTCGGTGACACGGTGACCGCGGGCGAGTCCTGCGGCGAGCTGGAGTCGACCAAGTCCGTCAGCGACCTGTACTCCCCGGTGACCGGCGAGGTCGTCGAGGCCAACCAGGACGTGGTGGACGACCCGTCGCTGGTGAACTCCGCCCCGTTCGAGGGCGGCTGGCTGTTCAAGGTGCGCGTCGCGGACGAGCCGCAGGACCTGCTCTCCGCGGACGAGTACACCGACTTCGCCAGCTGACCAGACACCCTTAGGGACCGCGTGATGTCGCTTCTCAACACCCCTCTCCACGAGCTCGACCCGGACGTCGCCGCCGCCGTCGACGCCGAGCTCCACCGCCAGCAGTCCACCCTGGAAATGATCGCCTCGGAGAACTTCGCTCCGGTCGCGGTCATGGAGGCCCAGGGCTCCGTCCTCACCAACAAGTACGCCGAGGGCTACCCGGGCCGTCGCTACTACGGCGGCTGCGAGCACGTCGATGTCGTCGAGCAGATCGCCATCGACCGCATCAAGGAGCTCTTCGGCGCCGAGCACGCCAATGTGCAGCCGCACTCGGGCGCCCAGGCCAACGCCGCCGCGATGTTCGCGCTGCTGAAGCCGGGCGACACGATCATGGGTCTGAACCTCGCGCACGGCGGGCACCTGACCCACGGCATGAAGATCAACTTCTCCGGCAAGCTCTACAACGTGGTCGCGTACCACGTCGACGACGCCACCGGCCAGGTCGACATGGCCGAGGTCGAGCGGCTCGCCAAGGAGTCCAAGCCGAAGCTGATCGTCGCCGGCTGGTCCGCGTACCCGCGCCAGCTGGACTTCGCCGCCTTCCGCCGGATCGCGGACGAGGTCGGCGCGTACCTGATGGTCGACATGGCCCACTTCGCGGGCCTGGTCGCCGCGGGTCTGCACCCGAACCCGGTGCCGCACGCCCATGTCGTGACCACGACCACCCACAAGACGCTGGGTGGCCCGCGCGGCGGCGTGATCCTCTGCACGGCCGAGCTCGCGAAGAAGATCAACTCCGCGGTCTTCCCCGGTCAGCAGGGCGGCCCGCTGGAGCACGTGATCGCGGCCAAGGCGGTCTCCTTCAAGGTCGCGGCCTCCGAGGAGTTCAAGGAGCGCCAGCAGCGCACCCTGGAGGGCGCGAAGATCATCGCCGAGCGCCTGGTCCAGGACGACGTGCAGCAGGTGGGCGTCTCGGTCCTGTCCGGCGGCACGGACGTCCACCTGGTCCTCGTCGACCTGCGACACTCGGAGCTGGACGGCCAGCAGGCCGAGGACCGGCTGCACGAGGTCGGCATCACGGTCAACCGCAACGCGATCCCGAACGACCCTCGCCCGCCGATGGTCACCTCGGGCCTGCGGATCGGCACGCCGGCGCTCGCGACCCGTGGTTTCCGGGCCGAGGACTTCCGTGAGGTCGCCGACATCATCGCCGAGGTGCTCAAGCCCTCGTACGACGGTGAGGCCCTCAAGGCACGCGTCTCGGCGCTCGCCGCGAAGCACCCGCTTTACCCTGGTCTGTAACAGCCTCTGACGGCTGCCGCACCAGCCCGAAGGAAAACAAACGGGGCACCGCACACACGTACCGGGTGAATGCGGTGCCCCGCACCACGTACCGCCCGTTCGTTCTTCTGCATCACCCTGGCGGACAACGGCGTCTACCACCCCTAGGAGTACCCCCGTGGCCATCTCGGTCTTCGACCTGTTCTCGATCGGCATAGGCCCGTCCAGCTCCCACACGGTCGGCCCGATGCGGGCGGCCGCCCTGTTCGCCCGCCGTCTGAAGAACGAGGGCCTGCTGGCCCACACCACCGCGATCCGGGCCGAGCTCTACGGCTCCCTGGGCGCGACCGGCCACGGCCACGGCACCCCGAAGGCGGTCCTGCTGGGCCTGGAGGGGGAGTCTCCCCGCACGGTCGACGTCGAGACCGCCGACGACCAGGTCGAACGGATCAAGAGCAGCAAGCGGATCAGCGTCCTCGGTGTGCACGAGATCGACTTCGACTTCGACGAGGACCTGGTCCTGCACCGCCGCAAGGCGCTGCCGTACCACGCGAACGGCATGACCCTCTGGGCGTACGACGCCGAGGGCCAGGCGCTGCTGGAGAAGACGTACTACTCGGTCGGCGGCGGCTTCGTCGTCGACGAGGACGCGGTGGGCGAGGACCGGATCAAGCTCGACGACACCGTGCTGAACTACCCCTTCCGCACGGGTGACGAGCTGCTGCGGCTCTCCCGCGAGACCGGTCTGTCGATCTCCGCGCTGATGCTGGAGAACGAGAAGGCCTGGCGGACCGAGGAGGAGATCCGCGAGGGGCTGCTGGAGATCTGGCGGGTCATGCAGGCCTGCGTCTCGCGCGGCATGTCCCGCGAGGGCATCCTGCCCGGCGGCCTCAAGGTCCGCCGCCGCGCCGCCACCACCGCGCGCAAGCTGCGCTCCGAGGGCGATCCGCAGGCCCTCGCGATGGAGTGGATCACCCTTTACGCGATGGCGGTGAACGAGGAGAACGCGGCGGGCGGCCGCGTCGTCACCGCCCCGACGAACGGCGCGGCGGGCATCATCCCGGCCGTCCTGCACTACTACATGAACTTCGTGCCCGGCGCGGACGAGGACGGGGTGGTCCGCTTCCTGCTCGCGGCCGGTGCGGTCGGCATGCTCTTCAAGGAGAACGCCTCGATCTCCGGCGCCGAGGTCGGCTGCCAGGGCGAGGTCGGCTCGGCCTGCTCCATGGCGGCGGGTGCGCTTGCCGAGGTGCTGGGCGGCTCCCCGGAGCAGGTGGAGAACGCCGCGGAGATCGGCATGGAGCACAACCTGGGCCTGACCTGCGACCCGGTCGGCGGGCTGGTCCAGATCCCGTGCATCGAGCGCAACGGCATGGCGGCGGTGAAGGCCGTCACGGCGGCGCGGATGGCCATGCGTGGCGACGGCAGCCACAAGGTCTCCCTGGACAAGGTCATCAAGACCATGAAGGAGACCGGCGCGGACATGTCGGTCAAGTACAAGGAGACCGCGCGCGGCGGTCTCGCGGTCAACATCATCGAGTGCTGAGACCGGTCCCCGGTCCTGGACACGGCACGGCACGGCCCCCGGCGTGATCGCCGGGGGCCGTGCCGTGTCCGCGTGCGACGTCAGCCCCTGTTCAGGGACGCCCAGAACTCGTCGAAGGTCAGCAGACCGCCGCCGTTGCCGTCCTTCGCCTTGATGACGGCCTCGGCGACGGGCTCGGTCACGTGGAAGTCGCCCAGCTGCGCCATGACGCTCTTGTACTCGGCGGCCGAGATCATCCCGTCACCGTTCAGGTCGTACCGCTCGAATGCCTTGCGCGCCGACTCGATGTCCGCCACTGGACCCGCCCCTTCTTGGTGCATTACTGACGGGAGTCAGGTTGTCGACGCAGGCCGGGCGGCATGCCCTGGGGGCGTTGGGAGACCATGGAGACATGAACGAGGCGCTGGCACGGATCCTGGAGGCGGCGGCGCGCGGCGAGTTCCCGCCGCCGGACGGTACGACCACGGTGATCCCGCAGCCGAATCCCCGGGACGCCGGCGTGCTGGCCTTCACCGCGCACTCGGTGGTGTTCACCGACGAGGATCCCGGGTGGATCCGGGCCGCCCTGACCGCCACGGCCGGCGATCCGCTCGCGGCGAGCATGAACCCCGCGTTCCTGAGCGCACTGATGGCCAGGACCGGCCGTTCCATGAACACGATCGACCTGCTGACGGTCGCCCCGGCCCGCGCGGGCCGTCCTGAGCTCCCACTGCGCGAGATCCAGGACCAGGCACATCCGCGCGTGGCGCGCGCCCTCAAGTTCCGTGACGACGTACGCGTCTGGGCCGCGGACGGCGGCGTGCTGGTCCTGGGCCGCGGGGTCGCCGGCCGCTGGGAGGCCGCGGTCGAGGTGGAGCTGGCGGCGCGCGGCGCCGGACTCGGGGTCGAACTCGCGCTGGCCGCGCGCCATCTGGTCCCGGGCGGGGGTCACGTGTGGGCGCAGCAGTCGCCGGGGAACGCCCGCAGTGTGCGGACCTTCCAGCAGGCGGGGTTCCGTCCGGTCGGCTCCGAGGCACTGCTGGTGGCCGGGTGACGCAGACGCGGTCCCGCCCCCCGGGTCGGCGGAACGTCCGGGTCAGCGGAACACACCCGTATGGCCGAGCGAGTACCGCCCGGGCTGCGGATAGACCGCGAGGCCGTGCGGGCCTCCGCCGACCGGGATCCGGGCCAGCTGCTCGCCGGTCGTGGTGTCGATGGCGTACACCTCGGAGTGGTAGCGCCCGGACAGCCACAGCACCTTGCCGTCGGCCGAGACGCCGCCCATGTCCGGGGAACCACCGTCGGGGAGCCGCCACTTCTTGGTGAGGTCGTCCGCGGCGAAGTCGAAGATGGAGATGGTGCCTTCGCCGCGGTTGGTGATGTACATCTCCTTGGAGTCACGGCTGATGTAGAGGCCGTGGGCACCCTTGCCGGTGGGCAGCAGGACCGGGGCGGTGAACCGCTCGCCGTCGAGCACCCACACGCCGTGGGCCGTCATGTCGGCGATGTAGAAGGTCTTTCCGTCCGGCGAGATCTTCACGTCCTGCGGCATCGCGCCGTGGAGCGGCAGCTTCTGCTGGGCGACCACCTCCATCCGTTCCGTGTCCACCTTGAGCAGTTCGCCGGAGAACTCGCAGGAGACGATGAAGTACCGGCCGTCGGCGGAGAAGTCGGCGTGGTTGACGCCGTAGCAGGACACCGGCTCGGTCTTGGCGATGGCCATGGTGTGCGGATCGCGGAAGACCAGTTCGCGGTCGAGCGATGCCATGACGACGGCGTACCGGCCGTTGGGCGTGAAGTAGAGGTTGTACGGATCGTGCACGTCGACCGGCTCGCCGGCCCGGCCGGTGGCCGGGTCGATCGGGGTGAGGCTGTGGCCGCGGTTGTTGTTCACCCACAGGGTCTTGAGGTCCCAGGACGGGACGACGTGCTGCGGCTGGACGCCCACCGGGATGGTGTCGACGACCTTGTACGTCTCCGGATCGATGACCGAGACCGTGTTGGAGAGGGTATTGGGGACGTACACCCGCGACGGGAAGTCCGCGACCACGGGCGACAGCCTGCCGGGGCGGTTGGCGGCGTAGACGTCGTTGGGGTCGAGGAGCGGCGGCATGCCGGCCAGCCCGGCCGGCACGGCGGGCGACGTCGACGGGACCGGCGGGGCGAGCTCCGTCTCGCGCCGCTCCGCGGGGCCGGTGCAGGCCGCGGCGAGGACGGCGAGCGCGGCGGCGGCGAGAAGCGCCGTGGATCGCTTGGTGGGGTGCGGCATCAGGTCACCAGCTCCGTGGTCGTCACCGCACGCAGGCCGCGGCGGTCCAGTTCGTCGAGGAGGGCGGGCAGCGCGGCGACCGTGTCCGGGTAGCCGAAGTGCAGGCTCACCACCGAACCGCGCCGGGCCGCGCCGGCGACGGTGTCCGTGATGGCGGGCGCGCCGGGTGCGGTGTGGTCGAGCGAGTCGATGTCGTACGAGAGCGTGTGGGGATAGCCGGCCCGGGCGGCGAGGCGCTGGACGAGCGGGGTGGCGAACCGCGTCCGGGAAGGGCGGAACCAGCTGCCGATCGAGCCGGTCAGCCGCCGCAGCCGCTCCGCGCAGCCGGCGATCTCGGCGTACGCGTCGGACTCGGTCATCGACGAGATGTCGAGGTGTCGCAGCGTGTGGTTGCCGAGCTCGTGACCACCGTCGAGGACGCGCCGGGCGAGGTCCGGGTGCTCGTCCAGCCAGGTGCCGACGGCGAGCACGGTGATCCGGGCGTCCGCCCGCTCGGCCTCGGTGAGCAGGGCCCGGGCGGTGGCGGGGTCGCCCCCGCCGTGGAAGGTGAGGGCGACGGCGGGGCGGTCGCGCGGGCCGTGGGTGATCTCGGCAGGCAGGCCCGGGATGCGGCGGGGGCCGGGCACGGAGGACGACCGGTGCGCGGAGGGCGACGGTGACGCGGCTTCCTCGGGGGCCGCCGGTGGGTTCGGGGCGGGCGGGCGGCCGGTCTCCGTGCATCCGGCGGCGAGGACTCCGGCGAGGGCCGTGCCTGCGTGTGCAGCCGTGCGCAGGGCGTCGCGGCGACCGATCCGATTCACGCGAACACCGTAGGTGCAACAGGGGTCAAAAATACCGATCTGCCCACTTCAGGGCCGCGTCGAGTCGGGACCCACCCAATCGATGGTTCTCCCGACCCAACCCATATCTATTCATTGTTTGCGAGGCTGGTGCTTCATTTCACCTTGGATTCATCTTGGCATTGGGCTGCTAGATACCAATTTGTTCAAGTATGACCCTTTTGCAGTAAGGCCCCCCGTCTGCCATAGTCGATGCCACGACCCCCATCGACCCGGGCCAGGTCGTCCACAGCGGTCGTGGATCACACCCCCCAGTCCACGACCGTACGCATGAAGCCCCCTAGGCGCCGCACGACGGCAACAGGGGGCTTTCGTGCAGGCGCCTCGCGCATCCACCACCTCGACACAAACGTGGCCGGTCCGTGCGTCTTCCGTGACCAGGGCCAGCGATGATCACTCTTTGTGATCAGAGACATCCTCACCATCGTCGGCCTGACCGTCCTCATCTGGGCGGTCTACGACGTCACCCGCAAAACACTGCTCCAGCGCAGGGCCAGGTCCGGTATCGACGCCGCCGCCTATGGGCTCGTACCCCGCGAGGAGCTGGACGCGCGGCGGGCCGGGCCGCCGCGGGAGCACGACGACGAGGTCAGCCGGGTCGTCGAGGCGGCCTGGCAGGGCGCGTGGGAGCCTGCCGCGGCGTACCTCACCGATGCCGGGGAGGACTGGGAGCTGCGCTGGGACCGGCTGCAGCTGCTGGCCGAGGTGGCCGCCGAGGACGAGCAGTGGCTGCGGGCGTGGCGCGCGAACCGGCCGGACGACGCGTCCGCCGTCGCCGTGCACGCGGCGGCACTGCTGGGCCGGGCCTGGGATGCGCGCGGCACCGCATATGCGAACAAGACCTCCGACCAGCAGATGGCGCTGTTCACGGAGCTGCTGCCGACCGCGATGCACGCGGCGCAGGAGGCGGCCCGGATGGCGCCCCGCGACCCGTCCCCCTGGGTCACGATGGTCACCGCCGCGCGGGGACTGAACCTGCCGCACAAGCAGTTCAGGGAACTGTGGGACGAGCTGGTGGCGCGGGCTCCCCATCACTACGACGCGCACTGGCAGGCTCTGCAGTACTGGTGCGAGAAGTGGCACGGCTCGCAGCCCGACATGTTCGCGTTCGCCGAGCGGGCGATGGAGTCGGCCCTGCCCGGCAGCCTGCTGCCCGCCATGTATCTGCACGCTCTGGACGAGGCGGCGCGACAGCGGGGCAACGCGGTGTACCAGGGCCGCAAGGTGCGGACCAAGGTCACCGAGGTGCGGCAGCGGCTGGCGCAGGTTTCGGCCGACGACCGCGGGCTTCCCGGTGTGCGGCATCTGCTGGCGGCGGCGCTGGTCAAGGGCGGTCGCCATACGGAGGCACTGGAGCAGTTCCGGCTGATCGGACGCTGGTGCGGGGCCGATCCCTGGGCACGCAGCGCCGATCCCGCAAGGGAATTCGACCACTGGCGCACCGTCGCGGCGCTGGGGGCAGGACGGCCGGGCCGATGAGCTCGCGCGCCGCCCGGGCCTGACTCAGCGGTCGGAGACGCGCATCTCGAACCAGGTCGTCTTGCCGCGTGGCAGCAGATCGACGCCCCAGCGGTCGGAGAGCTTGTCGACCAGGAAGAGACCACGACCACTGGTGTCCAGCTCGTGCACCGGCATCAGACACGGCAGCCCGCGCGAGGGGTCGCGCACCTCGACGCGGATCCAGCCGCGCCGGCGCAGCAGCCGCAGCCCGAAGACCCGTGCGCCGGTGTGCCGCACCGCGTTGCCGACGAGCTCGGAGACGAGCAGGATCGCATGCTCGGCGACCTGCGGGGAGAGCGCCCACTGACGCAGCACCACACACTGCGTCAGCCTGCGGGCGGTGGCCGCGGACTCGGGGCGGGACGGCAGCCGGACCTCCTCGTCCGTCGGATTCCCGAACAACTCGAGCGCCCTGAGCGCCTGTTCGTCCTCGACGGCCGGCATCGACCGCGCAGCGGTCACACTTCCGCGCTGCCGCGGTTGCTCCGTACCCTCCAGCCCCGCCATGCCCCCATCATGGCCGCCCAGAGCACCTCGCGTGACCGTTCCGGAGGAATCGGTACCCCGGAATCTATGATTCCGGGGTACCGGTTTGGCATATGCCAGCGGCAGATCAGGGCCCTCCATAGTCCACCTGACCTGCGGTGACGCACCGCTTACGAATGATCGCCAAGCGCAGCGGGCAGGGGTGCCTTAGGGTTCTCTTAAGGTTCGCTTAAGCCACCCACCGGGTTGACGCAAAGGCCCGACGTGTCCAACCGGGCCCGCATCAGGGTGACTTCAGAGGAACTTCGCCTTCCCAGGACCCTCCTCGACGAAGCTGCGCATCCCGCGCTCGCGGTCCTCGGTCGCGAACAGCCCCGCGAACCAGTTCCGTTCGATCGCCAGACCCGTGTCGATGTCCGTCTCCAGGCCCGCGTCGACGGACTCCTTCGCCGCACGCAGCGCGAGCGCCGGCCCCTGCGCCAGCTTCGCCGCCCAGGCGTGCGCCTGCTCGTACACCTCGGCGGCGGGCACGACCCGGTCGACCAGGCCGATTGCCAGCGCCTCGTCGGCCTTCACATGCCGCCCCGTGAAGATGAGGTCCTTGGCCTTGGACGGGCCGACCAGCCGGGCGAGCCGCTGGGTGCCACCCGCGCCCGGGATCAGCCCGAGCAGGATCTCCGGCTGGCCCAGCTTGGCGTTGTCGGCGGCGATCCGGTAGTCGGCGCAGAGCGCCAGTTCGCAGCCACCACCCAGGGCGTAGCCGGTGACGGCGGCGACCACGGGCTTGGGGATACGGGCGACGGCGGTGAACGAGTCCTGCAGGGCCCGGGACCGCTTGACCATCGCGGCGTGGTCCATCACCTGCATCTCCTTGATGTCCGCGCCGGCCGCGAACACCTTCTCGCCGCCGTACAGGATCACGGCCCGCACGTCGTCGCGGTCCGTCGCCTCGACGGCGAGCTCGCGCAGCCGGTCCTGGGTGGCGATGTCGAGGGCATTCATCGGGGGGCGGTCGAGGCGGATGGTGCCGACGCCTTCGGAGACTTCGAGAGAAACGGTCATGGCGAGCAGGTTAGTCGCCGTTAACGACGGGGGGCCCGGTGCTGTCCGTCACAGCACCGGGCCCGTTCACGCGTACGTCCGTACGTCCTACTTGGTCCACTCCGCCCAGGACATGTTCCAGCCGTTCAGGCCGTTGTCCGGGGCGATCTGCTTGTCCTTGGAGTTCTTCACGACCACGACGTCGCCGATGATCGAGTTGCTGTACATCCAGGCCGCCGGGGCGTTCTTGTCCCAGCCGCCGCGCACGTCCCGCAGCCCCACACAGCCGTGGCTGACGTTCGCCGAGCCGAAGGTGCCGGACGAGGCCCAGTAGTTGCCGTGGATGAAGGTGCCGGAGGTGGACAGGCGCATCGCGTGCGGCACGTCCTTGATGTCGTACTCGCCGCCGAAGCCCACGGTGGCGCCGTTCATCCGGGTCACCCTGTACTTCTCGCTGATGACCATCTGGCCGTTGTACGTCGTCGTCGACGGGGCGCCCGCGGTGATCGGGACGGTCTTGATGAGCTTGCCGTCCCGCACGACCTTCATGGTGTGGGCCTTGGCGTCCACGGTGGAGACCTGGCTGCGGCCGATGGTGAAGGAGTACGACTTGGCCTGCTTGCCGTACACCCCGGGCCGGCCCTCGACGCCGTCCAGGTTGAGCTTGACCGTCACCTTCGTACCCGCCGCCCAGTACTTCTCCGGGCGGAAGTCGAGCCGGTCGTTGCCGAACCAGTGGCCCTCGACCGGGACCGACGGCTCAGCGGTCACCTCGATGGCGTTCTCGACGGCCTCGGGGTTGGTGATGCCACGGGTGAAGTTGATGGAGACCGGCATGCCGACGCCGACAGTGGAGCCGGCCTCGGGCGTGTAGTGGCCGACGAAGGTGTTCTTCGGGACGAGGGTGGTGAAGGTGGTGTCCTTCGCGGACTCACGGCCCTCCGCGTCCTTGGCGACCGCGTGCACCTTGTACTTGGTGGCCGCGGCGAGGTGCGCCAGCGGCTCCCAGGCGGCGCCGTCCGCGGCCAGCTTGCCCTCGACCTTGTTGCCCTTGTCGTCCTGGACGGTGACCGCGGTCAGCTTCCCCTTGTCGGCCGTCACCTTGAGGGCGCCGCTGGTGGCGACCGAGGACGCACCGTCCTTGGGGGCGATGGTCACGACCGCCTGCGAGGCGGTGGTGCCGACCTTGCCGCTGTCCTTTTTGCCCTTGTCGTCGCTGCCCTTGTCGGAGTCCCCGCCCCCGCATGCCGCCACCAGAAGCAGCAACGCCCCCAGTACCAGGGCCAGCACACCCCTGCTGCCGCGTCCGCGTCCACCGCGTATCCCGGCCGATGCCCCCGATATCGGCTGCCCGTTCACGATTGGCTTTCTCCCCTCGCACGGCCTGGCCCCGCCACGGCCCGTGGAGCCCGGCGCATGACCGGGCCACTACCCCCACGCGCGCTCCCTGCGCGCCTGGCGTTAGATAATCACACCGCGAGCCGTGGTAACTCCCCACGGATGTCACCGTTCAGTCCCAACATGTCCAGGACCGGTGCGGACCATGCAGGTCAGCGGGGTCAGCTCAGCGCCGAACCGGCTTTCCACTCCTCCCAGTCCATGTTCCAGCCGCTCAGGCCGTTCCAGGGATCGACCATCCGGTCAGGGGAATTGACCACTTCCACGATGTCCCCGATCAGCGTCCGGTCGAAGAACCACCCGGCCGGGGCGTCCTGGCTGCCGCCCTGCACATCGCGCAGTCCGACACAGCCGTGGCTGACGTTCTTACGACCGAAGACGGATTCGTCCGCCCAGTAGTTCCCGTGCAGGAAGGTGCCCGAGGTGGTGAGCCGGATCGCGTGCGGCACGTCCTTGATGTCGTACTCGCTCTTGCCCTTCTTGTTCCGGAAGCCGACGGTGGCCCCGTTCATCCGGGTCACGTCGAACATCTCGCTGACCACCATCTTGCCGTTGTACGTGGTCGTCTTCCTCGCCCCGGCCGTGATCGGCAGGGTCGCCAGCAGCTTGCCGTCTCGGCGTACCTCCATCGTGTGGTTGCGCGCATCGACCGTGGAGATCTGCGAGCGGCCCACGGTGAAGGTGATGGTCTTGCGCTGGATGCCGAACACGCCCGGCGCGCCCTCCACATCGCGCAGCCGCAGATCGACGGTGACCTTGGCACCCGGCTTCCAGTAGTCGCGCGGGCGGAAGTCGAGCCGCTGCCCGTCGAACCAGTGACCGACGACCTCCACCGGCGGATCGGCCTTGATGCCGATGGCGCGCTGGACGGCCGCCCGGTTCTCGATCCGCCGGTTGAAGACGAACGAGACGATCATTCCGGTGCCCACGGTGGAGCGGTTCTCCGGATTGAAGTAGCCGATGAAGTGGCGCTCGGGAACCAGGGTCGTGAAGGTCGTGTGCCGGGCCGAGCGGCGGCCGTGGGAGTCGAGAGCGATCGCGTCGACCCGGTACTTGGCCGCCAGCGCGAGGCGGGTGCCGGGGTCGGGCCGCCAGCTCAGCCCGTCCACCGAGATCCTGCCGGGAATCTCGACCGGCTGGGCGTCCTCGATCTGGGTGACCTTGACCCGCTCCAGCCGCCCGCTCGGCAGCTTCACCTCCAGCTTCCCGTCGGCCGCGACGCGCTTCGTGCCGTCTTCGGGGGTGATCCTGATGGCGTCGTTGCCCGACCGCGGCTTGCCGCTGAGGTCCAGCCCACCGCCGGTGCAGCCGGTCAGCCCGGCCAGCAGTCCTGTCCAGACGAGGGCGGCGGCCAGTGTGGCCTTCGTCCGCTTCACCGCGTTGCTCACAGGGTCCACCTCGTGGGGTCGCAGAGACACAGCTCGTCCCACCCAACGACCGCCCCCCTCGTAGGGGTACGTGAGCGTGCGTCATCGAGCCCTCTGGAGGACATCCTCGGTCTCGGGCATCAGCAACAGCCCGCGGTCGCTCACAAGTGTGTGAGCATGACCGCATGTGAAGCGGGCGTTCAGGTACCGCTTCTACCCGACTCCAGCGCAGGCCGCTGAGCTTGCCCGGACATTCGGGTGCGTGCGGAAGGTCTACAACATGGCGCTCGCCGCCCGTACGGAGGCGTGGGCGTAGACCGCTTGTTCCCCTCGTCCAAGCTGTGCTCCCACTGCGGCACCCTCGCGGAGGCTATGACGCTGAACGTCCGCACCTGCACGTGCGACAGCTGCGGCACGACCCACGACCGGGACGTGAACTCAGCGAACAACCTTCTGGCCGCCGGGCCGGCGGTGACAGTCTGTGGAGCCGGTGTAGACCTCAACGGAGAACTCCGCGCGGGCGGTCGGCGACGAAGCAGAAAGCCTCACAGCGCGAGCCGTGAGAATCCTCCTCATCAACGAGGGGGAGAAGTCAAGTTGGGAGTAGCACAGCGCGGGCAGAACAGGTGGGAGGACCACGCTCGGAGAGCAGCGGCCGGGACGCCGCGTGCCCACAGCGGGAGTGGCCCGACGAGCCGCGGGAGGCCGACACGTGTCGAGCGCAGCCGAGCAGGAGGCAGTGCGGGAAGGGGGGCTGCCGTCCCCTGAAGTGGGGCGGCGCCCCGCGCTGAACGGACGGCGCAGGGAGGCCGGCGTCCAGGGGCAGGGCCCCGAGGTCTGGCCGGGGGCGCCGACGCCGCTGGGTGCCCGCTTCCGGGTGGGGCCCGACGGGGTCGCGGGCACCAACTTCGCGCTGTGGGCGGGCGGGGCGGAAGCGGTCGAGCTGTGCCTGTTCGACGAGGGGGGCGTCGAGACCCGGGCGCCACTGACCGAACTGACGCACGAGATCTGGCACGGCTTCGTACCCGGCGTACGGCCCGGGCAGCGGTACGGCTTCCGGGTGCACGGCCGCTGGGACCCGTGGACCGGCGCCCGCTGGAACCCCGCGAAGCTGCTCCTCGACCCGTACGCTCGGGCCGTCGACGGCGACTTCACGCTGCCACCCGAGGTGTACGGGCATGTGCGCGACTGGCCGCAGCAGCATGTCGCCGACACCGTGCGCGACGACCGGGACTCGGCACCCTTCGTCCCGAAGGGCGTCGTCGTCCACGACGACGCGCCCGACGACGAGTGGGCCGACGACCGGCGGCCCAAGACTCCGTGGGCCGACTCGGTCATCTACGAGCTGCACGTGCGCGGCTTCACGAAACTGCACCCGGACGTCCCCGAGGAGCTGCGAGGTACGTACGCGGGCCTCGCGCACCCGGCCGCGATCGGCCATCTCGTACGCCTCGGGGTCACGGCGGTCGAGCTGCTGCCGGTCCATCAGTTCGCCCACGAGGACCATCTGCTGCGGCGCAGGCTGAAGAACTACTGGGGCTACAACTCGATCGGCTACTTCGCGCCGCACGCGGCCTACAGCGCGTCGGGGACGGCCGGGCAGCAGGTCGGCGAGTTCAAGCGGATGGTGCGGGCGCTGCACGCGGCGGGCATCGAGGTCATCCTCGACGTCGTCTACAACCACACGGCGGAGGCCGGCGAGCTGGGCCCGACGCTGTCGCTGCGGGGCATCGACAACCGCGGCTACTACCGCCTCCAGTCCGACGCCCGCCGGTACGCCGACTACACCGGCTGCGGGAACACGCTGCACGTCGTCCAGCCCCATGTCCTGCGGCTGATCACCGACTCGCTGCGCTACTGGGTCACCGAGATGGGCGTCGACGGCTTCCGCTTCGACCTCGCAGCGGCGCTCGCCCGTTCGATGCACGACGTCGACATGCTCTCGCCCTTCCTCGCGGTGATCGCCCAGGACCCGGTGCTGCGCCGCGTGAAGCTGATCGCCGAGCCGTGGGACGTGGGCAACGGGGGCTACCAGGTCGGTGCGTTCCCGCCGCTGTGGACGGAGTGGAACGACCGCTACCGGGATGCCGTGAGGGACTTCTGGCGCGGCGCGCTGCCCGATGTACGGGACCTCGGCTACCGGCTCTCCGGCTCCAGCGACCTGTACGCCTGGGGCGGGCGGCGGCCGTACGCGTCGGTCAACTTCATCACCGCCCACGACGGCTTCACCCTGCGCGACCTGGTCTCCTACGAGCGCAAGCACAACGAGGCGAACGGCGAGGGCAACAGGGACGGCACGAACGACAACCGGGCCTGGAACTGCGGCGTCGAGGGCGAGACGGACGACCCGCGGATCAACGCGCTGCGGCGCCGGCAGATCCGCAATCTCCTGACGACGCTGCTGCTGTCCACCGGCGTGCCGATGCTCGTCGCGGGCGACGAGATGGGCCGTACGCAGGGCGGCAACAACAACGCGTACTGCCAGGACAACGAGGTCGGCTGGCTCGACTGGTCGCTGCTCGGCCGGCCGGGGCCGAGCGGGCTGCTGACGCTGACGTCCCGGCTGCTGGCGCTGCGCAGCGCGCATCCGGTCCTGCGGCGCAGAGCGTTCTTCTCCGGGCGCCCGCAGACGGCCGACGGGCTGCGGGACCTGGCGTGGTTCACCCCTCGGGGTGCGGAGATGACCGAGCAGGACTGGTACGCGCCGGCGTCGACGGTCGCGCTCTATCTCTCGGGCCGGGACATCCCGGGCCGGGACGCGCGGGGGGCACAGGTCACGGACGACAGCTTTCTGACGGTGCTGCACGCGGGGAGCAGGCCGGTGCCGTTCCGGCTGCCGGGTCCGCCGTGGGCGGAGGCGTACGAGCTGGTCGTGGACACCTCGCTGGAGGACCAGTCGACCGTGCCGGGCACGCTGCACCGGGGCGGCGAGACGGTGACGGTGCCGGCGCGGGCGGTGTGGCTGCTGCGGGTGTGCGACGCGCCGGAACCGCGCGAGCGGTGACCGCGCGAGCGGCCGCATCCGGGGAGGTGCCTCGCGCGGGCGGCCCGGCGGACGCGTCGGCGTAGGCCGGCCCCTGCCCGCGGGGGCGGGCGCGCCCGCGTGCCCGGTCAGCCCAGGATCCCCCGGTCGTAGCCGGCCGCAACGGCCGCCGCGCGGTCCTTGACCGCCAGCTTGGCGTAGATGTGGGTGAGATGGGTCTTCACCGTGGCCTCGCTGATGAACAGTTCGGCGGCGATCTCCCGGTTCGAGGTGCCCCTGGCGACCAGGGCGAGGACCTCGCGTTCCCGGGCGCTGAGGGGTTCGTCGCGCGGGGCCGGGTTGCGGACGCGGGAGACCAGTCGGGAGGCGACCGCCGGGGAGAGGACCGTACGTCCGTCGGCGGCTGCCCGGACCGCGGTGAACAGCTCCTCGCGCGGGGCGTCCTTGAGGAGATAGCCGGTCGCGCCCGCCTCGATCGCGGGGATGGTGTCCGCGTCGGTGTCGTACGTGGTGAGGACGAGGACCCTGGCGCGGGCGCCGCGGCGGGCGAGTTCCGCGATGGCCTCGACCCCGCCGCCGCCGGGCATCCGCAGGTCCATGAGGACGACATCGGGATCGAGCCGTTCGGCGAGCGCGACCCCTGCGGCGCCGTCGGCGGCCTCGCCGAGCACGGCGAATCCGGGCGCCGACTCGAACATGCCGCGCAGCCCGTCCCGTACGACGGGATGGTCGTCGACGATCAGCACGGAGATGGTCCGGTCAGCCATGGCGCACCAACGGTACGCGAGCCGAGACCGCCGTACCGCCGCCCGGCTCGGATTCGACGGTGACCGAGCCGGCGATGCGGGCGGCGCGGGCGCGCATACCGTCCAGGCCGAAACCGCTCGTGCCGGTGCGGGCGGGCAGGGCACGGGGATCGAAGCCGCGCCCGTCGTCGCGCACGTCGAGCGTCACTTCGTCGCCCATGTACGACAGGGTCACCCCGGCCCGGTCCGCGCGGGCGTGCCGGTCGGTGTTGGCGAGCGCTTCCTGCGCGATCCGCAGCAGTGTCGCGGCGACCTCGTCGTGCAGGGGCTCCACGGCCCCGGTGAGGATGAAACGGGACGCCACCCCGCTGCGCTCCGACCATTCGGCGACGGTCTTCTCCAGCGCCACGGGCAGCTCGTCGTGGGCGAGGGCGGACGGGGCGAGGTTCTGCACCGAACGGCGGGCCTCGCCGAGGCTGTGCCGGGCGAGGGCGGCGGCCCGCTCCGCGTGCGTGCGGGCGACGTGCGGGTCATCGGTGCCGGTGACCACCTGCAGTTGGGCGATGATGCCGGTCAGTCCCTGCGCGAGGGTGTCGTGGATCTCGGCGGCGAGCCGGCGCCTTTCGTCGGCGACGCCCGCCTCCCGGGCCTGGACGACGAGCTGGGCGTGCAGCCCCGCGTTCTCCTCCAGGGCCTGCTCCAGACGGGCGTTGATGCGCTCCAGCTCGGTGATGGTGGCGGCCTTCTGCTGCGCGCTCTCGGCCTCCTCCACCGCGATCCGGGCGAAGACGAGCGAAAGACAGGCGTTGAGGGCGAACAGCGCGCCGAACGCGACCCAGTTCATCGCCGACGCCGGCGGGAGCCCGCCGGACTGCGAGCCCGCCATCGTCACGGCGGTGGCGACAAGCCCGGCGCGGACCCAGCGGCGCGGCAGCAGGATGCCGGCGTCGAAGTAGCCGAGAACGGCGTAGACGGCGAAGAACGGGTTGAGCCAGGTGAGCGCGAACGCGAGGACGGTACGGACGGCGTAGTAGATCCGCGCGGGTACGGCGAACTCGGGCGTCCCGGGCCGGGTTCGGCTCCACCACAGCTCCAGGGCGAGTGCCACCGGCAGCAGGACGAGTGCCACGTACCGTTCGGTGCCGGGCGTCAGCGACGGCGCGGTCGCGGCCGCGATCGGGGCGGAGAGGCCGAGCAGGGCGTACGGACCGTGGCGGAGGAACTGTTCCCAGCGCTGTTCGGCGGTGGTCATGCGCCCAGTGTCCCCCGTGTGCCGGGGAAGGCTCACTCCCACCGGAACCAGCGGACCGCGACACCGGTCAGCAGCGCCGTCCACAGCGCGGTGACCCCGATGGCGGTCCAGCTCGGCCAGCCGCCCGCCGCCGCCCGGTCCAGTGCCTCGGACGCCGCGCCGAACGGGGTGAACCGGACGATGTCCCGGAGCATGTCGGGCATGGCCTGCACCGGCACCCACACCCCGGCGGTGAACATCGCCGGGAAGAAGACGACAGAGCCGATCGCCGTCGCGATCTTCTGCGTGCGGGAGACCGCGCAGACGGTCGCGCCGAGCGCGAGCGCCCCTGCCGTGGTGAGGACGAGGCCGAGGAGGTAGCCGCCGGGCTGCCCGGGCAGGGCCACGCCGAAAGCGATCCGCCCCACGGCGACGGCGAGCAGCGCCGAGACCAGCGCGGCGGCTCCGTGGAGCACGAGCTGCGCGGTGAGCAGCGCGGCCGGCCGCACCGGTGTGACCGACATCCGGCGCAGGATGCCGCGTTCCCGGTAGCCGGTGAGGACGGGCGGCATGGCCTGCAGACCGGCCATGATCATGGCGAGGAGCACGGCGACGGGGACGTACAGATCGACCACGCGGCGGCCGCCGATGTCGTCGGAAGCCTCCCGGAAGGAGGGGATGAGGCCGATGACCGTGAGCAGGACGGAGGGGAAGACGAGGATCCAGAAGAGGCTGCCGGGTTCACGGGTGAAGAGCCGGGTCTCGGCCCTCAGGACGGCGGTTGCGGGGGACGGCATGTCAGGCCTTCTCCTCAGTGAGGTCGAGGAACGCGTCGTCGAGCGTGGCCTCGGTGACGCGCAGCTGATGGGCGGTGATGCGGTGGCGCGCAAGGAGCGTGATCACGGCGTTCGCGGTCTCGTCGGTGCCGTGGACGACCACCCGGCCGGCCCTGGTCTCGACGTCGGCCGCCTGGGGCAGCGCGGCCAGCTCGCGTGCGTCGAGCGGCTGTGACGGGGTGAAGGAGATGACGGTGGCGCCGCTGGTGCGCCGGATCAGTCCCGTCGGGGTGTCGAGCGCGGCGATCCTGCCCTTGTCGATGACGGCGATCCGGTCGCAGAGCCGCTGTGCCTCCTCCATGAAGTGGGTGACGAGAAGGACGGTGACGCCGCCGGCCCGGACCTCCTCGATCAGGCTCCAGGTGTCGCGGCGGGCGCGGGGGTCGAGTCCGGTGGTGAGCTCGTCGAGGACGACGACGCGCGGGTTGCCGATCAGCGCGAGCGCGATGAACAGCCGCTGCTTCTGGCCGCCTGAAAGCTTGGCGAAGCAGGTGGTGAGCTTCTCGGTGAGGCCGAGCCGTTCCGCGAGGGGCCGCCAGTCGGCGGGCTGCGGGTAGAACGCGGCGTACAGCTCCAGGGCCTCGCGCACCGTCAGCTTCGGCTGCAGTTCGCTCTCCTGGAGCTGCGCGCCGAGGAGGCGTGTGACGCGGTCGTGGTCGGCCGCCGGGTCGAGTCCGGCGACGCGGACGGTGCCCGCGTCGGGCAGCCGCAGCCCCTCGACGCATTCGACGGTCGTGGTCTTGCCCGCGCCGTTGGGGCCGAGGATCCCGAAGATCTCGCCCTCCTCGACGCCGAAGGTCACCCCGTCCACGGCCGCCCGGCCGCCGTAGGACTTGCGCAGTCCGTTCACTTCGACAATCGCCATGCGTACGAGAGTGCGGTGAGGCGCCCCGGCGCGGTATCGCCCGACGCGCTCGAAGGCGCATCAGCCGATCGGTTGACGGACTCGTACGACCCTCGCCGCCGTGGCCACGGTCGCCGAAAAACTCGGTGGGCCGGTGTCAGTGGTGAACCGTAGGCTCGCCCCTGATGCCCAGAACAGATTCAGTCACCAAGGATGACCGGTCAGCCGTTCGCTCGCTGCTGCGGCTCTGGCCCTATGTTCGGCCCGTGCGGGCCCGGCTGTTCACGGCGGCGTTCGTCGCCGTCGTCGCCTCCTGTCTGAGCCTGGTGATCCCCCTGGTCCTGAAGTGGATGGTGGACGGGCCGGTCGCGGAGCGGGACACCGGCGGGGTGTGGCTCGGGGCGCTGTATCTCCTGCTGCTCGGCATCGCGGAGGCGGTGCTGTTCGGGTACCGGCGCTGGCTGGTGGCGCGACCGCTGGCCGGGGTCGAGGCCGCGATGCGGGCGGATCTGTTCCGGCATCTGCAGCGGCTTCCGGTGGCGTTCCACGACCGGTGGGCGTCGGGGCAGCTGCTGTCGCGCGGGACGACAGATCTGATGCTCCTGCGGATGTTCCTCGCGTTTCCGCTGACGTTCCTGCTGGTCAATGGCGTGACGATCCTCGTCGGCGCGGGGATCATGCTGGCCCAGCAGTGGACGCTCGGGCTGATCCTGCTGGCGCCGGTCGCTCCGCTCGTGTTCGTGATCGCCAGGTTCGAGGCGCGCTACTCGACGGTCGCGCGGACGGCACAGGACCAGGTCGGCGATCTGACGACGGTCGTCGAGGAGAGCGTGCTCGGCATCCGCATCATCAAGGGATTCGGCCGCCACCGCAGCCAGGCGAAGGCCTTCCGCGCACTGACCGAGCGGCTGCGCGGCACGGAGCTGGTCAAGGCCCGGCTGCTCGCGGGCATCTTCGGCATCATCATGATCGTCCCCGAACTCGCGATCGGTGCGGCGCTGGTCGCCGGCACGATGCAGGTGGCGGACGGAAGCCTGTCGGCCGGCACGCTCGTCGCCTTCCTCTCGACGGCCCTTGCCCTGCGCTGGCCGGTGGACGCGATGGGGTTCCTGCTCGCGATGAGCCAGGAGGCGGCGACGGCGACGGACCGGTACTTCGAGGTCCTGGACGCGGAAGAGGAACGGGAGGAGGGCGGGCCCTCCTCCCGGATCCACCCCCACGGGGGCGCGGACGACGGGCCCGCACCCAGCGGGAGTGCGGGTGGCGAGGCTTCTGCCCGAGGCCGGCCGGCCGCCGTGGACGGCAACGATTCGGCGTCGACCTCCCGCGACAGCGAGCGCAACCGGCTCGAGCCAGGGGCTGCCGAAGGAATTCATGGCGGGGCGAGCGAAGGGTTGGTGTTCGAGGGGGTCGAATTCCGCTACCCGGACGCCGAGGCGCACTCCGTGCCCGTACTGCAGCGGATCGATCTGCACATCCGCCCCGGAGAGACCATGGCCCTCGTCGGGGGCACGGGCAGCGGCAAGACGACGCTGACGGCGCTCGTACCTCGGCTGTACGAGGTGACCGGCGGGCGGATCACGCTGGACGGGCGGGACATCGCCGCGATGCCCCGCGAGGAGCTGCGCCTGCTGGTGTCGATGGCGTTCGAGGAGCCGACGCTCTTCTCGGCGAGCGTCGGGGAGAACGTGCGGATGGGCGCCGAGAGCTCCGGGGAAGAGGAGGTGCGGCGGGCGCTGGAGGTCGCCCAGGCCGGGTTCGTGTCGACGCTGCCGCAGGGCGTCCACACCCAGGTCGGGGAGCAGGGCCTCAGCCTCTCCGGCGGTCAGCGGCAGCGGCTCGCACTCGCCCGCGCGGTCGTCGGACGGCCGCGGTTCCTGGTGCTCGACGACCCGCTGTCCGCGCTCGACGTGCACACGGAAGCGCTCGTGGAGGCCGCGCTGCGTCGTGTCCTGGAGGACACCACCGCCCTCGTCGTGGCGCACCGGCCGTCCACGGTCCTGCTCGCCGACCGGGTCGCACTGCTGTCGGGCGGCCGTATCGCCGCCGTCGGCACCCATCACGAACTGCTGCGGGACAACACCGAGTACGCCTGGCTGATGTCGGGCAGTCATGCCGAGGAGCGAGCCCGATGACGCCATCGACGGCCACGACGCCGCAGCCGGACGCCGAGGACACCGCGGCCGGCGGTTCCGCCGAGGACGCCCGTGCGGACGCGGGGAGCACCGGCGCGCGACCTACGGACACGGGAGGCGATCCCTTCGACCGGGACGCGCTCCCTGCTGCCGACGGCGCCACGGGAGCGCTGCTGCGGTCCCTGCTGGCACCCCGCCGCGCCCGCGTCGTCCTCGCCGCGCTCCTCCTGCTCCTGCAGCAGGCCGCCGCGCAGGCGGGCCCGCTGCTCGTCGCGTACGCCATCGACAGCGGCGTGCCCGCGCTGCGCCGCGGCGACCACGGGCCGCTCGTGGTGGTCGGCGCGGGGTACGCGGTGTGCGCGATCGCGTCCGGCACGTTCCAGTACGCCTTCATCCGCGCCGCCGCCCGCGTCAACCAGGACGTCCTGCTCGATCTGCGCGGCCGTATCTTCCGGCACGCCCAGGCGCTCAGCGTGGACTTCCACGAGCGGTACACCTCGGGGCGGCTGATCTCCCGTTCCACCACGGATGTCGAGTCGCTGCGCGAACTCCTCAGCGAGGGGCTCCAGGAGCTCATCGCCGTGATCCTCGCCTTCGTCTACATCTCGGCGATGCTGCTCTGGCTGGATCCGGGCATCGGCGGACTCGCCGTCCTCAGTTTCGTGCCGCTGTACCTGCTCGTACGGCTCTACCAGCGCCGCGCGGGCGTCGTGTTCGCCGAGCGGTCCACCGCGATCGCCGCCGTCATCGTGAAGTTCGCGGAGACGATGAACGGTATCCGGCCGGTGCGCGCCTTCCGCCGTGAGCGCGCGAACGACGAGCTCTTCCGGACGCTGAACGACCGGCACGCCCGCAGCAACGGCGACGCGCTGCTGGAGATGGCCCGCTATGTCGTCGGTTCCCGTCTGGTGGCCAACACCGCCGTCGCCGGGATCGTGCTGTGGGGCGCGTACCGGGTGACCGAGGGGACGCTGGCGCTCGGCGTGCTCGCGGCCGCTGTGCTGTATCTGCGGCGGCTGTACGACCCGATCGACCGGCTCGGCATGTTCCTCAACTCGTACCAGTCGGCGGGCGCGTCTCTGGAGAAGATCGCCGGCCTGCTGGCGCAGACGCCGTCCGTGCCGGAGTCCGACCGCCCCGCACGGCTGCGCGCACGCTCCGACGCCGCCGGCCCCGGGCGGGAGGTGGTGTTCGAGGACGTCCGGTTCGCCTACCGCACCGGCGGCGAGGTGCTCCCCCGCTTCGGTCTGACGATCCCGGCAGGCCAGACGGTCGCGGTCGTCGGCTCGACCGGCGCGGGCAAGTCCACGCTCGCGAAGCTGCTGGCCCGCTTCTACGACCCGACGGACGGGCGCGTCCTGCTCGACGGTGTCGACCTGCGCGAGCTGGCCACGCCCGAACTGCGGCGCGGGGTGGTGATGGTGACCCAGGAGGCGTTCCTGTTCTCCGGCACGGTCGCGGAGAACATCGCGATCGGGCGGCCCGACGCGACCCGTGAGGACATCGAGCAGGCCGCGAAGGCGATCGGCGCGCACGACTTCATCTGCGGCCTGCCGGACGGCTACGACACGGACGTGCGCAAACGCGGCGGCCGGATCTCGGCGGGCCAGCGCCAGCTCGTCGCGTTCGCCCGGGCGCTGCTCGCCGACCCGGCGGTGCTGATCCTCGACGAGGCGACGAGCTCGCTGGACATTCCGGGTGAGCGCGCGGTGCAGCGGGCGATGGACACGGTGCTGCGCGGCCGTACGGCGGTGGTCATCGCCCACCGGCTGTCGACGGTGGAGATCGCCGACCGGGTGCTGGTGATGGAGCACGGCCGGATCGTGGAGGACGGCACTCCGGCCGAACTCACCCGTGGCGCGGGGCGGTTCGCGGGACTGCACCGGGCGTGGCAGGAGAGCCTGGTCTGACGGGTGACCGCCGCGCCGGCCCGTGCGGGTGGAGGGCTCGCGATCGCCGCGGGCGGTTTCCGGATCCACGTCACCAATCTCACCTCGGACGACGTATCGGTGATCGACATCCGCTCCGGCAGGGTGATCGACACCGTCGAGGTCGGCGACGAGCCCGCTGGGGTGACGGTGCTTCCGGACGGCCGCCAGGTCTACGTCCCCAACCTCGGCTCCGGCGATGTGCCGGTGATCGACACCCGCTCCGGCAGGGTGATCGACACCGTCGAGGTCGGCGACGAGCCCGCTGGGGTGACGGTGCTTCCGGACGGCCGCCGGGTCTACGTCCCCAACCTCGGCTCCGGCGATGTGCCGGTGATCGACACCCGCACCAACAGGGTGATCGACACCGTGGACGTCGGCGACGGGCCCAACGGCATCGCCGTCACTCCGGACGGTGCGCGCGTCTTCGTCACCGACTTCGACGGGGACGATGTGTCCGTGATCGACACCCGCGGCGACGCGGTCGTCGACGTCGGCGACGGACCGACCGGCGTGGCGATCACCCCCGCGAAGAGGCAGGGAATCCGGTGGAGCGTCCGGCAGACCTCTCTCCTCCCGGGGGATTTCAGGATGCACGCGTGCTGCACACCGATGGGACGGGAACGCGAGGGCGAGGGCGCGTCCGCCTGACCGCCACCGGCCCGACGGGCAGTCGCCCGTGGTGTGGTGAGGTGGGGACCATGACGACGAGCGACGCGATCGTGGTGCCGGGGCTGTTCGTGGGCTATCCCGGAGTCGCCTTCGGCGGCTATGTGGCGGGGGTGCTCGCGGAGCGGTCCGGTGCGAAGACGGTACGGGTGGACTTCCGCGGGCCGGTGCCGGTGGAGGTGCCCGTGCGGATCGCCGGAACGGTGGGCGGTGGCGCGGAGTTGAGAGAGGGCGCGCGTCCGCTGGCGACGGCGGTCCCCGCCGAGCTGCGGGTCGACGCGCCCGGCGCGCCGTCGTGGGGCGAGGCGGTGGCCGCGGCCGAGGCGTTCCGGTCGGCGCCGCCCGCCGGTCTCGTCGACTGCTTCGGGTGCGGCCTCGACCGTACGCCCGACCGCGGTCTGCGCCAGCACTGCACGCCCGTTCCCGGCCGGGCACTGGTGGCCTGCGGCTGGGTGCCGGACCCCGAGCTCGCCGACGCGGCAGGGCTCCTGCCGCCCGAGCTGGTGTGGGGCGCGCTGGACTGCCCCGGCAACTGGGCGGGCCGTCTGCTCGGCACCCAGCGCCCGGGCGCCGTCACCGCCGCCCTCACCGGGACGCTGCTGCGCCCCGTGACCGCGGGCGAGCCGCACATCTCGTACGCCTGGCTCCAGGACGAGTCGGGCCGCAAGCACACGATGGGCGTCGCCCTGGCCTCGGCGGACGGTGAACTGTGCGCCCTCGCCGAGGCGTTGTGGGTGGACCCCAGGCCCACGGCCTGATCCGGCCCGCCCGGCCGGACCGCGCGCCCCGGGACACGGGCCGTCGACCGACGGGCGGACGGCACGGATCGAGTCACGGTCCGCAGCGGTCCTCTCGGGTGGCGCGTACCCTCTGCCCACTTCTCCGTCCGACCGGGACGACGCCGTTCCGGATCCCGGCGCGCCCTTCGCCTTCAGGCCCTCCTGCCTCCTCGATGGCGTCGCGGTGATGATCGGCGAAACGTCCGCTTAACGAACATGACTTTTCGGGGAACGGACGGTTTCCGGCCAACTTGTTGACGCGCCCCTGACATAGGCGCTCATTGCTGCCACTCTTCCCACGATCCCCGCACCACATGCTCCGCACCCGCTCCGTCGCTCTGCCCGGGTGGCCCACCCAGCTGCCCGTAACCCCCCTCGCAGAAGGAGTCCGCGTGAGACCCACCCCCAGACGTCGCCGTCGTGCCACCGCGACCGGTGCTCTGCTCGCAGCCGCGGCCATGCTCGCCGTCGGAGTCCAGTCCGGTTCCGCCACCGCGGCCGACGACGCCCCGGCCGCCGCACCGAAGAACCAGGCCGCAACGGCCGCCGACCCGGGCGCGCTGCCCGCGCAGCTCAGCCCCGCGCAGCGGGCCGAGCTGATACGCGAGGCCAACGCCACGAAGGCCGCCACCGCTGCCGAACTCGGCCTCGGCGCCAAGGAGAAGCTCGTCGTCCGCGATGTCGTCCAGGACCGGGACGGCACCACGCACACCCGCTACGAGCGCACCTACGCGGGCCTGCCCGTGCTCGGCGGTGACCTGGTCGTCGCCGAGACGAAGGCCGGGAGGACCGAGTCCGTCACCAAGGCATCCCCCGCCGCGCTCGAGAACGTCGACACCGGTGCCGACGTCGCCCCCGCCGCCGCCGAGCAGCAGGCGGTCGCCGCCGCCAGGGCCGAGGGCTCGAAGAAGAGCGCCGCCGACCGGGCCCCGCGCAAGGTGGTCTGGATGGCCCAGGGCAGGCCGACGCTCGCGTACGAGACCGTCGTCGGAGGCCTCCAGCACGACGGCACCCCGAACGAGCTGCACGTCGTCACCGACGCCACCACCGGCAAGAAGCTCTACGAGTGGCAGGCGATCCACAACGGCACCGGCAACACCATGTACAGCGGCCAGGTCACGCTCGGCACCGCGCCGTCGTACACCCTGACCGACACCGGCCGCGGCAACCACAAGACGTACAACCTCAACCGCGGCACCTCCGGCACCGGCACGCTCTTCTCCGGTTCCGACGACACCTGGGGCGACGGCACCCCGCAGAACCTGGAGACCGCGGGCGCCGACGCACACTACGGCGCGGCCCTCACCTGGGACTACTACAAGAACGTGCACGGCCGCAGCGGTATACGCGGCGACGGCGTCGGCGCGTACTCCCGCGTCCACTACGGCAACGCGTACGTCAACGCCTTCTGGTCCGACAGCTGCTTCTGCATGACCTACGGAGACGGCTCCGGCAACACCAAGCCGCTCACCTCCATCGACGTGGCCGCGCACGAAATGACGCACGGCGTCACCTCCAACACCGCCGGCCTGGTCTACAGCGGCGAGTCGGGCGGCCTCAACGAGGCGACGTCCGACATCTTCGCGGCGGCCGTCGAGTTCTACGCCAACAACCCCCAGGACGCCGGCGACTACCTCGTCGGCGAGAAGATCGACATCCGGGGCAACGGCACCCCGCTGCGCTACATGGACAAGCCGAGCAAGGACGGCTCCTCCAAGGACGCGTGGTATTCGGGCATCGGCAGCATCGACGTGCACTACTCGTCCGGCCCGGCGAACCACTGGTACTACCTGCTCTCCGAGGGCAGCGGCGCCAAGACCGTCAACGGCGTGAACTACGACTCGCCGACGTCGGACGGTCTGCCGGTCACCGGCATCGGCCGTGACAAGGCCTCGCTGATCTGGTTCAAGGCGCTGACGACGAAGTTCAACTCGAGCACGAACTACGCGGGCGCGCGCACCGGCACGCTCGCTGTCGCGAGCGAGCTGTACGGGGCGAGCAGCGCCGAGTACAAGGCCGTCGCGGACGCCTGGGCCGGGGTCAACGTCGGCTCCCGGCCCGGCGGCGACACGGGCACGTCGTTCGAGAACGCCGCGGACGTCGCGATCCCGGACAACGGCGCGGCGGTCACGTCATCGGTCACCGTCTCGGGCCGCACCGGCAATGCGCCGGCCACGCTCAAGGTCGGCGTCGACATCGTCCACACCTGGCGCGGTGACCTGGTCATCGATCTGCTGGCCCCGGACGGCACGGCCTACCGCCTGAAGAACTCCAGCGGCAGCGACTCCGCGGACAACGTCGTGGAGACGTACACGGTGAACGCGTCGAGCGAGGTCGCGAACGGCGTGTGGAAGCTGAAGGTCCAGGATGTGGCGGCGCTGGACACCGGGTACATCAACAGTTTCAAGCTGACGTTCCCGTAAGGCGCACGCGTCACCACGGGCCGCCCTGGGGGATGGAGACGCTCTCCCAGGGCGGCCGCACGTGTCTTCCGGCCCTCCGCCAGGTTTGCGGGTCTGCTGCCAGGACCCGTCGGCGTTCTGCGCGCCGACGGTGACGCCGCGCCGATGGTGCCGGCGGGCGAGACGGTCGAGGACGTGGTGGCGCGGGCGAGGGCCTCGGTGATGGCGGTGGAGCCGGCCCAGGACGGGACGCCTGCAGGGACTGTGCCGGACATGGTGGACCGGGCCGTCCACCGCGTCGTGCAGGAAGCGCTCACCAATGCCGCCCGGACGCTGGACGGCCCGCCCGACGGCTCGCCGCCCGAACCGCCGGGGACGGACGCGTGCGTGTACTACCGGACGACCGACCATGCGCTGTACCCGGTCTACCGGCTGTGCTTCGACAGCGGCCGGCTCACCACGAAGGACGTGCTCGACCGGCTCTCGCCGGGGCCGGGTCCGGGATCCGGGCGTGGGTGCGGGTCTCCCACGCCAGACGGCGGTTCTCCGTGCCCTGAGAGGCCGGTGCGCCCCCGAACCGTGGGCGGAGGCGGGAACGTGACGCCGTCCGTGGAACCCGGAGCTCGACCGGCTCTCGCGGGGGCCGGGTTCGGGATCCGGGCGTGGGTGCGGGTCTCCCACGCCAGACGGCGGTTCTCCGTGCCCTGAGAGGCCGGTGCGCCCCCGAACCGTGGGCGGAGGCGGGAACGTG
>NZ_JBSFDW010000007.1:96423-124519 GCF_053594115.1 Streptomyces sp. NPDC001970 | reverse complement strand
GGAACGTGACGCCGTCCGTGGAACCCGGGCCCGCTCCATGAACACGCCGGCCCCCGCCCAACTGCCGCACCGGTGTCAGCGCATCAGCACTCCCGCCCTCTCCCCCGTCGTCTCCGTCGGCAGCGCAACGAGCCCGAGATCGGCGCCGGACGGCAGCAGCGGGTGCGACGGCAGCACCCGGACGGTGTAGCCGAAGGGTCCGGTGCGGTCCAGGGCGAGCGGTCCCTCGTAGATCCAGCGGCCCGCCTCGTCCGGTCCGTCGTCGGCGGGTTTCAGCGGGAAGGCCTGGGCGTCGGCGATCGTGTCGTCGGAGTCGACGCGGCCGGCCACCGCCTGCACCTCCACGTCGTCCCGCTGGAGGGCGCCGAGCCTGACGCTGACCCGCAGGGCGAGCGTCGAGCCCAGCTCCGCGGTCCCGAGCGCCGCGCCCGCCTCGACATGGTCGACGGCGACGCCCGGCCAGGCCCCGCGCACCCGGGACTTCCAGGCCGCCAGCCCCCGGGCCGCGTCCGCGTCCAGGGCGAGGACGCGGTGGGCGCGGGCGGCCGGGGCGTACAGCCGGTCCACGTACTCCCGCACCATCCGGTCCGCGAGCACCTTCGGGCCGAGCGTCGTGAGGGTGCGGCGGACCATCTCGATCCAGCGGCCGGGAAGCCCGTCGCGGTCGTGGTCGTAGAAGAGCGGCGCGATGCGCTCCTCGATCAGCCCGTACAGGGCCGCGGCCTCCAGCTCATCGCGCCGGTCCTCGTCATGGGCCGCCGAGCCGTCGGCCGTGGGGACGGCCCAGCCGAAGTCGGGCTCGTACCACTCGTCCCACCAGCCGTCCAGGACGGACAGGTTGAGACAGCCGTTGAGCGCCGCCTTCATCCCGCTCGTGCCGCACGCCTCCAGCGGCCTGAGCGGGTTGTTGAGCCACACGTCGCAGCCCGGGTAGAGCGTGCGCGCCATCGCGATCCCGTAGTCGGGGAGGAAGACGATGCGGTGGCGCACCCGCGGATCGTCCGCGAACCGCACCAGCTCCTGGATGAGCCGCTTCCCGCCGTCGTCCGCCGGATGGGCCTTGCCCGCGACGACGATCTGCACCGGCCGGGCGGGGTGCAGCAGCAGCTCCATCAGCCGGTCGCGGTCCCGGAGCATCAGCGTGAGCCGTTTGTACGCGGGGACGCGGCGGGCGAAGCCGATGGTGAGGATCCCGGGGTCGAGGACGCCGTCGATCCAGCCGAGCTCCGCGGCGTTCGCCCCGCGCTGCCGCCACGACACGTACAGCCGCTTCCGTACCTCCCGCACCAGCTGCCCGCGCAGCTCGCGGCGCAGCTCCCAGAGCTCGGCGTCGGGCGTCACCCCCACGGCGTCCCCCAGGCTGCCGATCTCGGGCGCCACCCAGGTCGGGGCGTGCACCCCGTTGGTGACGGAGGTGATGGGCACCTCGGGCGCGTCGAAGCCCGGCCACAGACCGGCGAACATCCGACGGCTGACGGCGCCGTGGAGCGTCGAGACGCCGTTGGCGCGCTGGGCGAGGCGCAGACCCATCACGGCCATGTTGAAGACGTTCGGCTCGCCGCCCGGATAGCTCTCCATGCCGAGCGGCAGCACCCGCGCGGCATCGACTCCGGGCAGTTCGCCGTCGTCGCCGAAGTGGCGGGCGACGAGTTCGCGGTCGAAGCGGTCGATACCGGCCGGGACGGGGGTGTGCGTCGTGAACACGGTCCCGGCCCTGACCGCCTCCAGTGCCGCGTCGAAGTCCAGTCCGTACGGGGCCAGTTCCCGGATCCGCTCGAGACCGAGGAATCCGGCGTGGCCCTCGTTCGTGTGGAACACCTCGGGCTCGGGGTGGCCCGTCAGCCGGCAGTACGTGCGGACCGCGCGCACTCCCCCGATGCCCAGGAGCATCTCCTGCAGCAGGCGGTGCTCGCTGCCGCCGCCGTACAGCCGGTCGGTGACGTCCCGCTCGCCCGGGGCGTTCTCCTCGACGTCCGAGTCGAGGAGCAGCAGCGGTACGCGGCCGACCTGGGCCTGCCAGACACGGGCGCGCAGCGAACGGCCGCCGGGGAGGGCGAGGACGACCTGGGCCGGGCTGCCGTCGGCCTCGCGGAGGAGGGTCAGGGGCAGCTCGTCGGGGTCGAGGACGGGATAGTGCTCCTGCTGCCAGCCGTCGCGCGAGAGGGACTGGCGGAAGTACCCGTGGCGGTAGAGGAGTCCGACGCCGACGAGGGGGACGCCGAGGTCGCTCGCGGCCTTGAGGTGGTCGCCGGCGAGTATGCCGAGGCCGCCGGAGTACTGCGGCAGTGCGGCGGTGATGCCGAACTCGGGCGAGAAGTAGGCGACGGCGGCGGGCAGCGGCTCGTCATCGGCCTGCTGCTCCTGGTACCAGCGGTGCCCGTGCAGATAGTGGTCGAGGTCGCCGGCGGCGTCCGCGAGCCGGTGCAGAAATCCGTGGTCGCGGGCGAGACCGGCGAGCCGCCCGGCGGACACGGCGCCGAGGAGCCGCACCGGGTCGCCCCCGGCCGCACGCCACCCCTCGGGGTCGACGGCGCGGAAGAGCTCACGGGTCCCGGAATGCCAGGACCAGCGCAGGTTGCGGGCCAGCTCGCTGAGGGCGGCGAGGGGTTCGGGGAGGACGGGGCGGACGGCGAATCGACGAATGGCCTTCACAGGTCCCACCTTCGCAGCGGAGGTACGCATCCGGGGACGCACAACGCTGGGCGCCGGGCCGGATGTCGCCTTCGCCTCCGACGGTAGTGGGGCGGCGGCGTCCTCAACCACGGCGCGAGAAGGGGGCGCACGGGCCCTTGCGCCGTCTCGGGCGCCTCCGGCGGGCCCACGCAGCGGAGCCGCATGATCGACACGGCCCCCGCCCCGCCCCTTCCCGGACTGGGCGCTTCGCCCCCGAACCCGTTCCGGGGGTGGGCTCCGCCCCTCGAACCCGCGCTCCTGAAACGCCGGAGGGGCTGAATTCTTCCCGTCCGACGCGCGCCGTCCACGGACCGAGGACACCAGGTCCTGTCACCACCCACCGGCCCGCACCCGGGCTTACGACTCCGGGGCGGGCCGTGCGGGTTCGGGGGCCCGCACCGCGAGAGGGGGGCGCGCGGGTGGTTGTCCGCCCCGCTACCTCCTAGTAGTTAACCAAGCGCCGGATTGCCCCCCGGCACTGCGTGGGAAGGCTCCCCCGGTACCCACCGGCGCGCACACATCCACACGCAGCTATTCGAGTGAACGCGGACAGGAGCGGCCATGCCCGCAGCCCGCCAGTCGTCGACGGAGCAGTTACAAAGAACACCCACACCCCGCGCAGCGGATCCGCCCGCTCAACCCGCCACGCCCGCACAGCCCTCAGGTGATGCCGTGAACCCGCACATTGGCCGCATTCCCGTCCTGGACGTACGCCCGCTCGTCGACTGCGGCAGAAGGCCCGCGAAGGCCGTGGCCGGCGAAACCCTACCGATCTCCGCCACCGTCTTCCGAGAAGGCCATGACGCGGTGGCCGCCAACGTCGTCCTGCGCGACCCGAGCGGCAGGCCCGGCCCCTGGACGCCGATGCGCGAGCTCGCGCCCGGCACGGACCGCTGGGGGGCCGATGTGACCCCCGACGCCGAGGGCCACTGGACCTACGGCGTCGAGGCGTGGAGCGATCCGTTGGCCACCTGGCGCCACCACGCCGGGATCAAGATCCCGGCCGGGATCGACACCGCGCTGGTCCTCGCCGAGGGCGCCGAGCTCCATGAGCGCGCGGCCGCCGGCGTACCGAAGAACGACGGCCGCGAGGCGGTGCTCGCCGCGGCGGACGCGCTCCGCGACGGGGCGCGGACCCCCGCCGACCGGCTGGCCGCCGCGCTCGCCCCGGAGACGGTCGCCGCGCTCGACCGCCATCCGCTGCGCGAACTGGTCACCGCCTCGCCGCCGTTGCCGCTCCAGGTCGAGCGCACCCGTGCGCTGTTCGGCTCCTGGTACGAGTTCTTCCCGCGCTCCGAGGGCGCCACGTTCGAGGGCGGAAAGCTCGTCTCCGGCACCTTCAGGACCGCGGCGCAGCGGCTGCCCGCCGTCGCCGCGATGGGCTTCGACGTGGTGTATCTGCCACCGATCCACCCCATCGGCCGCACCTTCCGCAAGGGCCCCAACAACATGCTCGAGGCGGGCCCGCACGACGTCGGCGTGCCCTGGGCGATCGGCTCGCCCGAGGGCGGCCACGACGCGGTCCACCCGGACCTCGGCACCCTCGACGACTTCGACGCGTTCGTGCGCTGCGCGCGGGACCTGCGGATGGAGGTCGCGCTCGACTTCGCGCTGCAGTGCTCCCCGGACCACCCATGGGTGGAGAAACACCCCGAGTGGTTCCGCCACCGCGCCGACGGCACCATCGCCTACGCCGAGAACCCGCCGAAGAAGTACCAGGACATCTATCCGATCGCCTTCGACAAGGACATGCGAGGGCTGGTCAGGGAGACCCTGCGGGTGCTGCGCCACTGGATGGACCACGGTGTGCGGATCTTCCGTGTCGACAATCCGCACACCAAGCCGGTCGTCTTCTGGGAGACGGTGATCGGGGAGATCAACCGCACCGACCCGGATGTGATCTTCCTGGCCGAGGCGTTCACACGCCCCGCGATGATGCACACGCTCGGCGCGATCGGCTTCCAGCAGTCGTACACGTACTTCACCTGGCGCAACACCAAGCACGAGCTGACGGAGTATCTGACGGAGCTGTCCGGCGACGCCGCCGCGTACATGCGCCCCAATCTCTTCGTGAACACGCCGGACATCCTGCACGCCTATCTCCAGGAGGGGGGCCGCCCGGCGTTCGAGGCCCGGGCGGTGCTGGCCGCGACCCTCTCCCCCACCTGGGGCGTGTACGCGGGGTACGAGCTGTGCGAGAACACCCCGCTGAAGCCGGGCAGCGAGGAGTACCTGGACTCGGAGAAGTACCAACTGCGTCCCCGTGACTGGGAGTCGGCGGAGCGCAAGGGGCGCAGCATCGCGCCGCTGATCACGGCGCTCAACCGGATCAGGCGCCGCCACCCGGCGCTCCAGCAGCTGCGGAATCTCCACTTCCACCACGTCGACAACGACGCGGTGATCGCGTACAGCAAGCGCTCGGGACCGGATGTCGTCCTGATGGTCGTCAACCTCGACCCCCACCACACCCAGGAGGCCACGGTCTCGTTGGACATGCCGGTGCTCGGCCTGGACCGGCACGAGACCGTACCGGTGCGCGACGAGCTCACCGGCGAGACCTATCACTGGGGCAGGGCCGTGTATGTGCGCCTCGAGCCGGGCGTCACGCCTGCGCACATCGCCGTCCTGCGACCGTCCCCGCCGATCGGAGGGTCACCCACATCATGATCGTCAACGAGCCCGTCCACGACCTCTTCGAGGACACCCCCGCCAAGGACCGGGACCCCGACTGGTTCAAACGCGCCGTGTTCTACGAAGTGCTCGTACGGTCGTTCCAGGACAGCAACGGCGACGGCATCGGTGACCTGAAGGGCATCACCGCCAAGCTGGACTACCTGCAGTGGCTGGGCGTCGACTGCCTGTGGCTTCCACCGTTCTTCAAGTCCCCGCTCCGCGACGGCGGTTACGACGTCTCCGACTACACGTCCGTGCTCCCCGACTTCGGCGACCTCGCCGACTTCGTGGAGTTCGTCGACGCCGCCCATCAGCGCGGCATGCGGGTCATCATCGACTTCGTCATGAACCACACCAGCGACCAGCACCCGTGGTTCCAGGAGTCCCGCAAGGATCCGGCCGGGCCGTACGGCGACTACTACGTCTGGGCCGACGACGACAAGCAGTTCCAGGACGCGCGGATCATCTTCGTCGACACGGAGACCTCCAACTGGACCTTCGACCCGGTCCGCAAGCAGTACTACTGGCACCGCTTCTTCTCCCACCAGCCGGACCTCAACTACGAGAACCCGGCGGTGCAGGAGGAGATCATCTCCGCGCTGCGCTTCTGGCTGGACCTCGGCATCGACGGCTTCCGGCTGGACGCCGTGCCCTACCTCTACCAGGAGGAGGGCACCAACTGCGAAAACCTCCCGGCGACACACGAGTTCCTCAAGCGCGTCCGCAAGGAGATCGACGCCCACTACCCGGACACGGTGCTGCTGGCCGAGGCCAACCAGTGGCCCGAGGACGTCGTCGACTACTTCGGCGACTTCCCGGCGGGCGGCGACGAGTGCCACATGGCGTTCCACTTCCCGGTGATGCCCAGGATCTTCATGGCGGTACGGAGGGAGTCCCGCTACCCGGTCTCCGAAATCCTCGCCAAGACCCCGGAGATCCCGGAGAACTGCCAGTGGGGCATCTTCCTGCGCAACCACGACGAGCTGACGCTCGAAATGGTCACCGACGAAGAGCGCGACTACATGTACGCGGAGTACGCCAAGGATCCGCGGATGCGCGCCAACATCGGCATCCGGCGCCGGCTCGCACCGCTGCTCGACAACGACCGGAACCAGATCGAGCTGTTCACGGCGCTGCTGCTGTCGCTGCCGGGCTCGCCGATCCTGTACTACGGCGACGAGATCGGCATGGGCGACAACATCTGGCTGGGCGACCGGGACGCCGTACGGACCCCGATGCAGTGGACCCCGGACCGCAACGCCGGTTTCTCGTCCTGCGATCCGGGCCGGCTCTATCTGCCGACCATCATGGATCCGGTCTACGGCTACCAGGTCGCCAATGTCGAGGCGTCGATGGCGTCGCCGTCGTCGCTGCTGCACTGGACCCGGCGGATGATCGAGATCCGCAAGCAGAACCGTGCCTTCGGACTCGGCTCGTTCACCGAACTGCCGTCGTCGAACCCGGCGGTGCTGGCGTTCCTGCGGGAGTACAAGGACGACCTGGTCCTGTGCGTCAACAACTTCTCGCGGTTCGCGCAGCCGACGGAGCTGGATCTGCAGAGCTTCAACGGCCGTCATCCGGTGGAGCTGATCGGCGGGGTGCGCTTCCCGGCGATCGGTGAGTGGCCGTATCTGCTGACGCTGGCGGGGCACGGCTTCTACTGGTTCCGGCTGCGCAAGGAGGCCGTGTCCCCCGAGGCCGTGGTGAACGGCGCCGTACGGAAGGGCGCCACGGTGAGCTCCGCCATGGGCTCCGCGAAAGCCCGCGCAAAGGCCTCCGCGAACAACTCGGCGAAGAACTCCGCGAAGGGCCCCACGCCCGAGCGGACGTGATCCGGCACATGCCATGTCGTGTGCGGGGCGGTTGTGACCGCCCCGCACGGGGCACGCTCACCCTCATATCGAGGCTCATGTCGGGACTCGTACCAAGGCTCGGGTCGAGGATGGCCCGAGGCCGTACGGACCATCCTCACCCGACACTCCCCCTGCCTGCGGCGGGGGGACCCCCACGCACTGCCCGGACAGCTATATTTGCCATAATCCGGGACACTCTTCGCATCCTGTGGTGTGCCCGGGGAAAGGACGCGATGCCATGTCGGAGGCTGCATCCACCCGGACCCCGGTGGCACTGCTTCCCTCGCTCACACCGCTGCTGCACCAATGGCTGCCCCGGCAGCGCTGGTTCGCGGGCAAGGGACGCCCGGTCGCCGGTTTCTCCCTGGTCTCGGCGGCCGAGCTGCTTCCGGTCGACTCGACGGGGCCCGGTCTGCTGCACCTGCTGGTCCGCGTCCAGCAGCCGGGGCCGGCGGGCGGGAAGGGCGCAGGAGGCAAACGGGACGACGGCCGGCCGGCCGACTGCTACCAGCTCCTCCTCGGCGTGCGGACCACACTGCCGCCCCACCTCGCCACCGCGCTGATCGGCCGGGTCACCGACGGCCCGCTGGCCGGCCGGACCGTCTACGAAGGTCTGCACGACCCCCGGCTCGCCGCCCTGCTCCTGGAGCGGCTGCGCACGCCAGGCCGGTTCGGCACCCTCCGCTTCGACCGGACCGAGCCCGTGCGGGGCGGGCTGCAGGCCCGCATCCTGGACGCCGAGCAGTCCAACTCCTCGCTGGTGTTCGGCGATGCGTACATCCTCAAGATCTTCCGCCGGGTGTATCCGGGCACCAACCCCGATCTGGAGCTGCCGCTCGCCCTCGCCAGGGCGGGCTGCGACCGGGTGCCCGCACCCGTCGCCTGGTACGAGTCGGCCACGCCCGAGCCCGCGACGCTGGGCGTCCTGCAGCCGTATCTGCGCGGTACGCAGGACGGCTGGCAGCTGGCGCTGAAGGCACTCGCAGCGGACCGCGACTTCACCGCGGACGCGCGCGCCCTCGGGCAGGCGACGGCGGAGGTGCACACCGCACTGGCCGCGGCGCTGCCGACGATGACGCTGAGCCGGGCGCAGACCGAGCATCTGGCGACCGCCATGAACGAACGGCTCGACGCCGCGGTCCGGGCCGTGCCCGCGCTGCTGCCGTACGTACGCGGACTTCGCGCCGCCTTCGACGCGATCGCCGAGGCGGGCCTCGACGGCGGCGGACACGCCCAGCGCATCCACGGCGATCTGCACCTCGGCCAGACCCTGCGCACCCCGGACGGGGACTGGTCGGTCATCGACTTCGAGGGCGAGCCCGCACGCCCGCTCGTCGAGCGCCGCCGGATGCAGCCGCCCGTCCGTGACATCGCCGGGATACTCCGCTCCTTCGACTACGCCGCCCGCTCGCACCGCCCCTGGAACCCGGCCTGGGCCGCGCGCTGCCGAGCGGCCTACTGCGAGGGGTACGCCGAGGCCTCGGGCAGCGACCCACGGGCCGAGCCGGAGCTGCTGCGCGCCTACGAGACGGACAAGGCGGTGTACGAGGTCGTCTACGAGGCCCGGCACCGCCCGGACTGGCTCCCGGTGCCCATGTCCGCGATCCAGCGCCTCGCCGGCCCGGCCGGCTGACACCCACCCCGCCCCTTCCCGAACTGGGGCGAGCTCCCAGAGCACCGACCCGCGAACCCACGCCGCCAAGGAGGCCGCCCCCGTGACCCCCCGCACCCCGTCCGCACAGCCGCCCGACGACCGACCCTCGCCCCGCGCCAGGGCCGCCCGGGAACTCCACGTACCCGCAGTGGCCCGGAAGGCGTCCGGGGCCACCCATGGCGTGCGCCCCGCGCGGCCGCTGGACGACACCGACCGCGAGCGGCTGCTCAGCGGCTCGCACCACGATCCGCACGCGCTGCTCGGCGCCCACTCGATGCGCGGCGGGGTCGTGTTCCGGGTGCTGCGCCCCCATGCGGAGTCGGTGACGGTGCTGGCCAAGGGGCTGCGCGCCGACCTGCACGACGACGGCGACGGGTTCTTCTCGGCCGTGCTGCCGCTGCGCAAGGAGCCGGAGTACTCGCTCCAGGTCGCCTACGAGGACGCGACGATCGAGTTCGCGGATCCGTACCGCTTCCTGCCCTCGCTCGGCGAACTCGATCTGCACCTGATCGGCGAGGGCCGGCACGAGGAGCTGTGGCAGGCCCTCGGCGCCCGCCCGGTGATCCACGAGGGTGTGACCGGCACCCGCTTCACGGTCTGGGCGCCGAACGCCCGCGGGGTCAGGGTCATCGGGGACTTCAACTACTGGGACGGCACCGCCTATCCGCTGCGCTCGCTGGGTTCGTCCGGGGTGTGGGAGCTGTTCGTGCCGGGGGTCGGCGAGGGGGCACTGTACAAGTTCGACATCACCCGCCCCGACGGCTCGCACACGGTCCGCGCCGACCCGATGGCCCGCCGCACCGAGGTGCCGCCCGCGAACGCCTCCGTCGTCGCCGAGTCCCACCATGTGTGGCACGACGGCGAGTGGATGGCGCACCGCGGCGACCGTGCGGTGCACGAGGCCCCGTTCTCCGTGTACGAGGTGCATCTGCCCTCCTGGCGACCGGGTCTGACGTACCGCCAGCTGGCCGCCCAACTCCCCGCCTACGTCAAGGATCTGGGCTTCACCCACGTGGAGCTGATGCCGGTCGCCGAGCATCCCTTCGGCGGCTCGTGGGGCTATCAGGTCACCGGTTTCTACGCTCCGACGGCCCGCATGGGCACCCCCGACGACTTCCGCCACCTGATCGACGCCCTGCACCGGGCCGGCATCGGGGTGATCATGGACTGGGTCCCGGCGCACTTCCCGCGCGACGACTGGGCGCTGGCGGAGTTCGACGGGCGCCCGTTGTACGAGCACTCCGACCCGGCCAGGGCCGCGCACCCCGACTGGGGCACCCTCGAATTCGACTACGGCCGCAAGGAGGTCCGCAACTTCCTCGTCGCCAACGCGGCCTACTGGTGCGAGGAGTTCCACATCGACGGGCTGCGGGTGGACGCCGTCGCCTCCATGCTCTATCTCGACTATTCGCGCGAGCACGGCGAATGGAGCCCGAACGAGCACGGCGGCCGGGAGAACCTGGACGCCGTCGCCTTCCTGCAGGAGATGAACGCGACCGTCTACCGGCGCTGCCCGGGGGTCGTGACGATCGCCGAGGAGTCCACGGCCTGGGACGGCGTCACCCGGGCCACCCACCATGTCGGCCCCGGCGGCTTCGGTGGTCTCGGCTTCGGCCTGAAGTGGAACATGGGCTGGATGCACGACTCGCTCGGCTACGTCGAGCACGAGCCGGTGCACCGCAAGTTCCACCACAACGAGATGACCTTCTCGATGGTGTACGCGTACAGCGAGAACTACGTCCTGCCGATCTCGCACGACGAGGTCGTGCACGGCAAGCGGGCACTGGTGTCGAAGATGCCCGGCGACTGGTGGCAGCAGCGCGCCGACCACCGGGCGTACCTCGGCTTCATGTGGGCGCACCCGGGCAAGCAGCTCCTCTTCATGGGGCAGGAGTTCGCCCAGGGCGCCGAGTGGTCGGAGGGCCACGGCCCTGACTGGTGGCTGCTGGACCCGTCGTACGAGGCCGAGCCGGACCACCGGGGTGTGCGGGACCTGGTGCGCGAGCTGAACGCCGTGTACGCGGTGACGCCCGCGCTGTGGGAGCGCGACACCGTCCCCGAGGGCTTCGCCTGGGTCGACGGCGGGGCCGCCGAGGACAACGTCTTCGCCTTCCTGCGCTTCGACGCGCAGGGGGCCCCGCTGCTGGCGGTGTCCCACTTCTCTCCGGTGGTGCGGCACGAGTACCGGCTGGGCGTGCCGTCCGAGGTGCCCGCCTGGACGGAGGTGCTGAACACGGACGCGGCACGGTACGGCGGCAGCGGCGTCCTCAACCCGGACCCGCTGAAGCCGGAGTCCGTCGCCGCCCACGGCCACCGGACGAGCGTCCAGCTCACGTTGCCGCCGCTGGCGACGGTGTGGCTGAAGCCGGCCTGACGGCGGGGTTCGCCCGGGGCCGGGCCGGGTGGCCCGGCCCGGCCCCGGGGGGCTCAGCCCGTCGGGTCGAGCGCCGCGGGCAGCTCGCCCGTGTGGACGAGGCCCAGGCGCTGGGTGGCCCGGGTCAGCGCCACGTACAGGTCGCTGTCCCCGAACCGGGCGGGCTCGACGACGATCACCGAGTCGAACTCGAGGCCCTTGGCCTGGCGGGGATCGAGCAGGACGACGGGCCGGGTCAGATCGACGGGGCCGCCGCCCAGCGCCGCGAGCGCGCCGTGGAGTTCGCGCGGGGCGATCACGGCCAGTCGGCCTTCCCGCGGGGCCTCGCGGGCAACCGCGGCCAGGACCGTACCGGCGAGCTCGCCCTCGCTCGTCCGCTCGGTCCAGGGCCCGACGCCCGTCGAACGCACCGAGCGAGGGGGCCGGAAGCCGGGGTACGTCGCGCGGCGGGCGGCGGCCGCGAGGTCCATGATCTCGGCGGGCGTACGGTAGTTGACGCCGAGTCTGGCGTGCTTCCAGCGGTCGGCGACGTACGGTTCGAGAATCTCCTGCCAGGAGCGGCAGCCGGCCACGTCACCCGTCTGCGCCGGGTCCCCGACCAGGGTCATCGACCGGGTCGGGACGCGCCGCATCAGCAGCCGCCAGGCCATCGCCGACAGCTCCTGCGCCTCGTCGACGATGATGTGCCCGAAGGCCCAGGTCCGGTCGGCGGCGGCGCGCTCGGCGGCGCTGCGGTGGTCGGCCTCCTCGTGCCGGTCGGCGAACCGCTCGGCGTCGATGATGTCGTGCGCGGCGAGGACCTCCGAGTCGTCGTCCTCCTTGTCCTCGAACTCGTAGGTGCGGGAGGCGTACGAGACGTCGAGGACGCCCTGCGCATACGCGATCCGCCGGGACCTCTCGGCCTCGGCGGCGGCCCGGGCGGCCGAGTCGTCCTCGCCGAGGAGTTCAGCGGCCTCGTCCAGGAGCGGCACGTCGGCCGCGGTCCACGGCCCGCCCACGCGGCGGATCAACTCCGCCTCGTCCTCGGACAGATGCGTCGGCTCGGCCAGATAGTCCGCGAGGAATTCCTGCGGGGTGAGGTGGGGCCACAGCGACGCGATCGCGGCGTGCACGTCGGCGCTGGCGGCGACGCCCTTGCCGAGCTGGGCGATGTCGTCGGGGCCGAGGAAGTTCGGGCCGCCGTAGGGGTCCTCGCCGATGCGGTCGGCGAGCTGGGTGGTGAGGTCGTCGATGACGTGGAAGGCGAAGTACGGGCGGGCCAGGTTGTGGGGCAGCCCGGTCTCGCGGGCCTTGTGCCGCGCCTCGACCGCGAGGTCCCAGTCGAGGATCAGCTCCCCGTCGTCGTGCGGGATGACGATCGGCTCGCCCTTCTCCGGCACCTCCTGCCGGTCCCGTACGGCTTCGGCGAGTACGCCCGCCATCCCGGCCCGCCCCTTGACCGCGGCGGCCGCCGGGGTGTCGGTGCCGGTGGCGTGGACGCCAGGGAACAGCTCCCCGACCGTCGCGAGCAGCACGCCCGTCTCGCCGAGCGAGGGCAGCACCTCGCCGATGTACCCCAGGAAGGCGGGGTTCGGCCCGACGATCAGCACGGCCCGCTTGGCCAGCTGCTCCCGGTTCGCGTACAGCAGATACGCGGCCCGGTGCAGCGCGACGGCGGTCTTCCCGGTCCCCGGCCCGCCCTCGACGACGAGCACGCCGTCCTGCGGGGAGCGGATGATGTGGTCCTGCTCGGCCTGGATCGTGGAGACGATGTCCGCCATGCGGCCGGTGCGGGCGCTGTTGAGGGCGGCGAGCAGCACTTCGTCGGCGTCGTGGGACTCGTACCCGGTGCGGGTGGTGTCGTTGAGATCCATGATCTCGTCGTGCAGGGCCGTGACCGTGCGCCCCTGGGTGGTGATGTGCCGGCGCCTGCGCAGCCCCATCGGCTCGTACCCGGTCGCGAGATAGAACGGCCGCGCGACCCGTGCCCGCCAGTCGATGAGGAGCGGCGTCCGCTCGGCGTCGTCGCGCCGGATTCCCGTGCGGCCGATGTGGTACGTCACTCCGTCCCGCCGGTCGATGCGCCCGAAGACCAGTCCGGTGTCGGCGGCGTTCAGCGCGGCGAGCGTCGCCGAGTGCTCGATGACGGCGACATCGCGCTCCACGCGCGCCTGGCGCCCGTTCCCGGTCCGCCCGACCGCGCCCTGGACCGCGGCCTCGGCCTCCGCTCTGAGCTGGTCGAGGCGGTCATGGACGAGGGAGACGAATTGCTGCTCCTTTTGCAATTCCTCGGTTGACAATTCAGCTCCAGGCGCGATAGAGTACCTTTATTGAACTTCTCCGTGCGATCTTCTGCGCTCGAACACGGAACTATTAAATATACGCGAGGAAATACCCCGGCCGTCAATTCGGACCGGGGTTTCTTGTGTTCGCCGGGGCGCCTGGGCGCAGCCTGCGGAGCCGCGTCGAGCACGGCACGCAGCCGTACGAGGATGCTCCGCCACGCGTCGCCAGCGCCCGCGTCGTCCCAGAGTTCCGCAAGCTCCGACTCCGGCGCGAGGATCCGGTCGATCGCCCGCACACCCGGCGCCGGGAGATCGCCGGGCAGCGCCGGAACGGGCTCCTCCGGTCCATGGACGGGATCGACCGGCTGCCCACCCGGCAGTCCGGCCACGACGAGAGCCGCGGCGGCCAGGGCCGCGTCCGCATCGGGCCCCTCGACGCACTCCGGCTCCTCCGCCAGGAGCAGCGCCGCCCGTATGCGCCCCTGGCCTCCGGCTCCAGGTCGTCGAGTGCACCCCCGCCGTTGCTCCGGCGTCGGCGTGTACGTCTCGCCCGTGAAGTGGTCCCGGACGGGAGTGCGCGCGCACGCGGCTCGGAAATGTGGTGCGAGGCGAGGTGACCAGGGGAGTGCCGTTCGGGGTGTGCGTGCGCGTACACGACGGTAGGGAAGGTCTCGTCCACACAAGCAAGCCGGGCGGCCGGGAGCCGGGGCCGGCGACGAGATCGACGTCGAGATCACCGCGATCGACGTCTACCGGCGCCGGGTCACCCTCACGCTCCGGCCCGATGCGGCGGCCGCTGGAGCACGTCCTCCAGCTCCTGCAGGAGCTTCCGCTTCGGCCGTGCCCCCACCATCGACTTCACCGGCTCGCCGTCGCGGAACACGATCAGCGTCGGCATCGACAGCACCCCGTACCGCACGGTGACCTCGGGGTTCGTGTCGGCGTCGAGCTGGACGACCTTCAGCCGGCCGGCCTCCTCGGCGGCGACCGCGCTGAGCACGGGGGCGAGCTGGCGGCACGGCCCGCACCAGTCGGCCGTGAACTCCACCAGGACCGGGCGATCCGCCCCCAGCACCTCCGCGTCGAAGTCCGTGTCCGTCACCGCGGCGACGCCTTCTGCGTGAATCATCCGTCTCAACCTCCGAGTTCGCACTGTGGGTCCGGGCCGCCCGGCAGTTCCGCCTCGGCCCTGACGAGCTGTGCACCGACCTGGTCCCGGACGGCCTGGAGCCGGCCGATCAGCTCGTCGAGTTCGGCGAGCTTGCGCCGGTACACGGCGAGGGATGCGGGACACGCGTCGCCGGCCGGGTGACCGGCGCGCAGGCACTCCACGAAGGGCCGGGTCTCCTCCAGCTCGAACCCGAAGTCCTGCAGGGTCCGGATCTGCTGGAGCAGCAGCAGATCGTCCTCGTCGTACGTGCGGTAGCCGTTCACCGCACGCCGCGCGGGCAGCAGCCCGCGGGACTCGTAGTAGCGCAGAGTGCGGGTCGTCGTCCCGGCCCGCTCCGCCAGCTCGCCGATTCGCATGCGTACGACCGTAAGCCTTGACGCCGACGTCAAGGAAAGCCGGTCGGCCATCGGACACTTCGGTCGGCCGCGTGCGGACGGAGGACGGGTCCGCATCATCAGGTCAGCGGCGCGTGAGCACCGTGATCCAGTTGGTGGTCCAGGCCGTACCTCCGTCCACGGAGAACGCCTGCTCCCAGCGGGCCGTCGTGTCCGTGATGCCCGACCAGACGAACCGCACCCGCACCGGCCTGTCCGCATAGGTGTCGTCCCCGTGGAACACCCCGCGGCCGTCCGCCTCGAACCGGCCCGTGACCGGCGGGAACAGCACGCCGGTCCGGCTGCTGGACCAGTACAGCGACCACTCCTCGCGCTCGGTGTCGTAGAGCCGCAGGGTCAGGCCCCTGGAACCCAGCGTCGGGAACTCGATCTCGTCGAAGTTGGCGCCGCCGGCGAAGTGACGCGAGGCGTGGGTGTGGCCGGGAAAGTCCTCCCAGCCGCTCTCGGGGTCGAGGAAGTCGGTGAGACGGCGGTTGTCGACATGCCAGCGTCCGGTGAGGAAGTCGAAGTCGGTCACCATGCGGGACGTGCCCGTGGTGCTCGTGGGCGTGCGGGCGCCGGAACCGGTGTCGGTGCTCATACGTGGTCTCCCGTGGTTCCTTCGGTCAGCGAGTCGGCGAGGTAGGCGGCGAGAGAGGGCTGTTCGGGGGCGAGCATGTGGCGGACCCAGGCGTCCCGTTCGTGGCGGATGGGGGGCAGCTCCCAGACGCAGCCGATCCATGGCGACACGGTCTTGACGAAGTGCGAGGGGTCCCGGTCCGGGCAGCCCAGTACCGGTTGGCCGGCCGCCGCACCCGCGAAGTGGAGGACGTTGTCCCACACCCAGCTGTACGCGTTCAGGTAGGCGCCGTCGTCCGCTCCCCGGTGGAGGACGACGAAGGTGGCGGGAGGTGTGCCGTCCGGCTCGGGCAGGAGCTCGGGAAGGATCGCGTACGCCGCCCTCTCGACGTCCGGGGCGATCCCCTCCGGGTCGGCGGTGACGTGATAGCGCTTGACACTGCGGCCGCCGACCTCGATCGGTGGCGGTACCCGCAGCAGTTTCTCCGCGAAAGCCATGGCTGGACCGTAGAAGCACTTCACTGACACCTTGTGTCAGTGAAGTCCAGTCGGCTCGTCTCGATTCTCCTGCTGCTCCAGACCCGGGGGCGGATGACCGCCGCGCAGCTCGCCGAGGAGCTGGAGGTGTCGGTCCGTACCGTCTACCGGGATGTCGACGCTCTCGCCGCGGCGGGCGTGCCCCTGTACGGGGACGCGGGCCATGCGGGCGGATACCGGCTTGTCGCGGGGTACCGCACGCGGCTGACGGGACTGTCCGCGGGGGAGGCCGGGGCCCTGTTCCTGTCCGGCATCCCCGGACCCGCGGCGGAACTCGGCCTGGGCGAAGCGCTCATGGGGGCCGAGCTCAAGCTGCGCGCCGCACTGCCGCCGGCCCTGCGCGATGAGGCCGACCGGATGCGCACCCGCTTCCACCTCGACGCGCCCGGCTGGTACGCGGCGAACGACGAGGTTCCCCATCTGGGCGCCGTCGCCGACGCCGTCCGGCACGGCAAGGTCCTGGCGGTGCGCTACCGGCGGTGGAAGGAGCCCGCCGACGTGGACCGTCGGCTGGAGCCGTACGGCCTGGTCCTCAAGGCGGGCCGCTGGTACGTGGTGGCGGGGCCGGGACCGCGGACCTTCCGGGTCGACCAGATCCTTGAACTCACGGTCACGGACGAGACGTTCGCGATCCCCGACGGCTTCGACCTCGCCGGCCACTGGCAGCGCTACGAGGCTGACTTCCACGCCCGCCTGCACCGGGACGAGGCAGTGGTCCGCCTGACTCCCCGGGCCGCATCCCGCCTCACGGGAGCTCTCGCCCGGGCCCTGGACGACTCCGCGGTCGTCGAGCCGGACGGCTGGATCCGGGCGGTCCTGCCCATCGAGTCGGTCGACCACGCCCACGCGGCATTCCTCGCGATGGGCACGGACATCGACGTCATCGGGCCACCCGAGCTACGGGCCCGCATCGCCGAGACCTCCCGCACGCTGGCCGCCCGCTACGCCGGAGCCTGACGACCCGGCTCCGGCTCCGGCATCGGTCCGCTCTGCGCCGGGGCCGGACGGGCCCCACATACCGTCGCGGGTCCGCACGAACCCGACGCCGGGACGTCCTTCACCACCTGCACGCGCCGTCACCGCGAGGCGGCGTCACGCCCCTTCGGCGACGGGGCCCGCTACGCCGGAGCCTGACGACCCGGCTCAGGCTCCGGCACCGGTCCGCCGTGCGCCGGCCGGCCGGACGGGCCCCACATACCGTCGCGGGTCCGCACGAACCCGACGCCGGGACCCGCCCTTCACCACCTGCACGCGCCGTCACCGCGAGGCGGCGTCACGCCCCTTCGGCGACGGTCCTGTACGTGCTCGCCCAGTCGTCCGCCGCGTGCCCCTTGGCGATCGTCCGGTCCGCGACGGCCTTGATGGACTCCAGGTGGGAGACGTCGAGTCCGCGGTGGCGCGCCGCGTGGAGGATGTGCTCGACGCCCGCGGCCATCATGCCGAGGTTGGCCTGGACGCCCGGGTAGCTGCCCGCGTCGATGTTGGCCGCGAAGGACTCCGCGATGGGCGGGAGGATGTGGACGATGGCGCCGAGGAACGGGGTGATGTCGGCGGCCTTGACCCCGTCGGCCTTGGCCAGCGCGTACGCGTGGACCAGGCCCGAGATGCTGCCGTAGAAGAAGTCCAGCAGGGAGAGGTCGTACAGCGCGGCCAGACCGGGGTCGGTGCCGACGAAGACGGTGTTGCCGCCGAGAGCCTTGAGCGTGGACTCGTGGCGCTCGAACGCCTGCTGGGAGCCGGAGTGGAAGAGCAGCGCGTCGGGGGTGCCGATCACGGGCGTGGGGACCATGACCGCGCCGTCCAGGTAGGCGATGGAGCGCTCGGCCGCCCAGGCCGCGGTCTCACGGCAGCGCTCGGGGGTGTCCGAGGTCAGGTTGACCAGGACACGGCCCTGGAGCGCGTCGGCCAGGGGCTCGAGGATCGCGTGCGCGGCGTCGTAGTCGACGACGCAGACGACGGTCAGCTCGCCGGCGCGGACCGCCTCTTCGGCGGTTGCCGCGCGGACCGCGCCGCGGGCGACGAGGTCGTCGCCCTTGCCGGGGGTGCGGTTCCAGACGGTGGTGGGGTGGCCGGCGTCGAGGAGGGCTCCGGCGAGGGCCTGGCCCATCGCGCCGAGGCCGATGACGGTCACGGGGGCGGCGGATGCGGTGGTCGCGGTGTTCTCGGTAGGCATACGGATCATGCTTGTGCGTCGCGCACAACCGCACAAGTACCGACAAAAAAGTCAGGTACTCACCTACAGGTGAACATCGAGGTCAACGACCCGTCGACGGTGGCAGGGGCAGCAACGGCTTCCGCCCCACGGGTGAGGACAGCACGATCGACGTCGTCGTCCGGCCGAGCGCGGACGTCTGCTCCAGGATGTCCTCCAGATGCTCCGTGTCCGTCACGGCGACCTTGAGGATCCAGAAGTCCTCGCCGACGACGTGGTGCGCCTCGATCACCTCCGGCCGGCCGAGCAGCTCCAGCGTCCTCGGGTGCTTCAGCGTGTAGCCGCCGTGCGGGTTCACGCGGATGAAGGCCTCGATGCCGTAGCCGAGCCTGGCCGGGGCCACCTGGGCGCCGTAGCCCGTGATCGCACCGCACGCCTCCAGCCGGCGCAGCCGCTCGGTGACGGCGGCCGGGCTCAGCTGCACCCGCCGGCCGAGCTCGCTCAGTTTGATGCGGCCGTCGGTCTGGACGAGTTCGAGAATCCGGCGGTCCACCTGGTCGAATGCGGCTGCCGACGTTTCCTCGGCGGTGGCGCGCAGATGCCGTGGTTCTTTCGGTGCGGCGGCCGGAACTCCCATGTCTCCCCCTTCAGGACGCGGCCCGTCAACGTAACACTGTTGGCGCCGGCGGGAAACGCCGGAAATTCGAGGGGAGTCGGAATGCGGGACGTGTGTGTCATCGGCGGCAATCGCTATTTCGGGAAGCGGCTGATCATGCGGTTGCTGAATTCGGGAGCGCGCGTCACCGTCGTCAATCGCGGCTCCTCCGCTCCGCCTGCCGGATCCGTTCATCTCGTCGCGGACCGCGACGACGAGGCAGCCCTGGCGGCGGCTCTCGGCTCGCGCACCTTCGACGTGGTCGTCGACCAGGTCTGCTACACCCCGCGCCAGGCGGAGATCGCCCGGCGGGTATTCGCCGGGCGCACCGGCCGCTATGTGATGACGTCGACCGTCGAGGTCTACGAGCACGAGGACTCGGCGGAGCCGGTCGGCGAGGAGGCCGTCGACCCCCGCAAGGTGGCGGTGGACCTCGCGCTGCCCTGGGACGACGCGGAGTTCCGCGACGCGCACTACGGCGAGGGGAAGCGGCAGGCGGAGGCGGTGTTCGCGTGCGATCCCGCCTTCCCGTACGTGGCCGTGCGCGTCGCGCATGTCCTCGGCGGCGACGACGACTTCACCGGCCGGCTGGACCACTACGCCGAGCGCATCCGCAAGGGCGAGCCGATCGCCGTGCCCGTCGTGAATCACTCCGCGACCTATGTGTACGTCGAGGAGATCGCCGCGTTCCTGGAGTGGGCGGCCGGTGCGGCGTTCACGGGTCCGGTGAACGCGGCGGCGCACGGGCGGCTCACGACGGCGGACATCTGTGCGGCGGTGGCGGACGCCGTCGGCGGCGGCGCGGCACCGGAGTTCCGTGCGGTGGAGTCCGGCGAGGTCTCGCCGTTCTCCTTCCTCCGCTCGTACGGCATGGACAACTCCCGTGCCGAGCAGCTCGGTTTCCGCTTCGGCCGGAGCACGCAGTGGCTGGCGCAGGCCGTCGCCGAGACCGTGGGCGCGCGCGCAGCCGGTACCGAGGAGGTGCGGTGAGGGCGGCCAGGCGGCGGATCGGCAGTGCCGGGGCCGGTGGTGTCGAGGTCGGCGCGATCGGGCTCGGTGCGATGCCGCTCTCGATCGAGGGTCACCCCGACGAGGCGCGGGCGGTGGCCACCATCCATGCGGCGCTCGACGCGGGCACGACGCTGATCGACACGGCCGACTCGTACCATCCGCCCGGCGAGCCGCCGGGCGCCGGCGAGCTGCTGGTCGCCCGGGCCCTCGCCGCGTACGGCGGGGACACCGGCGACGTGCTCGTCGCGACCAAGGGCGGGCGCGGGCGCACCGCCGACGGCGACTGGTCGGTCCACGGCGACCCGCGCCATCTCAAGCGGGCCGCCGAAGCCTCCGCCGGGCGGCTGGGTGTCGAGGCGATCGGGCTCTATCAGCTGCACAAGCCGGACCCGGCCGTTCCGTACGCCGAGTCGCTCGGTGCGATACGGGAGTTGCTGGACGCCGGCACGATCCGGCTGGCCGGGATCTCCAACGTCGATGCCGCGCAGATCCGGCAGGCCGGGGAGATCCTCGGCGACCGGCTCGTGTCGGTGCAGAACCGCTACTCGCCGGCGGTGCGCGACAGCGAGGCGGAGCTGCGGCTCTGCGAGGAGCTGGGGCTGGCCTTCATGCCGTGGAGCCCGCTGGGCGGAATCTCGCGCAGCTCGCTGGACGGAACGTCGGCGCAGGGCGTGGACCCGGCGTTCGCCGGCTTCCACCGGGTGGCGCGGGAGCGGGAAGTGAGCCCTCAGCAGGTGGCGCTCGCCTGGCTGCTGGCGAGGTCGCCCGCGGTGATCCCGGTCCCCGGGGCGAGCAGGCCACGGTCGGCCAGGGATTCGGCGGCGGCCGCCGGTCTCGTACTGACCGAGGAGGAGGTGCGGCTGCTCGACGCGGCGTGAGCCGGTGGTCACGCGGCACGCTGCGCGAGCGGGCCGGCGGGTGCACACGAGTTGTCCCTGTGGCGGCAGCGGTCCTACCGGCCGGTGCCGCCAACTGCTTTCCAGGTTCAGGAAGTTAAGGGAGCGAAGCCATTGACGGCTGCCCTGGCTCCATCTACAAAACCTTTGAGAGCGCTCTCAAGCCCCCCTCGGCACCATCCACTCCGGAGGTGTTCCTTGAGCACGAGCCGCATCAGACGCACCCCCCTGTTCAGCACACTCCTCGCCATGGCCGTCGCACTCGCCGCTTTCCTCGCCGTCAGCGGGGCGGGAACGGCGCGCGGGGCCGTACCGCCCGCGCCCGGCTGGAATCTGCAGTGGAGCGACGACTTCACCGGGCCCGACCGATCCCTGCCGTCCTCCGCCGACTGGCAGATCGACACCGGCCACGCCTATCCCGGCGGCCCCGCCAACTGGGGCACCGGTGAGATTCAGAACTACACCTCCAGCCCCGACAACCTCAGCCTCGACGGCAGCGGCAATCTCCGCATCACCCCGCTGCGGGACGGCGCGGGCAACTGGACCTCCGCCCGGATCGAGACACGCCGAGCCGACTTCAAGGCACCGGCCGGCGGCACGCTGCGCATCGAGGGCCGGATCCAGATGCCGAATGTGACCGGTGACGCCGCGCTGGGCTACTGGCCGGCCTTCTGGGCACTCGGCGCGCCCTACCGGGGCAACTACTGGAACTGGCCGGGCATCGGCGAGTTCGACATCATGGAGAACGTCAACGGCATCAACTCCGTGTGGGGCGTGCTGCACTGCGGAGTGAACCCCGGCGGCCCCTGCAACGAGACGACGGGCATCGGCGCCAGCCGCACCTGCCCGGGCGCGAGCTGCCAGTCGGCCTTCCACACCTACCGCTTCGAGTGGGACCGGTCCGTCTCCCCCAACGAGCTGCGCTGGTACGTGGACGACCAGCTCTTCCACAGCGTGAACCAGAGCCGGTTCGACGCCGGCACCTGGGCCGACATGACCGAGCACGCCGGCTACTTCATCCTCCTCAACGTCGCGATCGGCGGCGCCTTCCCGGACGCGCTGGCCGGAAGGACCCCGACCGCCGCGACGGTCCCCGGCCGCCCGATGCTCGTCGACTACGTCGCCGTCTGGACGCGGGGCGGTGGTGGCACGACCCCGCCGCCGACCGACCCGCCGCCGTCGGGCTCCTCGCAGGTCTATCTGCGCACGGGCGGCGGCGCCGGCGACGCGGCCGCGTCGTCCTCCACGGTCACGCTCACGTCCGCGGGCGGCGCGAACCACGACGGCACTCCGCACAACCCGCAGGTGTTCACGTCCGGCCCCGTCACGCGGACGTACGACGGCGGCTCGACGCAGTTCGACCTGTTCGTGGACGCGGGGACATCGGTCGCCAACGGCCAGCAGGTGAGGGTGAGTTACGACCGTACGGGCGACGGGACCTGGGACCGTACGGAGACGTACCACTACTTCGCCACCGATCCCGTGCCCGGATACGAGCACTACACGCAGGCGAGAGGCCTGCAGTCGGCCACCGGTACGCACGGCAACCTGACGGGCGGCAAGGTGCGGGTCGAGGTGTGGAGCGCCATCGGCAACGGCAGCAGCACGCTCGGCATCGGCAACCAGTCCGTCGTCAGAATCCCCTTCGGCTGATGAGGAGTCGGCGGTGAATCCTCTGTTACGCCGAGTGCTGGCGGGCGCAGCCGCCGCGCTGTTCCTGGCCACGGCGGGGTGTGCGACGGACCGGGACGCCCGCTCCGGGCACGCCGGCCGCGCGGCGCACACCGGACACTCGGCGCACGCGTACACGTACACCAAGGCCCAGCAGGCGGCGATCGTCGCGCAGGCGGCGGCCCCGCTGCGCGGAAGCGAGTTCCGCGCGGACTGCTTCTCCAGCCACCGCCGGGGCGACGACCCGATCGTCTTCCCCGGCCAGGCGGGCCGCTCCCACATCCATGAGTTCTACGGGAACAGAACGGCGAACGCCTCGTCGACGCTCCAGTCGCTGAGCGCGGGCACCACCAACTGCACCCCGCAGACCGATCTCTCCTCCTACTGGACCCCCACCCTCTACCAGAACGGAGTCCCCGTGGCCCCCGAGCGGGTCACCGTCTACTACCAGGGCATCACCGACCAGACCCGGGCCGTCGCCCACCCGCGCGGACTGCGGTACGTCGTCGGCAACGCCCTGGCCACATCGCCCGACCAGAATCCGGCCGCCCGCTGGTCCTGTGTCGGCCGGACCGAGTCCAGCCGGGACTTCATGAACTGCCCGCCCGGCACCAAGCTCGAAAACTATCTCGACTTCCCCACCTGCTGGGACGGGAAGAACCTGGACAGCGCCAACCACCGCGACCACATGACCTACGCGACCGGGCCGACCTGCCCGGCCAGTCACCCCGTGGTCGTGCCCCGCCTGGAACTGCTGATCACCTGGCCGGTGACCGGCGGCGGCCTCACGCTGGCGGGCACCCGGAACGGCACGAACGTGACCGACGCGCCCGGCTACACCTTCCACGGCGACTTCTTCAACGCCTGGGACCGGGCGGAGCTGGAGCGCCGGGTGCGCGACTGCATCGTCGCGGGCTACATCTGCGGGACGGACGGCACACCGATCCAGCAGTGAACCGGTGAGCCGCCGGCGTACGCGGCACGGCGCGCGGCGAGGGTCCGTCGATCACGACGCCCTCGCCGCGCGCTCGCGGCACTCAGGCCCGGCTCACGCGCCCGGAGGACGGAATTCGACCGACTTCCTGGCTGCGGTGTCGATGTCCTCCACGCTGATCAGCGGGACGACCCTGGACTGCACGGCTCCGGTGGCACGGACCGCCATGGCGGTGGAGACCATGCAGATGTCGTCGGGCATGTCGATGACGCAGTAGAGATCGTCGTCGCCGAAGGCGAAGTACATCCAGTCGAGGGTGCCTCCGCACGAACTGATGACCTGCTCCACGGCCTGCCTGCGGCCCGTGCCGCCTTCCTTGAGCAGGCCCCTGGTTCCCTCTGCGGTGTAACTGGCCTGGACGAGGTACTTCGGCATGCGCCTCTCCCGTTGTTCCGGTGCACCGCCGGGTGCGGCCACGGTTTCACCTTTGGGCACCCATGGTCCCGCGGCCATCCAGAGACACCCGCCCGTGGTCCCCCGGCACTCGCCCTCACGCCGGAAACCGTATGAAGCGCGTCGGATACGACACTCGTCCCGCGCTCGGCCCCGGGGTTGGATTCACGGCATGAGCATGGACATCAGCAGCGAAGAGACCCATCCCGAGCGCGTCGATCGTCCGCCGCGCGTCGATCGTCCGGAGCATGCCGGGCGTCCCGATCCTGCCGGGCGTCCCGATCCTGCCGGACGTCCGGAGCCCGCGGGCACCCGCTCCCGTACGCACACCTGGGGCGCGCCGGTGCGGCCGACGGCCGATGTGCTGGGGATGACGGGCCGCGAGATCCTCCGGGCCGCGATCGACGGCCGCTTCCCCGCCGCGCCGATCATGAGCACGCTCGGCTTCCGCTTCGTGGAGGTCGGCGACGGGCTCGCGGTCTTCGAGACCGAGCACGGCGAGCACCTCTACAACCCGATGGGCAGCGTGCACGGCGGCTATCTCGCCGCGGTGCTGGACGCCGCGCTCGGCTCGGCGGTGATGAGCCGGCTGCCCGCGGGGTCCACGTACACCACGACCCAGCTCAGTCTGCATCTGGTCCGGCCGGTCTTCGCCGACACCGCGCCGCTGCGGGTCACAGGAACGGCCCTGCACGTCGGGCGTACGACGGCGACGGCCGAGGCGCGGGTCGTGGGGATCGAGGACGGGAAGCTGTACGCGCACGGGACGACGACCTGCGCCGTGTTCTCGTTCCCGGCCGGCTGAGCACGGGTGCGGGCCCCGGCTCGGTGCCGGGGCCCGCTGGGTGGGGGTGGCGTTCGGACCTGGCGGTCAGACCTTCGTGGTCGCCAGCTCGCCCTTCTCGTCCTGCCGCGGCCCGGGTACGTCCACGGCGCCGCCGGCCGGGGCGTGGTCGTCGACGAGGGTCTGCTCGTCGAACGGCACGCGACCGGCGAGGACTTCGGCGACCCGCGCCTTGTCGATCTCCTTGGTCCAGGTGCCGACGAGGACGGTCGCGACCGCGTTGCCCGCGAAGTTGGTGAGGGCGCGGGCCTCGCTCATGAAGCGGTCGATGCCGACGATGAGGCCGACGCCGTCGACGAGCTCGGGGCGGTGCGACTGCAGGCCGCCCGCGAGAGTCGCCAGACCCGCGCCGGTGACGCCTGCGGCACCCTTCGAAGCGATGACCATGAAGACGAGCAGCGAGATCTGCTCGCCGACCGAGAGCGGGGTGCCCATCGCCTCCGCCACGAAGAGCGAGCCCATCGTCAGATAGATCGCGGTGCCGTCCAGGTTGAAGGAGTAACCCGTCGGGACGGTGATGCCGACGACGGGCCTGGAGACGCCCAAGTGCTCCATCTTCGCGATGAGCCGCGGCAGCGCGGACTCGGACGACGAGGTGGAGAGGATGAGCAGGAACTCGCGGCCCAGGTACTTCAGCAGCGCGAACAGGTTCACCCCTGCGACCAGACGCAGCAGCGTGCCCAGGACCAGGAAGACGAACAGCGCACACGTGACATAGAAGCCGATCATGATGACCGCGAGGGACTTCAGCGCGTCGACCCCGGTCTCTCCGACCACGGCCGCGATCGCACCGAAGGCGCCCACCGGAGCCAGCCACATGATCATCGCGAGGATGCGGAAGACGAGCCGCTGGATGTGCCCGATGCCGCGCAGGATCGGCTCACCGCTCGAGCCCATGGCCTGCAGCGCGAAGCCCGCGAGCAGCGCGACGAGCAGGGTCTGCAGCACCTCGCCCTCGGTGAAGGCCGACACCAGGGTCGTCGGGATGACCCCGAGGAGGAAGTCCACGGTGCTCTCGTGCGCCCCCGCCGCCTGCTTCTCGCCCGCGGCCTTCACGGCCTCGGTGAGGTGGAGACCGGAGCCCGGGTCCAGCAGGTTGCCGACGAGCAGGCCGATGGCGAGCGCCACCGTCGACATGACCAGGAAGTAGCCGAGCGCGAGGCCGCCGACCGCGCCGACCTTGGCGGCCTTGCGGACCGAGCCGACGCCGAGCACGATCGTGCAGAAGATGATCGGGGAGATCATCATCTTGATCAGGTTCACGAAGCCGGTGCCGAGCGGTTTGAGCTCGACGGCGACACCGGGTGCGGCGAAGCCCACCACGATGCCGAGGGCGACGGCAGCGATGACGGCGAGATACAGATAATGGGTGCGGTCCCGCCTTGCGGCTGCTGGTGCGGTTGCCACGGGGATTCCTCCTCGGCCTGACGAACATCCACGTCCCGGCGGATGCCCTCGATGCCGCGACTATTCATCAGCCTGTGACCCCGGTCACCGTTACGTACGTTTCGTTCACACGAAATCGGCCAGGCAGACTTACGGCATGCACGTTCCCCGCTTCCGCAGCCTCGCCGGCCAGCTCTTCGCCATACAGGTCGTGCTGGTCGCCGCTGTCGTGGCCGGTTTCGCGTTCTTCACGTACGTCACCGGCCGCACGCAGGCCGAGGACACCGCACGGCGGCAGGCGACGGCGTCCGCGACGGCGGTGGCCGACTCCCCGTCGGTGGTGGCGGCGGTGCGGACCCCCGATCCGACGGTGGTGCTGCAGCCGTACGCCGAGAGGGTGCGGAAGGACACGGGCGTCACCTTCGTGGTGATCATGGCGCCGGACGGGACGCGGTGGACCCATCCGGAGCCGGGCGAGATCGGCCGCATGTATCTGGGCCACATCGACGAGGCGCTGCGCGGGCGCACGTACTCGGAGACGTACACGGGGACGCTGGGGCCTTCGGTGCGGACGGTGGCGCCCGTGCGGGACGGTGGCCGGATCGTCGCGCTCGTGAGCGCGGGCATCACCATCGACAGGATCAGCGAGCAGGTGCGGCAGCAGGTGACCGCGCTGCTGGGGATGGCCTGCGCGGCGCTGGTGCTCGGCGGAGTCGGTACGTACGTGATCAACGCGCGCCTGCGGCGGCATACGCACGGGATGAACGCGTCGGATCTGAGCGCCATGCACGACTACCACCAGGCCACGTTGCACGCGGTGCGCGAGGGACTGGTGATGCTGGACTGGCGGCGCCGGATCGCCCTGATCAACGACGGCGCACGGGAGTTGCTCGGCCTGGAAGCGGACGCCGTGGGCAAGGGCGTCGACGAACTGGGGCTGCCGCCCGGGCTCACGGGCGCGCTGCTGGCGAGCGAGCCGCGCGTCGACGAGCTGCATCTGACCGCGGACCGGGTGCTGGTCGTCTCCACGCAGCCGGTGGTCGGCGGCGAACGCCGGGGTACGGTCGTGACCCTGCGTGACCACACCGAGCTCCAGTCCCTCACGGGCGAGCTGGACTCCGAACGCGGCTTCACCCAGGCCCTGCGCGCCCAGGCCCACGAGGCGGCGAACCGCCTCCACACCGTCGTATCCCTCATCGAACTGGGCCGCGTGGACGAGGCGGTCCAGTTCGCCACGGCCGAGCTGGAGCTGGCCCAGGCCCTCACGGACCGCGTCGTCACGGCGGTCGCCGAACCGGTCCTGGCCGCCCTCCTGCTGGGCAAAGCCGCCCAGGCCAACGAGAGCGGCGTCGAACTCGTCCTCACCGACGACAGCCGCCTCGACGACGGAGTCCTCCCACCGTGGCTCCCCCAGCGCAATCTCGTCACGATCCTCGGCAACCTGATCGACAACGCGGTCGAGGCGGCGTCGGGCACGGGCGGCGTGCCTGCGCAACGGGCCGCCGGGACGGCCCGTGCCCGGGTCACCGTCACTGTCCGCACCGACGAGGACGAACTCGTCCTGCGCGTCGCCGACACCGGCCCGGGCGTGCGCGCCGGGGACGTGGACGCCGTGTTCCAGCGTGGGTGGTCGACCAGGGGCCCCGGGCGCGGCCTGGGCCTGGCGCTGGTGCGCCAGGCCGCGCATCGTGGCCGGGGGACGGTGGAGGTGGCCCAAGGCCCTGACGGGGGCGCGGAATTCACGGTGCGGCTGCGGCTACGTGCCGCGGAGGTGAGCACATGAACCGGCCGGAGAACCGGGGGTTGCCCCACGGAAGACACAGCACGGTGCGACTGCCGCTGCGTCCCGCGGAGGTGAGCACATGAACCGGCCGGAGAACCGGGGGTTGGCCCCCGGAAGACACAGCACGGTGCGACTGCCGCTGCGTGCCGCGGAGGTGAT
>NZ_JBSFDW010000007.1:83068-96324 GCF_053594115.1 Streptomyces sp. NPDC001970 | reverse complement strand
GCACATGAACCGGCCGGAGATCCGGGGGTTGGCCCCCGGAAGACACAGCACGGTGCGACTGCCGCTGCGTGCCGCGGAGGTGATCCTGTGACCCCGACCGCCGGACAGCCCCAGGGCCCCGGCCCCGGCGACGGCATCCGCGTGCTCGTCGTCGAGGACGACCCCGTCGCCGCCGACGCACACGCTCTCTATGTCGGGCGCGTGGCGGGGTTCACCGTCGCCGGTGTGGCGCGCTCGCGCGCCGAGGCGCACCGGGCGCTCGAGCGGACGCCCGTCGATCTGATCCTGCTGGATCTGTATCTGCCCGACGGGCACGGGCTCCAGCTGCTGCGAGCGCTGCGCGCCACGGGCCACTCCGCGGACGTCATCGCCGTCACGTCCGCCCGCGACCTCGCGATCGTCCGCGAGGGCGTGTCGCTCGGGGTCGTCCAGTACGTCCTCAAGCCCTTCACCTTCGCCACGCTCCGCGACCGCCTCACCCGGTACGCCGAGTTCCGCGCGACCGCCGGCGAGGCGTCGGGCCAGGACGAGGTGGACCGGGCGCTCGCGACGCTCCGTACGCCTCAGCCCGCCGCGCTCCCCAAGGGTCTCAGCGGTCCCACGCTCGAGGCTGTGACCCGCACGCTCCGCGACGCCCCGGCGGGGCTCACCGCGGCCGAGGCCGGGACGGCCGTCGGGATCTCGCGGATCACCGCGCGCCGCTATCTGGAGCACCTGGTCACCGAGGGCAGGGCGGCCCGCAGTCCTCAGTACGGGCAGATAGGCCGCCCCGAGCTCCAGTACCGATGGGTTCCGTCGGGACGCTGAAACCGTCGGCCGGAGCCTGCCGGCCGGTACGCACCGACAGGTACGCTACGCGTGTCGACCGGTCCGTCTCCGGGACGGAATGCGCTCGACCGCATTTCTGGACGTTCCTACGAGCGGTGACCTTGGGTGAACGCACCGTAGTCATCGCGTCGTCCCGCCTCTTACCGTGTGCCGGTGCACTCCACCCCGCCCTTCGACGCCCCTGCCGCCCGCCGACTGCGCGAGGCGCTGGGGATGGCTCCCGGCCACGTTGCGTACGGCCTCCAGGCCCAGTACGGACTCCAGATCGCCCCGGACATCGTGGTCGCCTGGGAACGTGGGCTGCTGGCGCCGAACTCCCAGGAGCTGACGGCGCTGGCCGGGGTGCTGTGGTGTGCGCCCGGTGACCTGCTGGGCCCGGCGAGGACCCTGCGCGAGCACCGGATGGCGCGGGCCATGACCGTGGAGGACCTGGCCCGCCGGGTGGGCCTGGACGTGGCCTCGTACCGGAGGATGGAGGACACGAACCGCTGGCGGGGCAACGAACGCCAGACCGCCGCCCTCGCCGAGAACCTCTCCCTCTCCCCGCGCGAGCTGCTCACCGCCACCGGCCGCGACGAAGAGCTCGCGGAGCTGCTGCGGAGCGCGGCGACGACGCGGTGGCAGGCGTACGTACGCCCGGTCGCGAAGCTGCTGCCGATGCCGAAGGGGGAACTCGAGCACGTCCTGCAGCAGCTCCACGAGGACTACCACGCGCGCATGGTGACGACGTCCAGCCGGGGCGCGTCGGGCGGCTCGGGCGAGTCGGGCCGGGAATTCCTCGACCGGGTGGTCGACCACTTCTGGGCCCTGGCCCCGGGGTAGCGCGTTCCGCCGAGCCCGGGAGCCGCGGCGAGCGTTTCCCGCCCCGCAATTCGGCCGGTCCGGCGTTCGAGGACGGACGGACACGCGTCCTACCGGACGTCACCGGCGGCGGACCGCAGACGCGGGCGCACCCCGCACCGGCGTCAGAACACCGACTCCGCCTCGAACACCCGGTCATCCGGCACCGTCTTCAGCTGCGACACCGCCTCCGCCAGCGGCACCAGCACAACCTGCGTGCCCCGCAGCGCGGTCATCCTGCCGAACTCGCCGCGGTGCGCCGCCTCCACCGCGTGCCAGCCGAAGCGGGTCGCGAGGACCCGGTCGTACGCGGTGGGGACGCCGCCGCGCTGGACGTGGCCGAGGATGACCGGCCGCGCCTCTTTGCCCAGGCGCCGCTCGAGCTCGACGGCGAGCCGGTTGCCGATGCCGGCGAAGCGCTCGTGGCCGTACTGGTCGATCTCGCCCTTCTCGTACGGCATCGACCCCTCGGCCGGGTGTGCACCCTCCGCGACGCAGACGACCGCGAACTTCTTGCCGCGCGCGAAGCGTTCCTCGACCATCTTCACCAGGTCGTCGACCTCGAAGGGGCGCTCCGGCAGGCAGATTCCGTGCGCGCCGCCCGCCATTCCGGACTCCAGCGCGATCCAGCCCGCGTGCCGGCCCATCACCTCGACGACCATGACCCGCTGGTGGGACTCGGCGGTGGTCTTGAGTCGGTCGATGGCCTCGGTGGCGACCATGACCGCGGTGTCGAAGCCGAAGGTGCGGTCGGTGGCGGAGATGTCGTTGTCGATCGTCTTGGGTACGCCGACGACGGGCATACCGGCGTCGGCCAGCATCCGGGCTGCGGTCAGCGTGCCCTCGCCGCCGATGGGGATGAGTGCGTCCAGGTTGTAGCGGCGGGCCAACTCCTCGCAGTTCTCGGCGGCTTCGCGCAGCCGGGCGCGCTCGAGCCGCGCGGAGCCGAGGATCGTGCCGCCGCGGGCGAGGATGCCGCTCACCGCATTCAGGTCGAGCGGGCGGTAGTTACCGTCGAGCAGGCCCTTGAATCCGTCCTCGAAGCCGATGACTTCGTCGCCGTGGCCGGTCATGGCACGGTGCACGACCGACCGGATCACGGCGTTCAGGCCGGGGCAGTCGCCGCCTGCGGTGAGAACTCCGATGCGCATCGTGCTGTGTCTCCTGCTCGCTGGTGATACGTGTGAGCGATTTCGATTCTCACACGCCCGGTCTGGACCGCGCCCTCCGGCAGCTCCCCTGGACAGCGGGGGTACGCGGCGGGCGCTTTACCCAGCCCCAGAGGTATTGTCAAGGGGGCAACGCCACCCTATCGGGGTTTTTCGAGCTCGCGAGCATGACGCCGAGCGGTGCTCGGGCCCGGAGCCCAGCCCTGGCGGGCGCGCACGCCGCGCCGCATGACACACCGCACACACCACACAGGACAGGAGAGCACGCGTGACGCGCAGCGTGTACGTGACCGGGATCGACCGGGGGGACGGTCGCCAGGTGGTCCAGCTGGGAGTCATGGAGCTCCTGACCCGCCAGGTGGACCGGGTGGGCGTGTTCCGGCCACTGGTGCATGACGGACCCGACCGTCTGTTCGACCTGCTGCGTGCCCGCTACCGGCTCTCGCAGGACCCGTCGACCGTCTACGGCATGGACTACCACGACGCCGCGGCGCTCCAGGCCGAGCAGGGCACCGACGAGCTGGTGTCCCGCCTCGTCGACGGCTTCCTCGCGGTGGCGCGCGACTACGAGGTAGTCCTCGTCCTCGGCACGGACTTCCACGCCACCCAACTCCCCGACGAGCTTGCCCTGAACGCACGGCTGGCCAACGAGTTCGGCGCCTCCGTCATCCCCGTGGTGGGCGGCAAGGGCCAGACCGCCGAGTCCGTACGCGCCGAGACCCGCAACGCCCATCGCGCCTATGAGGTGCTGGGCTGCGACATCCTCGCGATGGTCGTGAACCGGGTGGCGCCCGAGGACCGCGAAGTGATCGCCGAGCGGCTCGCCGCCCGCCTGCCGGTCCCCTGCTACGTCCTGCCGGACGAGCCCGCGCTCGCCGCGCCCACGGTCGCCCAGATCTCCCACGCCCTGGGGGCCACCGTGCTGCTCGGGGACGACTCCGGGCTCGCCAGGGACGCGCTGGACTTCGTCTTCGGCGGCGCCATGCTGCCGAACCTCCTGAAGGCCCTGACCCCCGGCTGCATGGTCGTCACCCCAGGTGACCGCGCCGACCTGGTGGTCGGGGCGCTCGCCGCGCACTCCGCGGGCACGCCGCCCATAGCGGGCCTGCTGCTCACCCTCGACGAACGCCCCGCCGACTCGATCCTCACCCTGGCGTCCCGGCTCGCGCCGGGCACCCCGGTGATCTCGGTGCCCGGCGGCTCCTTCCCCACCGCGGCCGAGCTCTTCGCGCTGGAAGGCAAGTTGAACGCGGCGACCCCGCGCAAGGCGGAGACCGCGCTCGGCCTCTTCGAGCGCCACGTCGACACGGTGGGGCTGCTCGCACGGGTCGAGGTCGCACGTACCGGCCGGGTCACGCCGATGATGTTCGAGCACGATCTGCTGGACCAGGCCCGCGCCGACCGACGCCGCGTCGTGCTGCCCGAGGGCGCGGAGGAGCGGGTGCTGCAGGCCGCCGACGTACTGCTGCGCCGTGACGTCTGCGATCTGACTCTGCTCGGCGACTCCGACGTCATCCGCAAGAAGGCCGCCGACCTCGGCATCGACCTCGCCGCCGTCCAGCTGATCGACCCCGCGACCTCCGAGCTGCGCCAGCCCTTCGCCGAGCGGTACGCGGAGATGCGCGCCCACAGGGGCGTCTCGGTGGAACTGGCGTACGACGTCGTCTCGGACGTGAACTACTTCGGCACGCTGATGGTCCAGGAGGGCCTGGCCGACGGCATGGTGTCCGGCTCGGTGCACTCCACGGCCGCGACGATCCGCCCCGCGTTCGAGATCATCAAGACGAAGCCGGACGCCTCGATCGTGTCGTCCGTCTTCTTCATGTGCCTCGCCGACAAGGTGCTGGTGTACGGCGACTGCGCGGTCAACCCGGTCCCGGACGCCGAGCAGCTCGCCGACATCGCCGCGCAGTCGGCGGCCACGGCGGCCCGCTTCGGGGTCGAGCCGCGGATCGCGATGCTGTCGTACTCCACCGGCACGTCGGGCTCCGGCGCGGACGTCGACAAGGTGCGTGAGGCCACGAAGCTGGTGCGGGAGCGGCATCCCGAGCTGAAGATCGAGGGCCCGATCCAGTACGACGCCGCGGTCGCACCGTCCGTCGCGGCGACCAAGCTGCCGGACTCGGAGGTGGCGGGCCAGGCGACCGTGCTGATCTTCCCGGACCTCAACACCGGCAACAACACCTACAAGGCCGTGCAGCGTTCGGCCGGCGCCGTGGCCGTCGGACCGGTGCTGCAGGGCCTGCGCAAGCCGGTCAACGACCTGTCGCGCGGCGCGCTGGTCAGCGACATCGTCAACACGGTCGCCATCACCGCGATCCAGTCCCAGGCTCAGGAGCTCCCCGTATGACCGCCACGCGCGTTCTCGTCCTCAACTCCGGCTCCTCGTCGGTGAAGTACCAGCTGCTGGACATGCGCGACAGCGCGCGCCTGGCCGTCGGCCTGGTCGAGCGGATCGGCGAGGAGACATCCAGGCTCGTGCACACCCCGCTGACCGGCGGGGGCACGAAACGGGAGCGTACGGGCCCGATCGCGGACCACGACGCGGCGCTGAAGGCGGTCGCCGAGGAGCTGACGCAGGACGGGCTCGGCCTCGACTCCCCCGAACTGGCGGCGATCGGCCACCGGGTGGTGCACGGCGGACTGAAGTTCACCGAGCCCACCGTGATCACCGACGAGGTGATGGCGGAGATCGAGCGCCTCGTCCCGGTGGCGCCCCTGCACAACCCGGCGAACATCACGGGCATCCGTACCGCCCAGGCGCTGCGCCCCGACCTTCCGCAGGTCGCGGTGTTCGACACGGCGTTCCACACGACGATGCCGGAGTACGCGGCGCGGTACGCGATCGACGTCGAGACGGCGGACCGGCACCGGATCCGCCGCTACGGCTTCCACGGCACCTCGCACGCGTACGTCTCGCGCCGGACCGCCGCGCTGCTCGGCAGGGCTCCGGAGGACGTCAACGTCATCGTGCTGCACCTGGGCAACGGCGCCTCGGCGTCGGCGGTCGCGGGCGGCCGCTGTGTGGACACGTCGATGGGGCTGACCCCGCTGGAAGGGCTCGTCATGGGCACGCGCTCGGGCGACATCGACCCCGCGGTCACCTTCCACCTCAAGCGGGTGGCGGGGATGTCCGAGGACGATGTGGACGTCCTGCTGAACAAGAAGAGCGGCCTGGTGGGGCTGTGCGGTGACAACGACATGCGGGAGATCCGCCGCCGCATCGACGAGGGCGACGAGCGGGCGCGGCTCGCCTTCGAGATCTACGTCCACCGGCTGAAGAAGTACATCGGCGCCTACTACGCGGTTCTCGGCCGGGTGGACGCGGTCGCGTTCACCGCGGGCGTCGGCGAGAACGCGGCTCCGGTGCGGGAGGCCGCCATCGCCGGGCTGGAGGAGCTGGGGCTTGTGGTGGACGCGGACCTCAACGCCGTACGGTCGGACGAGCCACGGATCGTCTCGCCGCAGGGCGCGCGGGTGGCGGTGGCGGTGGTGCCGACGGACGAGGAACTGGAGATCGCGCAACAGACCTTCGCACTGGTCGGCGAAGCCCTCGCCTGAGCGGCGGTCCGCCCATTTGTATTTTCCGCCAGATGGAATATTCCGCGTAGAAACAAACCGATAGGATCCGCCTTATGCGCCGTTCCAAAATCGTCTGCACACTGGGCCCCGCCGTCGACTCCTACGAGCAGCTGAAAGCGCTCATCGAGGCCGGCATGAACGTGGCCCGATTCAACATGAGCCACGGGACCCAGGCAGAGCACCAGGAGCGGTACGACCGTCTCCGCAGGGCGGTGGCGGAGACCGGCCGCCCCGTGGGCGTGCTCGCCGACCTCCAGGGCCCGAAGATCCGGCTGGAGACCTTCTCCGAGGGGCCGGTCGAGCTGGTCCGCGGGGACGAGTTCACGATCACCACCGAGGACGTCCCCGGTGACAAGTCCATCTGCGGTACGACGTACAAGGGCCTGCCCGGCGATGTCGACAAGGGCGACCAGATCCTCATCAACGACGGCAACGTCGAGCTCCGGGTCACCGAGGTCGACGGCACCGGGGTCAAGACCATCGTGATCGAGGGCGGGGTCATCTCCGACCACAAGGGCATCAATCTGCCCGGCGCGGCGGTCAATGTCCCGGCCCTGTCCGAGAAGGACGTCGAGGACCTGCGCTTCGCGCTGCGGATGGGCTGCGACATGGTCGCGCTCTCCTTCGTCCGCGACGCCAACGACGTCAAGGACGTCCACAAGGTGATGGACGAGGAGGGCCGCCGGGTCCCGGTCATCGCCAAGGTGGAGAAGCCGCAGGCCGTCGCCAACATGGCGGATGTCGTCATGGCCTTCGACGGCGTGATGGTGGCCCGCGGCGACCTGGCCGTCGAGTACCCGCTGGAGCGGGTCCCGATGGTGCAGAAGCGCCTCATCGAGCTGTGCCGCCGCAACGCCAAGCCGGTGATCGTGGCGACCCAGATGATGGAGTCGATGATCACCAACTCCCGCCCGACCCGCGCCGAGGCCTCCGACGTCGCCAACGCGATCCTGGACGGCGCGGACGCGGTCATGCTGTCCGCGGAGTCCAGCGTGGGCGCGTACCCGATCGAGACGGTCAAGACGATGTCCAAGATCGTCTCCGCCGCGGAGGAGGAGCTCCTCTCCAAGGGCCTCCAGCCCCTGGTCCCGGGCAAGAAGCCGCGCACCCAGGGCGGTTCGGTCGCCCGCGCGGCCTGCGAGATCGCCGACTTCCTCGACGGCCGCGCCCTGGTCGCCTTCACCCAGTCCGGCGACACGGCCCGCCGGCTCTCCCGCTACCGGGCCCAGCAGCCGATCGTGGCCTTCACGACGGAGGAGTCGACCCGCAACCAGCTCACCCTGAGCTGGGGCGTCGAGCCCTTCATCGCCCCGTTCGTGGAGACCACGGACGCGATGGTCGACTTCGTCGACGCGGCCCTGCTGAAGCTCCAGCGCTTCAACGGGGGCGACACCATGATCATCACCGCGGGCTCCCCTCCGGGTGTCCCGGGCACCACGAACATGGTGCGGGTGCACCACCTGGGCGGCGCCAAGGCGTCTGCCTGAGACTCGGCCCTTCGGGCGCGTGGGCCGTACTCCTCGTATGCGAGGGGTACGGCCCACCGTCGTACGGCGTGCCTCTTCGGTGTTCTTGGGGTGGCGCGGCGAGGCGTACATCAGGATCACGGTGGAGGTCTCCGGGCTGACCAGGTACCCAACCCTGCCGCCATTGGTGATTTCGCACTCCCACTGTTCGAGCTGGGACCCGTTCCATTCCTCGCGGCATGTTTACCGCGCAACTGGTGCGGGCGGTTCCAGTTGCTGCGCGACAACGGATCGGTGCGCAGCGCTTCCAGGCAGTGATGGGCGTTGGCTAACGCCACGCGGCACAGCTCCTGCCATCCGGTCGCTGCCTCCGTCGTCCCCTAGACGAGTCATTCCGAATGTTGACGGTGTGTCCGGGAACGCAGACAGGGCGTCCAAGATCGTTGTGTGACGAACAACCTAGACGCCCTGCTGACCGCACTGTACGTGAAGATCGATGACGAGATCGGAGACACCCGATGGCTGGGCCGACCGCCGCGGCTGACGGACTCCGAGCTGGTCTGCCTGGCAGTCGCGCAGGCGATGCTCGGGTTCACGTCGGAGTCGCGGTGGCTGCGGTTCGTGGATTCCCGGCTGGGTGCGATGTTCCCGTACGTGCCCAGGCAGCCGGGCTGGAACAAGCGGCTGCGGGCTGCGTGGCCGCTGGTCAAGAAGGTGATACGGCTGCTGGCTGTCGACACCGACTTCTGGTTCGACCCGCACTGGGTCGTCGACTCCACGCCGGTGGAATGCGGCCGCTCGCGCCCGACGGCGAAGCGCTCGGACATGGCCGGCTGGGCCGGATACGGGTACTGCGCCAGCCACAGCCGGTTCTTCTGGGGCCTGCGCCTTTTCCTGGTGTGCACCCCGATCGGGATGCCGATCCTGTGGGCCCTGGCGAACCCGAAGATCGACGAGCGCGAGGTGCTAACCGCGATGCTCGACCGCGAGCCCGGGACGGTCATCGACCGGCCGGGTCTGCTGGTGATCTCCGACAAGGGCTTCGCCTCGAAGGAGTTCGAGGCAGATCTGGCCCTGCGGGGCGCCGAGTTGCTGCGGCCGTCGTTCAAGCGCGAGAAGAACCGCAAGGGGGAGAGCCTCCTCAAGTCGGTACGGCAGCTGATCGAGTCGGTCAACGACACCCTCAAAGGCCAGCTCGACCTGGAACAGCACGGCGGCCGGACCTTCGAGGGCGTCGCCGTCCGCGTCGCCCAACGCGTCCTCGCGATGGCCGCCGCGATCTGGCACAACCACAAGACCGGACAGCCGGTCATGCGATCGCTGATCGCGTACGACCACTAACGATCATTCGGAATGACTCGTCTAGACGACGTTCCAGCCGCTGAGCGGGGGGACACTGACCCGATCCCCTTTCTTCGGGCTCATTCATGCACCTCGACCGGGCCTACGTCGACGCCGCTCAGCCTGCGCAGAGCATCCTTGAGCTGGTCGGGATCGGCGTTGATCCGGGCTGTCGCCCGCGCAAGAGACGATCGCGCGGCGCACTGGATCCCTGGCCCCGGACTCCGCAGCGTCGGAGAGCGCGTCCAGCAGCTCAACGGCGAATTCGCGAAGAGCCGCGACGCGGTGGTGAGGTTCTCCGCGGTGCGCTCCGCGTGTATGGCCGTGGTCAGCACCATGTCCGGAGCGTCACGATGCGTGACACTGAGCCTCGGCTGCTACCGCGGGCCACACTCCTCAGCGGGGGCACGGTCCGCGCGATCGCGCTGCGGGCATTGCTGCTATGGCTCGGCCGTCGGGGCGCCCCCCAGCGCCTCGGCGATCCTCTCGACGACCTCGGCGGGGACAAGCCCCAGGTAGACGTAGGGCCTGCCGGAGCAGGTGACCACCGGCCTCGCGTGGCGGTACTGGCGCTCCGGGATGCCCAGTTCGGCCAGCGCGTGGATGAGCGCGCTCGTCGCGTCGCCGGCCACCGTACGGCCGTCACGCCATTGACTCATTTCCAACGCGCCACCCCCTCATCCGGTGCGGATGGTTACGGATCTCCACGCTTGCATCCGTCGCCCCGGAGTAATCACCACGACCCACGGCCGCCCGGCGCTGCTCGGCCAGTGCGACACACAGCGCACAACTCTGGACGGGTGGCGGAGGATCCGGCGGGAGCAGCAGCTGTACGGGAGGGTCCATCGTCGTCTTCGAAGTGCTCACGCCTGTGATGCTGACGCCCCCTTGAGGACGTATCTCCGCTCATCACGAGGACAGTTGGGCAGGCTGTCGCTACGGTTCAAGAAGGCCCAAACGTCGCTGGGGGAATTCTTGAACGCCGCTCTACGATCAGCTATGGCTGACGCACAGCTCACGCCCCGGAAACTCGCTGCCCGTATCGGCGTGGCCCCCAAGACGGTCGAACGGTGGCTGGCCGACGCCGAGCTCGTACCCCATGCAAGGAACCGTGTCGACGCCTGCGCGGCGCTGAAGGTGGACGAAGAGATGATCTGGCCGAAAGCTGTACAGGACCGCGTCAAGACCGGCCACGACCGGGAGTTGGTGCACGCCTACCCGTACCGGTCCGCCTGCCCGTCCACGGTGTGGGGTGAGCTCATCGAGGGCGCGAGCGAAGAGATCTTCTTTGCCGGGTACACGAATTACTTCGTCTGGCTGGAGCAGCCGGCGTTCGTGGACACCCTGCGCCGGAAGGTTGAGTCTGGCTGCCGGGTGCGATTCCTGCTGGGGGATCCCGATGGGGAGGCCACCCGTCGGCGCGAGGCCATCGAGGACGTCACACTCAGTGTCTCCACGCGCATCAGGATCACCCTGGAGAACCTGGAGCGCCTTGGCCCCATGGATGGCCTGGAGGCGCGCCTGAGCAACGCGGACGACGCCGTGAATCACGTTTCCCTGTCTGTGTTCCGCTTCGATCACAACGCCCTCGTCACCCCGCACCTGGCGAGGCTGGTCGGCCACGACTCCCCGCTGCTGCACCTGCGCCGTCAGGGCGACAGCGGGATGTTCGACAGGTTCGTGGAACACGCCGAGGAGCTGTGGGGCAGGGGCGCATCCCTCTGAGTTCGCAGGCGTCGCGGGCAGCACCCTCACGAAAGCTCGAATCGGCGCCCCAGGGCGGTTGGCTCCTTTTCCGCCTTCCTTTTCATCATGGCGACGATTTTGAGTGGCGGTAGCTGCCCTGTGCATGTCCGCTCCGGTTCGAATTTCCCGGCAAGACGGTGGAGTTCGTCGCCCTGCAGGTGCAGGCGCCCGCGTCCGAACTGGGGGCGTACGAGTGGACCGGCCGGACGGTCGAGTACCACCGTGCGCAGATCCGCAAGTACTTGGGCTTCCGGGAGCGCAGCGCCGCGGACGCCGACACGCTGACCGCCTGGCTCACCGAGCAACTCGCGCGCAAGGAACGGCCGAACAGGTACGGGTGGAGCTTCTGGCCCACTGCCGGACGGAGAGCATCGAGCCGCCGCCCCCTGGGCAGTGCGACCGGATCGTGTCGGCGAGGCGGCGGGCGGCCGAGGGGATGCCGACGGCGCGGATCTCGGCGCGGCTGACGGTGCAGAGCACCGAGCCGATCGTGGCCCTGGTCACCGGCGCCGACCAGAACGACGACACCGCACCGGTGAGACGGAGTCCGCCGATGGCGAGGACGGACCGCCGATCCTGGAGAAGATCAAGGAGGCTCCGGGCAACTCGTGCGTGTCGCCGCCGGAGTCGGTGCGGATCAGGGTCTGCCTGCCCCGACGGGCGCTGGGGCAACTGGGCCATGGCGAGTTGGGCGGCTTCGACGTGGTCGGCGGCGATGTTCGAGCCCGCGTTCCCAGCCGGAGCAGACCTGCCACGGGCTCTCCGGACCCACCCCGTCCGTGGTCGGCGAAGCCCATCAAGGGGTGATGGCCATAGGTCCTCTTGCAGGTCGCCGCCGCGTCCTGCTTGTCGGAGTGCGCGCCTGCCCGCCTCGCGCACTACGCCCGCCGCCGCTGGCTGCGGATCGAGGCCACCTGGCCCTGGGCGAACGCGTTCACCACCTGCTGGCAGCGGCTCACCACGCTCCCGGCCCTCGCCTGACAGCCGCACCCCGCCCCGCCCCGGGGACCAGAACGGAGGGCACCCCGCAGCACCCCGGGCCCGTGGAACCCGGCGCACCCGCAGCGTCACGCGATGGCCCGCCTCGAACGGCATGAGGACATCACGGGCGAACCCCTGAGCCGGTCAGCCACCAAACCCCGCTGAAGAATCAAGGTCAAGCGCGACATCGGCAACCTTGCCGTCGCCAACCTCGACCTGCTGCCCCAGGCGGACTGACCGACATCACCGATTCAATTTCAGTACACGCGTAATCGGCTACTCCAACTCACCAACGGAGGCAACCTATTGCGACAGCCTGATCTCTCTATGGTTTTACCAAAAGCAGGCAACCAGCTGTATCCCAACCGTGATCAACAGCAGCTCGCCGTCCGGATAGGATCACGAATATCCTGACACACCTGAACCATCGGGAACATACATGACGTTGCGACGCACCCTCGCTGCGGCCGCCATCCTATCCAACGCCCTCCTGATATCCGCCTGCAGCGGAGAGGCAGTGAAGACCGGCACGGACAAAAAGGCCAAGACTTCATCCTCGGCCGCCCCGTCGGACGACGGCTCGGCCGCCGAGGCAAAGCGTCTGGGGGCGCTGGACAGCAAGGCACTCGAAGCGGTGGTACTCACCGGAAAGACCGCAGGGTTCGACGCCAAGAAGGTCGCCAAGTCCGAGGTGGAAGCCGGTCGCGGCATGGAGGCCGACAAGAAGGTCTGCCAGCCCCTCGCGAGCCTGCTCGGCGGATTCACACACATCAAGTCGGTGAGTGTGGTGCACCGTTCGCTGCAACCGGCCGAAGCGACCAACGCGACGGTGGGCTCCATGTGGCTCACATCGCATTCGAAGGCGAATGCGGTGCAGGTGATGAAGGACCTCCGCACGGCCATCGACGAGTGTCCCAAGGGCTTCAAGACCATCGGCCTGACCTACAACAAGGTCGAAGGCCTGAAGGCGCCGAAGCTGGGCGACGAAGCCGTCGGCTACCGCATCACTGGCGAGATCGGCGGCAAGAAGGTGCCCATGACTTACACCGTCGTGCGCAGTGGTGGCGTAATCGCCGCGTTCTACGGCATGAACATGCTGGACGAGAGGAAGGCCGCGATCCCGGAACCGGTCATCAAGGCCCAGCTGGAGCGGCTCGCGACCGAGGCGGGCTGACGCGCCACGGGCGGAACCGACGAATGGGGGCGTGGCCCGGGGCGGGGCCCCGGGGGCGCCCCCGCCGTGTCCCGCGCCCGACCCCGCGGTAGCCGGGGGTGTATTCGCGGCCGGGCGCGCCGCGGACGC